>NZ_DASYCH010000111.1:0-5943 GCF_036500295.1 Puia sp. | reverse complement strand
CCAGCACTCCATTGACGAGGAGGTCGCTCCACCAGGCATCCGGCAGGAGCCGTCCCGCCCAACTTCCCAGGTGGGAGAAAGTCCAGTCGATGCCGTCCATGGGGAATTGGGCGATCCAAAAAACGCTTTGGAACAGCAGGAACAGCACGGCCAGCAGGATGATATAGCCCCAGGTGCGGTCGAGGAAGAGTTTGTCCAGTTTTTCCGTGAACAGGGTTCGTTCGAGGGGGTCCGGTTCCGCCACCGTATGCTGCATGATCTGTTTGATCCTTGCATAGCGTTGCATGATCTCATCGGCCTGGATCCGGGTATGGTTGAAATGATGTTCGGCTTCGATATGTTCGATCTGGCCCTGCTGATCCGGGGGGAAATCAAAATTCTCGTGGTTGATGAGGTAGTGGATGGCCGTATAATCGCTGATCTCCGGGAAGATCTTTTTTACGTCGCCGACGGCGCCGGTGGCCAGGACGGGGGCAACGATAAAGTCGCGGGCAGGGCGGCGGAAATGACGGGCCCGTTGCTCTATCACCTTTTTCAATTGGGGGATCCCCTTGTTCTTGCGGGGGTTGACGGGGACGATCGGGATGCCTAATTCTCTTTCCAGGCCGTCGACATCGATCTCGATCCCTTTTTTTACGGCCAGGTCCAACATGGTGAGGGCGATGACGACGGGGATCTTCAGGTCGATGATCTGGGAGCAGAAGAGAAGATTTCTCTTCAGGTTGCTGGCGTCCACGAGGAGGATGACCATATCGGGCCGGACGGAGGGGTCCTGGCCGAGCAGTACTTTATAGGTCACCCATTCATCGGCACGTTTGGGATAGAGGCTGTAGGTGCCGGGCAGGTCTATGATATTGACGGAGAGATCTTTAGAAAGATCGCTGTTGCCGGTCTTTTTGTCCACGGTCACACCGGGAAAATTGCCCACTTTCTGGTTCAGCCCGGTCAGGGCGTTGAACAGGGAGCTTTTTCCGCTATTGGGATTGCCCACGAGGGCAATATGGAGGTTATTCTTTTTCAAGCTGCTATCATCCGTACCCGACTGGGTACAGTTGGCAAAAGTAAGCTGTTATGGGTGATGATGCTTACGAATTTGGGAGGGAATCGCGTTCCGGTTGGGGAATGGTTGGCTTGTACCGATGCGGGCGCATCTGGCCGGGCTAATTGATGGACCTGGCCGATCGACTAGAGTACGATCAGCTTGCCATTTTCGTAAAAGGGCAGCACGTTGGCCAGGTCGGGCGTCAAACAGTACCGGATATCCTTTTCCAGTCCAAACCCGTTGAGCCGGAGGTAGTGGGAGGCTTGTTTGTTCTTCATGAATTCAAAAAGATCTACCCGGGCGTCGAGGTACATTGTCTCGGCGACCTTAGAGGAGTCGCAGTTGATATGAAAATGATCTTTTACCTGGTTGATCACCGCGCCGGCAAATAAGAGGTCTTCGATATTGATCTTGTCTTTCCAGGCGGCGCAGCCAAGGACGACCGGCAGGTTTTGTGAAGTCAGGTAACGGCAGATTGCGCCGAGATTGGGAAAAGAGCCGGTGACGATCTGTCCGGCGCCCCGGTCGAGGGCCATGTGGAGGAGTTTGGTGCCGTTGGTGGTTGTTAAAACCAGCGTTTTGCCGGCGACGAACTCGCGGGGGTATTCGAAGGGGGAATTGCCATGTTCCAATCCTTCGGCGATCCGGCCGTCGCGTTCGCCTGCGGTGATGCCGTCGATCTGACGGCCCAGTTCGATGCATTTGGCGACGCTATCCACGGGGATCACGCATTTGGCGCCGTTGTATAAGGCTGTTGCAATAGTGGAGGTTGCCCGAAGGACATCGATGATGACCACGATGGCGTGGTTCAGATCATACAAATGAAGCAAGGCGGGAGATAAAGCGGTATGTAAGCTGGGCTTGGAATTTGTCATAATCAGGATAACGCAAATGTAGGGGTTCAGGGGCTTTTATTAATCCAAAATAAATTTCCATTTTTCCGTTTCCGCGTAATCTTTGATCATGCCGTTGCGGGTTTCCAGTAAATTCTTCATATACCGGGTTAGGAATAGCTGATTGACCAGTTTTCCGAGGCCGCCATAGGGCGTTTCGAAGTGGAACAGGTCGATGAGCAGGGTTCCGTTGTCGATTCGTTTGAAATGGTGTTCATGCCGGAGGCTTTTGAAATCCCCGCTAACCATTTCATCGGTAAAGGACAGTGGCCGGGCCATTGATACGATCTTTGACTTCAGGATCCGGATCTTTAGCAAGTGTTTAGCCTTCCAGGTCACCGTTTCGTCGAGACCGATCAGGCCATTGGTAGTGCCGGCGATGGCTTCTTCTCCCGTGTGGGCCATCGATTTACGGTGGAGCTCGATGCTCCGGCAAAGATCGAATACCCGGTCGGCGGGTGCGGCAATAAAGGTCGTCAGATGGATCGTAGGCATAGGTAGGTCCTCGTTATTGGCTCCTTTGACAAGAAAAAATCATTCCAAGCTTTGTCACCGATCATAAAAAGCGAGTTTTTAACCGGCCCATCAACTGAAGGGGAGTTTTGTAACCCTTGCCTGGAGGAGCTTGTCCCGTATTTTTATGTAGATCTTGCTATCGATATTGGAGAAGGGGGGTCGTACATAACCCATTCCGATCGCCTTGCCCAGGGTTGGGGATTGCGTACCGGAGGTTACCTTCCCGATCACGGCGCCGGAGAAATCTTTTATCTCGTAGTCATGCCGGGGGATACCTTTCTCAAGCATTTCGAAGCCGACCAATTTTTTGCCGATGCCCTCCGCCTTTTGACGTTCCAGGATCGTCCTTGCGGTGAAATCCTTTGTGAATTTGGTGATCCAGCCCAGCCCGGCTTCGAGAGGGGTACTCGTATCGTCGATGTCGTTGCCGTAGAGGCAGTAGCCCATTTCGAGCCGCAGGGTATCGCGTGCCGCCAAACCGATGGGTTTCAGGCCCTGGGGTGTTCCCACCTCGAAAATTTTGTTCCAGACTTTTTCTGCCGTGTCGTCTTTGTCCTCGAAATAGATCTCGATGCCCCCGGCGCCGGTATAACCTGTGGCGCTGATCACTACATTATCGACTCCGGCGAAGGCGCCTTTTATAAAGGTATAATAGGTGAGGTTGAGGATATCGAGATCGGTAAGGGCCTGCATGAGGCGGGTGGCGTTGGGGCCCTGGATCGCGAGCAGGCAGGTTTTGTCCGAGATATTGTGCATTTCGGCCTGATGGGTATTGTGCTGGGCGATCCATTTCCAGTCTTTTTCGATATTGGCGGCATTGACCACCAGCATATAGGTTTTGTTTTCTTCCAGGCAGTAGACGATCAGGTCGTCGACGATACCGCCTTTTTCGTTGGTCAGGGCGCTGTACTGGGCTTTGCCGGCGGTCAGTTTGGAAGCGTCGTTGGTGGTGACGCGTTGGATGAGGTCCAATGCCTTGTCTCCTTTCAGGATGAATTCGCCCATATGGCTGACATCGAAGACGCCGGCATTGGTCCGTACGGCCTGGTGTTCATCGTTGATGCCGGAATAGGAGATCGGCATGTTGTAGCCGGCGAACTCTGCCATTTTTGCGCCAAGTGCGAGATGTTTGGCCGTGAAGGGGGTGTGCTTCATTGAAGTGAATTTGGCGGCAAAAATATGGTTTGCGGGGGAGCCTGCAAAAGAAAAGGGAGAAGGGGGGGCACAAAAAAGCCCCCGGCGCCAACGCCGAAGGGGCTGTTCCAACTTCAACCAACTATTGAAATAGTGCTGATATAAGAAGTAAAGACGGTCTTTCGGGGGCCGTCGCCATCGTCGTGCTCTTTAGAACGGGAGTGTCGACGGCGGGTTTGGTCTTTTGGTGTTCGGGGGCTTTATAGCGGTAACCGCGTTTGTCAGGGTTTGCGGGAGTCGCCGGTTTGTCGTCCCGGTTCCGATAGCCCGGGTCGTCGTCATCCCCGGTGTTGCTGTCTTTGTAATTGCGGTCATCCCTGGTCTTGTCTTTGTCCCGGCGGTCGGCGCTTTTTTTGTCCGTCCGCATCAGTCCGTCGGCCGTCATAATATATTCGATATTGCTGGTCCAGGAGTAGCTATTGTCGATCATGTCGAAGTCGTCATCCCCAGAGCGGTTCCAGTCGTCGCTCCATCTGTTATACTGGATATGCCGGCCATTGGAGTTGATCGAAAACCATTTATAGTCCCGTATGCTGCTGTTGACGACGATCTTCTTGCCGATAGGAATGGCTACGGCGATCAGGACCTGCTGGTTGCGGAATTTCTGGCCCTGCGTGACGGCGAATCCATGGGGCAGGTACAGGACGCTGTCGGTCTGCCGGACGGGGAAAACGATCTGTTGTGCGAGGTCGTGCGCCACTTTTGGATTATTGCCACGGCTGAAGCGGACTACCTTTATGTGGTAGGAGCTGTCTTCGCTCTTCACGAGGTTCACCCGGATCGTGGCGAGCAGGAGGCTGTCCTCATTCAGGTTAAAGAAAGGACCGTTGTTCCGCCAGTCGCCGTCGAACCACCAGTCATTGTCATAAAACTGGTTATCGCCTTTGGCTGCCATAACGACCAGCTTTCCATGGGCGGGCTGGATCAGCGGGAATTCTTCTTCCACATGCTGTCTCGACCGGAAATTGCTCATGACCATGCCAACCAGGGCGATAAAGGAAAACAGCCCGATGACCCACAGGGTAGCGAATGTATAGCCGAGGTAATGGTTGCGGGAGCGGACACCCGTGATCCGGCGGATCAGCCAGGTCAGCAGTGCGATGACCGGGATGACCAGGAAAAGGGCGAAGGCGGTCCAGGCGAGAAAATTCTGCCAGAAGCCGGCGAGGATATAATTTTTCAGGTCGAGTACGCCGTCGCCGCGGAAGGCGAGGCCTGCCAGTCCCATGATCAGGGCGAAGGCGATGATCCCTGCGATGAAGAGGAAGAAGGCTTTGAACAAAATGCCGATGGCGTGGCCGATGCCGCTGCCTGTCCTACGGGCGGCGGGATAGGCTTCGGAGGTAAAATTCTGGGTGGATTGTTTTACCCGTTCGCCGGCCTTCTGAAAGCTTTCTTTCATTTCGGCGCCGACTTCGCGGGCTTTCTTATTGAAACTTCCGAGGTCGCTCTTTATGGTATTCTTTATAGACTCCAGGTCGACCTTTTCCCCGCGCATTTCAAGCTTTTCTGAAGCGCTGACGGCTTCAGGCAGGACGATCCACAACACGATATACGTTATGAACAGGGTGCCCCCGAAACCGCCGGTGAAGAAGTAGCGGCCATGAAAATGAAACCAGAAGGTATGAAAGATGGAGGTGACGACTCCCAGGATCAGCGGGAGTGCGAAGATGAGGCGGGGGATCCATACGTCGATATGGAAATAAGCTGCCAGTCCGCTGGCGACGCCGGCGATCACCTTGTCATCGGAATTCCGGTAGAGTCGTTTGCGGGTATTGACCGGCAGGGTTTTGTAGGGAAGGACGATCCACAGGATAATATAGAGCAGGACGCCCAGGCCGCCGCCAAAGGAGATCAGCACGAAGATGATCCGGAGGAGGGCGGGGTCGAGGCGGAGATAATTGGCCAGGCCGGCGCAGACGCCGCCGAGGATCTTATCGTTCTCGGACCGGTAGAGGCGTCGGGGTTCGTCGGGGTTACTTTGGTAATATCCCCCCTGGTAGCCACCGGTGGTGGGACCGGCGCCTGCGGCACCGGAACCTGCACCTGCACCTGCACCGGCTCCGGCTCCTGCTCCTGCGGCTCCTGTACCGGAGTTCGCTCCTGAGGCAGTGGAGGTTGTCCCTTCTTCCTCTTCAAAATCTTCGGGGCGACCCATGCTGGCGATAATGTTGTTGACATCCGCATCGGTGATACAGACTGCTCCTTTTTTCAGGCTTTCGGAGAAGAGTTCGGCAAAGCGATTTTCGATATCACTGATGATCTCATCACGACCTTCTTCATTCGCGAAATACCTGC
>NZ_DASYCH010000110.1:0-6098 GCF_036500295.1 Puia sp. | reverse complement strand
CCAACTATCGGCCGAATAGCTTTTCCACATAGTCTTTTTTGAACTCGATATAGGTGGGGTCGCCGCCGGGAGTGACGTTGTGCTGGACACAGGCGAAGAGATCGTCGACCAGCATCCGCATTTCCTTTTCTGCCAGCGCGGTCCCTGCCTTCACGGCATTTTGGCGCGCGAGTGTGCGGATCAGTTTTTCACGCCGGGAGAACCGGATCTCGCTGACAAAGTTTTTATATTGCTCGAGCAGCAGTTCGATCACGCCTTTCTCGCTGCCCTGCCCGGTGTCGGCCGGGGTGCCCTGGATGATAAAGCTGTCTTTTCCGAAGGGCTCGATGGCATATCCAAGGGGGAGCAGATCGGGTAACAATTCAGTGAGCAGGACGGCGTCGGGCGCGGAGAGCGTCAGCGATGCCGGGAACAGGCTTTTCTGGCTGGGGATCTGCTGACCCACGGAGGCCGTCTTATAGCGTTCGTAGAGTATTCTTTCGTGCGCGGCCTGCTGATGGACGAGGATAAAGCTGCGGTTGGTTGGGGTAACGATATACGCGTTGAGCAGTTGTTGCAGGGGGGCGTTCTCGATCGGCATGATCCGCGTGGCGGTGCCGCCCCATTCGCTGCCGGGGGTGTGACCGGCGTTGATCCCGGTCGCAAGGCTTCCCGCGGAGGTGCCGGGTGCTGCCTCTTCGTCTGTCGAGGGCGGGGTGCCGGTGCCGGCGGGGTTTGAATTTTCCTTCGCTGCCCGGTCGGCCGGGGACTCATAGAAATCCTTCCAGTGACGCAGTTCGCTTTTGTTCGTGGGCTCGATAAAATGCGCCTGATTCTTCTGGGTAAAGGTCTGGTAAAGCGAGGAAGAGGCAACGGCGGCCTTGCGCTCTTCGGAGAGGGGCTTGTTCACCGCATCCAGACCCTGGATATTCGGGTCGAGATCGAAGTCCAGCGTAGGGGTAATGCTAAACTGGGCAAGCGCATGTTTCACCGCGGCCTGAGCAAAGGCGTATACGATCTTCTCATCTTCGAACTTGATCTCCTGCTTGGTGGGATGTACGTTGATATCCACCTGCGTGGGGTCCAGATCGATGAACAGTACATATAGAGGAAAGCTGTCGCGGGGGATCATCTCTGCAAAGGCGCCGTTGACGGCGTGATTCAGATAGGCGCTGCGGATAAAGCGATTGTTGACAAAGAAATACTGGTCTCCCCTCGTCCTCTTGGCGGTATCCGGTTTGCCGACAAACCCATAGATATTGAGATAGTCCGTATTCTCCTGCACCGACACCAGTTTCGAGGTGTAGGAACTGCCGAGTATCTGAACGACACGTTGTTTGAGACTTCCCTTTTCGAGGTGTATCTGCTCCTGGCCGTTAGCGGTGAAGGAGAAGAAGATGGAGGGAAAGGAAAGGGCGACCCGGGTAAACTCGTCGAGGATATGCCTCATCTCGACCGGGTTGCTCTTTAAAAAATTGCGGCGTGCGGGGACGTTGAAGAAAAGATTCTTCATTGCGATGCTGGTGCCGACGGGGAGGGCCGCGGGCTCCTGCCGGGCGACCCGGCTGTTCTCGATGTCGATAACGGTGCCGGCCTCATCTTCCGACCGCCGGGTCTTCATCTCCACCTGTGCGACGGCGGCAATGGAAGCGAGGGCCTCGCCGCGAAAGCCCATCGTTTTGATATGAAAAAGATCGTCGATCTCCCGGATCTTGGAAGTGGCATGCCGCTCGAAAGCCATCCGTGCGTCTGTTTCGCTCATCCCCTTTCCGTTATCCACCACCTGGATCAGTGCCTTGCCGGAATCCTGCACATAGAGGCGGATCTCCGTAGCTCCGGCGTCGACGGCGTTTTCCATCAGCTCCTTCACGGCACTGGCCGGCCGCTGGATCACTTCCCCTGCGGCGATCTGGTTGGCGATATTATCGGGTAATAATTGAATGATGTCTGGCAATTCTGGCTTATTTTCGTGATTCCGCTTTCGCGATCCAATTTTAAGTGCAATTTACGTCGTAGAAACGGAACGGAGTTCGGTTCGCACGCGAAGCGGGCAGATATTATGGTATTGAGCCAAAAAATTATTTTTTGGCAATTTTTTGGCGAAATTCGATTATGAGAAAAATCATCCTCCTGCTACCCTTTATGGCCGGCATGATCCACGGCCTTGCTCAGTCTTCAACCAATCTTTCCGCCGATGCCTGGGTAGACAGCGTCTTCAAGACCCTGTCGCCCGATGACAAGATCACCCAGCTGATGGTCGTCCGGGGTTCGGGAATCGACGCCGCGACACGCCGGCCGGTCTTCTATGACCAGCAGCTGGACGAGGCAGTTCGCAAATACAATGTCGGCGGCATCTGTCTGTTTCAGGGCGATCCGCTTACCCATGCCGATCACATCAATCACTATCAGAGCATAACCCGGACCCCCATCCTCTTTTGCATCGACGCGGAGAACGGATTGGGGATGCGGATGGACAGTGTCGAAGGGCTGCCCCGGCAAATGATGCTGGGCGCCACCAGCGACCCGTCGCTGATCTATCGCTATGGCCGCCTCGTGGGGCAGCAATGCCGCCGGATCGGCATCCAGGTCAACTATGCTCCGGTGGTGGATGTCAACAACAACCCTGACAACCCGGTGATCAACGACCGGTCCTTCGGCGAAGACAAATACAAGGTCGCGGACTATGGTGTCCAGTATGTAAAAGGCATGCAGGCTGAAGGGATCATGGCTTGTGCAAAGCATTTTCCCGGTCATGGCGATGTCTCGGTCGATTCGCATTTCGATCTGCCCGTGATCAACAAAGACAAAAAACAGCTGGATTCGCTGGAGCTCTACCCCTTTCGTGCGCTGTTTAATGCCGGTGTCGGGAGCGTGATGATCGCCCACCTGTATATTCCCGCTATCGACAACCAACCCAACAGGGCTACCTCGCTCTCCTACAACAACGTAACAAAGCTGCTGCGGAAGCGGCTTCATTATCCGGGTATCAGCTTTACCGATGCGTTGGAAATGAAAGGCGTGGCGAAATATTTTCCCGACGGGGAGGCTGCTGTACAGTCCCTTATCGCGGGCAACGATATGCTTTGCCTGCCCGGCGATATCGCCCAGGCGCTGGAGAAGATAAATGCGGCGATAAAGGAAAAGAAGCTTCGGTGGAAGGATCTCGATGCGCGGGTGAAAAAAGTCCTCTATGCAAAATACAATCTGGGTCTGGCCACGTGGCGTCCGGTGAGCAAGGCGCACCTGACGGCCGACCTCAACGCCGGTATCCCGGCAATGCGGCATGATGTGGCGGTCGACGCGATCACCCTCCTGCGCGAAGACCCGGCCGTTTTCCCCCTGCGCAGCAAGGCGGAGGGCACGAATGGCGGACAGGGGTTCGATCTGGTGGGCACGGGTCTGTCGGCCATGAAGAAAAAACAGAAGAACATCGCCTATATCGGGATGGGGCTGACGGAAGACAATGCGTTTAGCCGCCGGATGCGCAACGATTATCACGCGCATGTCTATTTCTTCGACTACGACCTCGACAGCGCAAAAGCTGCCGCGGCGCTGGAGTTGCTGGCCAACCGCTATGAAGCGATTGTTATCGGCATGCACAACTATGCCCGTTTTCCCGCGCGCAACTTCGCCATTAGCCGGCCGGCCGCCTGGCTGCTGCATGAGCTGCAACAGAAGGAAAAAGCCGTGACCCTGTTCTTTGGTAACCCTTATGCGATAAAGAACAGCTGCGACGCAAAGACGCTGATCGCCTGTTACGAGGATGATTCGGTGACCCAGACGGTGGCCGCCGACCTGCTCAACGGCAAATTTGTCGCCAAGGGTCATCTGCCGGTGTCGGTATGTGACGAATGGAAGGCCGGTGCCGGGATCGCGCCGGTTCGGGCACTTGCCACCGCATCGCCCTCGCTGCTGGGGATGGATTCGGTAAAGCTGCAAAAGATAGATGCCATCGCCAATGAAGCCATCGAAAAACGGGCTACGCCGGGCTGCGTGGTGCTGGTGGCCAAAAACGGGAAGATCGCCTATGAGAAGGCGTTTGGTTATATGAGCTACGACCGGACGGAACCTGTCTATACCGAGACCATCTATGATATGGCTTCCTGCACCAAGATCTGCGCGACGACGATGGCGGTGATGAAACTGTATGACGAGGGCCGGCTGGACGTTCAAAAGACGTTGGGCGACTACCTGCCCTGGGTTAGGGGCAGCGACAAGGATACGCTTCGTCTCTGGGATATCCTGCTGCACCAGGCGGGTCTCGTTCCCGATGTCGTCTTCTATAGGGAGATTGTCGACAGCACCAAAGAGCAAAACTCGTTGCCGGGATTTTTTACGCCGGTTCCCGACTCTACGCATGGCGTGCGGGTGGCCGATAAGATGTATTTGCGCAACGACTGGCGGGATACGATGAACCTGCGTATCGTGCAGAGCCGGCTTCTCCCGCGGAAATATATCTACAGCGATAATGACTTTATCTTTCTGGGGATGATCGTGGAGGCGATTAGCGGGATGACCCTCGACAAGTACGTAAAGAAAACCTTTTACGATCCGCTGGGGATGGAAGTTGCCGGCTTCAAGCCGCGAGAGCGGTTTCCGCTGGGCCGTATCGCCCCTACGGCCGACGAGCCCATCTGGCGTCATCAGTTGATCCGCGGCGATGTACATGATCCGGGCTCCGCCATGTTTGGCGGCGTTGCGGGGCATGCCGGCCTTTTCAGCGATGCCTATGATCTCGCGTTGCTGGAGCAGATGATGCTCAATGGCGGCACGATGAATGGCATCACCTTTTTTAAGCCCTCCACCATTAAATTCTTTACGGCCTATCACACCAATATCAGCCGTCGGGCCCTCGGCTTCGACAAGCCGGAGAAGGACAATGCGACGCGCAAGGAACCTTACCCCTGTCTTTCCGCTTCGCCCGAAACTTTTGGGCATACCGGGTTCACCGGAACCTGCGTGTGGGTGGATCCGAAATACGATCTCATCTTTATCTTCCTCTCCAACCGGGTCAACCCGATAGAGAACAATCCCCGGCTTTCGAGCCTGAGTATCCGGGGGCGGATCCAGGAGACGGTGTACCAGGCGATGGGGGTAGACGCGAATGCGTCGACGAAGGCGCCGGCGCCGCCGGCGAAGAAGAAGTCGCGGCGGAAGAGGCATAGCTAGTTGAAGAAATTTTTTTGCGGGATAAAAAGTGTTGCTAAATTTGTTAGCAGCACTTTTTTGTTTTTAGAAAGGGAATAGTTTTTAGAATGGAAATAGGTGGGGTATGGAATGGGAGAGGTATAGTATTGAGGAAGATGCGGATAGCAGGACCTATGAGTTCTGTAGCGATGGACCTAATGGTCGGATCAGGAAAGCTGTGAGATTTCAGCACAGGCCAGGATTAGGCCGGAACGTGTATAATCTTTTATTCGGCGACTATGATCCTGGGACGGGTCACATCGATGATCGTGTCATCAGTAACAATGGGGATGCAATGGCGATATTAAGGACCGTCGCTGAAGCGGTAGAAAATTTTGTAAATTTGAATCCTCAGGCGATCATCCTGATTTTGGCTAGCTCAGCCTCGCGGATGAGGTTGTATCAAATGAGTATTGCATCGGCCTTACCTGAGATCAGTGCGAAATATGAGGTACTGGGAATAAAAAATGGCGAAGACGAGCCATTTAAAAAAGGAGTGAACTATGAAGCGTTTCTTGTTATTAAGAGATTTGCGTAGAGCTATAAGAACTGGAAAGCCGCTCAAATTTCGTGGGAGTTTTTACAAAAAAGGAGAAACCTATCCCCTTTATGTCAGCGATCGGCCAATAAACAAAGATGATCCGTTTTATAAGATGAAAGCGGAAGAAGCCGATCGTTTTTTCAAAAACCTTCGTCTCCCTGACTATCTTGTCGAACGGATGAATGCCCGCTAATTTCCTATTTCGATTTTTTTACTCATGGCTTTGCGGTGGCACCAGTCTTTGCTTTCAGCGCGGAACCCGGCTTTGCCGCAGCGTTCGCCGCGGGCTTCGCTGTTGCACGCGGCTTCGCGGCGGCCCGCGTACGCGTTTTCAGAACGGGCAAACGCTCCTCGACCGGCACGGCATTCGCCTCGCCATAATGCTTCGCAA
>NZ_DASYCH010000109.1:0-18124 GCF_036500295.1 Puia sp. | reverse complement strand
TATTGTCGATTTTCTTTTCGCTAATATAACCTTACCTAAAAAATTACTTCTTTAGTGCTATTGCTTCCATTCTTTCAAAGAACTTTTCGGCCCGAACAGACCAGAGGTCCGTTCTAATTTTTTACATTTGCCTACCGTTATTTTCAAACGGATTGCAAAGGTAAGAGCCTTTATTAAACTATCAAAAACTTTCTGCTGTTTTCTTCTCTTAGTTATTCACAAAAGATGTGAGAACAGTGTGCCGTATTTTGAAAGATCTAATCGAACTTAAGACGACCACAGGTCGGCTGGCCGAAGGCCCATTTTCAATCGTTTTGCGCTGGAGGATTCATTTTGCATTAATCCGTAAGCGCAAAACTTTTAGAGCGGACGGCAAAGATACAACCAGTATTGTTAACACCAAAATTTTCCTTCGCTTTTTTTAGGGTTCAGCACCCTTATCCTTTCCTGCTTTTTTGGAGTATTTGCCTGCCCGCCGCGTAAAGAACTTCCCCGATAAGCGGCGTTTTGAGATGCCTTATTTCGAATCGGGTTGCAAAGATAAGCAGATGCACATCGCTGCCAAATCTTTTTTGAAAAATTCCGTTCCACGAAATGTGAATAACCCGTGAAACGCTGATTCTATGCGGGTTTCAGCGGAATAAAAAATATCCGTAAAAATGACGCGAGAAAACTAACGGCAATGGGCGACGCATATTACATTCCTTTAACAACAGGAAGCTGCTGAGGATCCGTCAGACTAACTGGAAAGTATACCTGCTGAAGAAAAAGCCCGTGGCCGGGCGCGGAGAAATCGGCCAGCCGGTTGTCCCGCTTTTCGAGGACCTCGCCGAACGCTGCGACGCTGAGCTTACCGCGCCCGACCTGCACCATCGTTCCTACCAGGCCACGGACCATTCCGCGCAGGAACCGGTTGCCCCGGACGCGATAGATGAGGCATTGTTCGTCCTCTTCCCAGGCACTTTCCAGGATGGTGCATTGGAAGGTCTTTACCTGGGTATTGCGCTTAGCGAAGGTGGTGAAATCCTGGAAGGTGGGGATGAGCGCGGCGGCGGCTTTCAGCTGTTCGCGGTCGAGGGTATAGGGATAGAACCAGGCGCGGTCGGCCAGAAAGGGGTTCTTTACTCTATAGATATAGTAGCGGTATTCCCGGCTGATGGCATCAAATCGGCAATGAGCGTCGGGGGCGACGGGATAAATATTCCGAAGGACGATGTCGGGGGGGAGGATGGCGTTGATGTTATAGAGGACGCGCCGTTCGATAAGTCCTTCATAATCAAAATGAAAAAAGTTCTGAAAAGCGTGCACGCCGCCATCCGTCCGGGAGGACCCGGTGAGTACGATGCGGGTGCGGCAGAAGACGCCGAGGGCCTTTTCGACCTCTTGCTGGATCGAGTTGGCGTTTTCCTGGATCTGGAAGCCGCTGTAGTTGGTGCCTTTATAGGCGAGTTCGAGGAAGTACCTGGGCATGGGCGCAAAGATAAGGGGTGCGAAGGATGCGCCGCGTTGCCCTCCTTACCGCATACCAGTGAGCGTTTTGAATTTGCCGGCGTAGACGGGGTCGGCGAGGAGGGTAACCAGATCGCGAAAATGTTCGTCGGCGGCGAAGGGGTAGGCCGTTTCGAAGAAGCGGTATTTGGACGCGTCGGTGGTGAAGATCTCGCTGAGGGCACGGATCTGCCGGGTGAAGAAGCAGCGGGTCCGGAAGACCTTGAGGGCTGCTGTAATGCGTTGGTCATCCTTTCCGGCCTCCAGCATCTTTACCCGCAGCTTGTCGACATCATAATCGGTCGCGAAGTTGTGGCAGTCGGAGTTGACATAGGGCAACTGGGACTTTGAGGCCGGCTTCCTGGCGGAGTCGTTGCTCCGGGGCTTGTCGGCAGCGGGGGGATTGACCGGCGTCGGGACGATCACATGAACACCGGCGGGGGTGTCAAAATTGGGCCCGTGCGCCCTGGCGGCGGCGGTCCGGCCCGAATCCGCATTCACCGTCCGGGTCCTGGTCACCGGGGACCGGCTGGAGTCGGCGGCGGGGATGCGGGTCTTTAGGGCCACAGCAGGGGTCGCCCGGGTCGTATCGAGGGGAATAATAACGACGACCGTATCGACCTTGCCGCCATTGCCCTTGTCGGCATAGACGAGGCGCATATTGCGGGAGAGCTTTATCTGGCTGATCTTGACGATCGCGGGGGCCAGCCGGTAGAGTGGGGTTTTCCGCGCGGAGTCGACCACCGGCGGGGCTTTATGCCCGGGGTTGCCGGCGACGGGCCGAAACAATGGAGCAGCGGCGGAGTCCGATCTTGCGACCGCGGAGTCCATTTTATTAACCGCGGGATCCGCCTTCGTTACGCTGCCGGTGAGCGCAGGTGCGGCGGAAGAATCGGTTTTTGGAGCGGGAGCCGCGGAAATATCGGGTTTGGCCCCGAGGGCCGCGGAGGTATCCTGGGCTGCGGCAGTATTTTGTCTTGCGGGCGGGTCCAGTTTTGTGACGAGGGCCGTGCTAGTGTCGGGATGGTTCTGGGTGGTGGCGGCGCCGGCGCTATCGGGTTGGGCGGCGGAGTTGATGGTAGCCGGGTTGGCGGTGCCGGGCGCTGTACCGGTGGAGTTTGCGGCGGTGGCGGGGGGCGTAGCGGTTGGGACTGGCGGGGTGGGCGTCGTTGCGAGTTCGGAATTGGTAAAGTCATTATATAGTACGGCCGTATCGTGGACGACCCCGGCCATCAGACGGGAGAAAGCATCATCACGCCGGACGCCGAGAGCGTGTACCTCTTCACGCCCACCGGTCCTCGACAGGAGGGCAAGCCATTCCCTGGTCTGACAATCGTAGAGCCCCCACCCTGTCTCATCATGATCCTTTATTTCAAACTCCTGGTCATTGTGCAAGGCGCCGAGCAAATAGGTTTGTTCTACGCCGGGTTTGGCGGGGAAACCGATCGCGATGGTATAGCTGCTATCTTTTAATCGCGAGAGAATGAGATGTCCTTCGGGAGTGGAACTATAGAGATGACCGCCGAGGCGGACGTAGAAGGGCTGCCGATTGCCGGATTGGAGCAGTACGAAATAGTCCTGCGCATAATTATTACCCGTCAGAAAAGAGATCAAAAAGATCAGGCCAAGCTTACACATGATTGGAGGGGTATGCTCCGGCGCATCCGCGGCAGACAGGACGCCATTGCAATTTTAATAGGGTTTACACGTAAAAACCTACCGCAAGTTAAGGAAAAGCGCGGGGAGTTGCACCAGTGGGGCGGCTGGAGAGTGGCCATGGGCGGACGAAAGAGGCGGAAAAAGGGATAGGCGGCGGAGAAAGGTGACGGATCAACAATTATCTTTACGGGCCTCCGGCACGTCGTCGGAGGCAGACGAAAAAAATCAATATGCACGATTATCACCACAGAAGGTATCGAACTCTGGCGGCGGGGCTTTTGTCCGGCGCGCTGCTTTTATCCGCCACATCCCTTGTCCACGCGCAGGAAGCCCAGAAACCGGACGAAGCCTGGAAGAAGGAATACCGGGCTACGGCCACGAAATATGACGATCTGGTCAACACCAAGCTGGATGTCCGGTTTGACTATTCCAAGTCCTATATGTATGGCAAGGCCTGGGTAACGCTGAAACCCCATTTTTATCCGACCGATACGGTCTCGCTGGATGCAAAAGGAATGGATATCCACAAGGTGGAGCTGGACCGGGGCGGGAAGACAACCCCACTGAAGTTCGATTATGATGGGATGGTATTGCGCGTTCACCTGGATCGCGTCTATAAATACACGGAAAAATATACGCTCTTCATCGACTATACGTCAAAGCCGAACGATCTGAAGGTAAAGGGCAGCGCGGCGATCACCGACGCCAAGGGCCTCTATTTCATCAACCCGAAGGGGGAAGATAAGAACAAGCCGACGCAGATCTGGACGCAGGGGGAGACAGAAGCCAATTCGGTATGGTTCCCGACGATCGATAAGCCCAACCAGAAGACGACGGAAGAGATCTTTATGACCGTTCCCTCGAAATACGTGACCCTGTCCAACGGACTGATGGTCGGCCAGAAAGAGAATGGCGACGGCACCCGCACCGACCACTGGAAGATGGACCTGCCGCATGCACCCTATCTTTTCTTTATGGGCGTGGGCGACTATGCCATCGTAAAAGATTCCTATAAAGGGAAGGATGTCAATTATTATGTAGAGAAGGAATATGCCCCGGTGGCCCGCCGCATCTTCGGTAACACGCCGGAAATGATCGCGTTCTACTCAAGGATCACGGGGATCGATTATCCCTGGCCAAAGTATGACCAGATCGTCGGCCGCGACTACGTCAGCGGCGCCATGGAGAATACCACCGCGACGCTGCACGGCGAGTCGGCGCAGCAGGATGCCCGGGAGCTGACGGATGGCAACGGCTGGGAGGATGTGATCGCGCATGAGTTGTTCCACCAGTGGTTTGGTGACATGGTCACCACCGAGAGCTGGAGCAATATCACGCTGAACGAGTCTTTCGCCGACTACAGCGAGACCTTGTGGAACGAATACAAATACGGGAAGGACGCGGGCGAAGCCGTGAATTACAAGGGGATCTCGAGCTATCTGCAACAGCCGGAGAATGCAGGGAAGAACCTGGTGCGGTTCTATTATGCCGATAAGGAAGACGTGTTCGACCAGGTGAGCTATCCGAAGGGCGGCCGCATCCTGAACATGCTGCGCAATTATGTCGGCGACAGCGCATTCTTCAAATCGCTGAACCTGTACCTGACGACCAATAAGTTCAAATCTGCCGAAGCGCAGCAACTGCGGCTGGCTTTTGAAGAGGTGACCGGCCAGGACCTGAACTGGTACTGGAACCAATGGTATTATGGTTCGGGACACCCCAAACTGAAGATCGACTACGTCTATGACGACGCGGCCGGCAAGGTACAGGTGATCGTGAACCAGACACAGGAGACGGGGAAGATGTTCCGCCTGCCGATCGCGATCGACGTCTACAATGGCCCGACTAAAGAACGCCATAAAGTATGGATCGAAGACAAGACCGATACCTTCACCTTCGCCTATAAGAGCCGGCCCGATCTGGTGAATGTGGACGGCGACAAGGTGCTGCTTTGTGAAAAGACCGACGATAAGACGCTGGACAATTTCATCCACCAGTATAAGTATGCCGGCAATTATGTCGACCGGCATGAGGCAGTGGACTTCTGCGCCAAGCATCAGGATGAGGCCAAGGCGGTGGACCTGTTAAAGGCGGCGGTGAAGGATCGCTATTATCGCATCCGCAGCTATGCGCTTGGCAAGGTGGATTTTAAGCGGGACAATGTAAGGGCGGCTTTTGAGCCGATCGTGGCGCAACTGGCAGAGAGTGATCCGAGCCGGGTGGTGAAGGCAAAGGCGATCGAGATCCTTGGCAGCTTTGGGAATTCGGCCTATCTGCCACTGTTTATCAAGGCTACTACAGACAGTTCGTACAGTGTGGCGGGTAATGGACTCGAGGCGTTATCGGATCTTGACAGCACGTCGGCGCTCGCCCTGGCCAAGAAGATGATCAAGGCGCCCGCGAAGGGGGAGCTGTCGGTGGCGATCTCGCAGGTGCTGATGAAGTCGGGAGATGAGAGCGATTTTGATATCGTATCCGATAATTTCGAGAAGATGCCGGTGGCGCAGGAGAAGTTCGAGTTTATGATGCCTTATGCGAAGATGCTGTCAAAGGTTACGAGCACGGACAAGTTGAAACGGGGGGTGGATCTGCTGATCCAGTTCAAAGAAGCGATCCCGCAGGCGTACCGCCAGCAGACCGATCCATATTTCGACAATGCGTTGAAGGGACTGGCCAAGAAAAAGCAGGCGGAGGGGAAGAACGACCAGGCGGAGTATATCAATGCGAAGTTGGGTGGGGAGAAGAAAGGATTTTAATTTGACGCCCCGGCCGATGGCCGGGGCGCAGGCATAAAAAAAAACCCCCGCTTACGCGGGGCTTTTTTTTATGCGTTTACCAACTTCCGCCGGCGCCGCCGCCGCCGGTGTCACCACCGCCGAAGCCGCCGAAATCTCCGCCTCCACTGTCACCACCGGACCAGCCGCCACCGCCGCCGCCGGACCAGCCACCGCCGCCGCCAAGACCGCGGCCGACCATGGTGCCGAGGAGGAAGGGCAGGAAGCCGCCGCCACCGAAGTACCCTCCCCCACCCCCGCCGCCGCGACCGCCGCGGAAGATGCTGAGGATAATAATGATAAAGATGAAGAAGAAGATCCCGATGCCGAAGCTGTCCCCGCGACCCTTGCGGGCGTGACGCTTCCCACGGTTGGCATATTCGCTTGTGGCTTTGTATTCCCCGGCTGCCGCTTTTATGAGCGCGTCGGCGGCATGGCTGAAGCCGCGATAGTAGTTATCCCCGGTGCTGCTGCGGAAGTTGGGGACGATCTCGTTGTCGATGATCGCCCTTGCCGTGACGTCGGGGATCGCGCCTTCGAGGCCGTAGCCCGTCGTGATAAAGACCTTGCGGTTGTCGATCGAGACGAGGATGAGGATGCCGTTGTTGGTTTTTTTGTTGCCGATGCCCCAGGCTTTAAAGAGTTTGACACTGTATTCCTCGATGTCCTCATCGCCGATGGTCGGCATGGTGACGACGACGATCTGGTTGGAGGTGCTGTCGTCGTAGTTGACGAGTTTGTGCTCGAGGGCCGAGATCTGGTCGTCGGTCATGACATGGGCAAAGTCGTTGACCAGGTGGTTGGGGTTGGGCTTCGGCGGCACCTCCTGCGCATGGACGAGAATGGGCCGGGCCAGGAACAGGAGAGCGGCGAAGAGGATGTAGCGAAGTTTGTTCATTAAGTGCGTTTGATAGGGTTAGCGGCCGAAGACGATATCATCGGGGAGTTGGTTGATATCCGTAGCCCGGTCGTAAGGGAAGTGCCGCTCCAGCGCATGGCCGATGTCGGTGACGACCGCCGCGATGCCCGCTGCATAGTCCGCCTTATTGAAATGGGCGAGGATGGTCCTTACCTCCTGGTTCCAGAAGTCCTGTCCCACCAACTGATGGATGCCGCGGTCGCCGAGGATGGCCAGTTGCCGGTCCTTTATCGCGACATAGACGAGGACGCCGTTGCGGGCGACGGTGTTCTCCATCTTCAGTGCGGCAAAGACCTCGGTGGCGCGATCGCGGGGGTCTACATAGCGGCAGTGTCTTTCCACATAGACGCGGATCTCCCCGCTGGTGCATTTTTCGGCCGACTGGATGGCGGTGACGATATGCTGTTGCTGCGCTTCGTCAAAAAGAGGCTTTCGCTTGAATAGTGAGAATGCCAAGGCGAAGAATTTATCGGGCCCCGCTTGCGCGGGGCCCGTATTTATTATTTGATGTCGAAATGTATGTCGGGAGCGTTCTGGCTGCCGGGGTCCGCCTGGAAATAGGTTCTTACGTGGAAGCCGAACATGCCGGCGAAGATGTTGTTCGGGAAGGTCTTGACCTTCAGGTTATACTCGTTGACGGCGCCGTTGAATTCGCGGCGGGCATTGTTGATGCGGTTCTCCGTTCCGGCAATGTTGGTTTGGAAGTCCTGGAATTGCTGGGTCGTTTTGAGATCGGGATAGGCTTCGGCGACGGCCATGAGCCGGGCAAAGGAGCCCTGCAGGTTGGCCTGCGCGCGCTGATAGGCGCCGAGCGAAGCGGAGTCGTTGACATCAACCTTGATCTGGGTGGCGCTGGCGCGGGCGGCGATCACCTCTTTAAGTGTGGACTTTTCGAAGTTGGCCGAGCCTTCGATCGTGTGGATAATACTACTATACAGGTCGTTACGACGCTGGTATTGCGTCTGGACATCACCCAGTTTATTCTGTACCAACTGATCGGTAGTGACCAGGCCGTTGTAGCGGCTGCAGGCGCAACCGCCGAACAGGAGGATGACGAATAAAACTACGATCAGGGTGAGATTCTTTGTACTCATTTTTTCAATTTTTAGGTTAACGAGGTAAAATTAGCATTTTTGGCGGCGCTGTGCACGTGATTTTAGGCAGACCGCGGCGGAGTACGGGCAGGTGGGGCAAATTGCCGGTAGACGGGGCCGATTCTCAGGTGGATAGCGGTTTGTTATCTGACGCGGGCGAAATCATCGGCGAGCCGGTTGATCTTTTCGGTAGACAGCCTGCTGTTCCCTGCGGCTATGACTATCCGGTATCTAAAGGTGGCGGACTGCCCGGGCGCCAGATGGAAGTTCATGATTTTGCTGCCGTTGCTGAATATTTTCTGACCCAGGGGGTTGGCCGCGAAGAGGCCATAGCCGCGGGCATGCCAATAAGTGGGATAACCCGGGTTCTCCGGATGGTCGATGATAGCGATGCTAAGGGTATCCTGCTGTTTTTTGCCATACATCAGGCACCAGGTGCCGCGGGTGCCCCAGGCGCTGTCGCCTGTTTTGCCTTCGGAGGTCAAATACGTTCCGTTAATGTCCGGGCTATTGCCGGCGGCGACCTTTGTGATATTCCCTTTGTCGTCGACGAATTCGCCGGGGGTCTTGGAGGGTATCTGCAGTTCTTTTGTGACGCGGAGGCCCAGCATGCCATCCTTGGCGTCGGGAAACCTGACGTCGGTGACGGCGGTGAGGGTGGTGAAGCGGTCGATGATCCGTTGCTGTTTGTCGGCGCTGAAGACATAGGTGGTATGTTCCGTCAGAAGGACGTTTTGCTTTGTGTCGGTCCAACGCGCGACATACCGGATGATACCGGTACTGTTGGCCAGTTTGGCGCCGCTTGCATGGGAGGGTGCGGCTCGGCCGGTGGATATCGGGTTGGCCGTGTTCGTGTTGGGATAGTGGTTACCGTCAGTGCCGGTGAAGGTGCCTGCCTGGAGGATGCTGTCGGTGCGGATCCAGCCGTATTTATCTTTTTTTGCCGCGGGGATCGCGTAGGAGTTATTCCAGAAATCGAGGCCGTTGACGTTCTCGTAGTTGAACCAGAGGCCGAGATGGTGGGGGTGATCGACTGGTTCACCGGTTCGGGGACGGAGCGGGAAACCACGGGTGATGAGCTGCCCGTCGGCGGCGTAGATCGGATAGAGAACGGGTTTTGCGAGCGAATCGGGGTAGATGAAGGTCGTGAAGGGTTTGCCGCCGGCGGTGATGGTGATGGAGCGGGCGGCGGGGTCGTTCTCGACCTTTATGGGGAGTTGCTGAGCGGATGCGTTAGGGATCGCAGCCAAAAGCCCGCAGCTGAAAGCGAGGACTTGCAGCGAAGAGCCCGACCCGAAGGGGAACGCCCTAAAAAGTTTACGAAAACGTTTGCGTAGCGTGGATTTGGTCATATGACAGGCTTTTGCGTGAGCAATGATCTAAATTAGTACATTTAGTATGAAAAACGTTTAACTATCAAAATGACACTTTCCATATGACAACAAATCGCAGGGACTTTATCCGTCAAACGAGTATGGCCGGGATGGCCACGTATATGGGCGCCATGGGATTCAGCGCCAACAGCTATCGCCGCATCATCGGCGCCAATGACCGGGTGCGGGTCGGCGTCGTCGGGTTCTCAGACCGGCATAGGAATGATCATATTCCGGCGTTTCTAAGGAGTTACCAGGAAATGAACTTTGACATCATCGCGGTGTCGGATATCTGGAAGAAGCGAAGGGAGGAAGGAAGCGCTTTTCTGGCGCAGAAGTTCGGGCACCCGGTGACGGCTTGCGTCAATAACGATGCGCTATATGCGATAAAAGACGTCGACGCGGTCATGATTTCGACGGCCGACTTCCAGCATGCGCTGCATACGGTGGAGGCTGTCAGGGCCGGTCGCGACACGTATACCGAGAAGCCGCTCGCCGAGACGATGGACGACGCGCGGGCGGTGCTGAAGGCCGTAAAGGATTCGGGGAAGATCGTGCAGATCGGATCACAGCGACGCAGCGGCGCCAACTACTGGGCGGCGGCGGATTTTATCCAGTCGGGAAAGTTTGGGCCGATCGTGATGGTCGAACTGACGTGGAATGTCAATCAGCCGGGACGCTGGCGGCGGCCGGCGCTGGTGGCGCAGATGCGGGAGGAAGACACGGACTGGAAGCGATTCCTGATGAACCGGCCACATGAGCCGTTCGATGCGCGGAAGCATCTGGAGTTTCGCCTGTTCTGGCCCTATTCATCGGGTCTGCCGGGGCAGTGGATGTCGCATCAGATAGATACCGTTCATTGGTTTGCACAGCTGCCGCATCCGAGGAGTGCTTCGGCTAACGGCGGTATCTATGCGTGGAAGGACGGCCGGAGAAACGCGGATACGATGACGGTGGTGTTCGACTACGGCCCACTCGATGATCTTTCGAAAGGCTTCCAGGTCGTCTTCACCTCGCGGCAGACGAACTCGGCGGGTGAGACCAAGGAGATCTATTATTCCAATGGCGGAACGATGAACCTGGACACCAATACCATCTCGCATGAAGGCGGGCTGACGGAGAAGTATGCGAGTGCGATGGGGATGCATGCGAATGAGTTGCCGTCGGTGTCGCTGAAGGAGACGGGGCCAAAGGCTTCGACGGACGCTAGTACCGGTGGCGATCCGTTAACGACTGCACACGTTCGCAACTGGATGGAGTGTGTGCGGAGCCGGAAACAGCCGAATGCGCCGATCGACGCGGGGTATCACCATTCGATCGCGGTGATCATGGCCAACGCGGCCTACCGGACCGGCGAACGGGTGACCTTCGATGAGAAGACGCAGGAGGTGATGGCCGGTGGGAAGGTGTTTAAATATTAAGCGGCACATCGTGTTGGGATGATAACTTTACGATATGAAAGCATTAGTTATAGCGGAGAAAGGCAAACCCTTGCAGTTGTTGCCGGTGGACGACAAGACCGCGGGGCCCGGGCAGGCGCTGGTGCGGGTGCATGCGGCGGCGCTGAATCACCGGGATCTGTGGATACAGAAGGGACAGTATGCGGGGTTGAAGTATCCGATCATCCCGGGTTCGGATGGAGCGGGGGTCGTCGCGGCGGTTGGGGGTTCCGCGGGGGCGTCGGGCGGTTCGGGCGCGGGGCGTGCGGATGGTTCGGGCGCCGGGGCTGATTGGGTTGGCAAGGAGGTGATCATCGACCCGGCGTTGAACTGGGGACATGATCCCGGCTTTCAGCATCCCACCGATTTTAAGATATTGGGCTTACCGGATGACGGGACACTGGCAGAATATGTGGTTGCGCCCCTGGCGAATCTCGCGCTCAAACCGGCGCACCTTTCGTTTGAAGAAGCGGCGGCGCTTCCGCTGGCGGGGTTGACGGCCTGGCGGGCGTTGATGACGCGGGGGCGGCTGCAGGCCGGGGAGCGGGTGCTGATCACGGGGATCGGCGGCGGGGTGGCTTTGTTTGCGCTGCAGTATGCGGTGGCGGCGGGCGCCCGGGTATACGTGACTTCCAGCAGCGAGGAGAAGCTGTCGCGGGCGGTGGCGATGGGCGCTGTCGGCGGGGTGAATTATAAAAGCGCCGACTGGGTCGGCAATTTGCGGTCGAAGGAAGGCGGTTTTGACGTCGTGATCGACGGCGCCGCGGGTGATGGGGTGAACGAATTGCTGGACCTGGCCGCGCCCGGGGGAAGGCTTGTCTTTTATGGCGCCACGCGGGGCAACCCTTCTTCAGTCGTCTGGCGGCGCATGTTCTGGAAACAGTTAAATGTGCTGGGTTCGACGATGGGGGACCCGCAGGATTTTGCGGAGATGATGGAGTTTGTGGGACAATACAAGATCCGGCCGGTCGTGGACCGGGTTTTTGCGATGGAAGAGGGGGAGGCGGCCTTTCGGCATATGGATGAGGGGGGACAATTCGGGAAGATCGTTATCAAAATAAAATAAGGGGCTGCGGCATACGCGGCGGGCGGCGGGCCACAACGGGCCACAGCAGGCGGGCGTGTAGGTATTATTTCTTTTTTATCGCCTTGAAGTTGCCGCCTGGCTTGGTGGCCGTCAGACCGGTGACCGCGCCGCCGGCATCGAGCTCGAACTGGATATAGAACCCGTTTTGAGTTTTCAGCGTGAACCTGTTGGTGTCGTTGGGAGCCAATTCATAGTCGCCCTGTCCGGGGGCGGCGAGGTAGAGGGTGTTGCTTTTTATATAGACGCTGACGGTCAGCGATTCGCCGATCACATATTCACCAGTATATTTTTTGAGTTGTTCTGCGCTGAGCGCCATGCCCTTCGGCGCGCGGGTAAAGGTGACGGGCTTGTTGTCCAGGCCTAGTGTGACGGCATTGATATTGCCGAGTTCGTCCATGCCAAAAGAAAAGCGGATATTTCCGTGATCGGTGGTATCGATGCCATCACGGGGATCGATGTCGAAGGGTTCGAACACATCATAGTGAAAGTGTTTCAACCACCATTTTTGATGCGGCATGTTGACGATCAACGAGTCATTCCTTAGCACGATGTCGATATTTCCATAGGCAGGATTGGCATACTGGCCCGCATAGTCGCCGGGCGGATGCGAAAGGTGAGTGTTTGGCAGTTGGTTGGAATGGCGGGACGCCGCGGCGTTCCTGTCTTCTTTGCGGGACCGGTCGGCGTCGTTCTTGCTTTCCGTTTCCCAATCTTTATAGGGAGCTTGCAATAGCCGGTCGACAATGAAATTGCGGACGATGTTCGGCACATGGGAATTGTCCTGATTGGTCAGCACGACGATCCCGATGCTGTCTGCGGGGAAGAAGCAGAGGTTGGCGGAGAAGCCGTCGATGTTGCCGCCGTGCTCGACCCGATAGTGGCCCCGATAGGAGTCGATGAACCAGCCGAATCCATAGCCGTTGAAATAGCTGCCCGGCTCGTCTTTGGAAGGAAGACCGCCGCCCATGGCCATCTGGACGCTGGTGGCTTCGGCGACATAACTTTCGGGCAGTATTTCCCTACCCTTGTATTTGCCGTTGTGCATCCAGACCCGTAGCCAGATGGCCAGGTCGGGGGCGTTGCTATTGATAGCGCCGGCCGGAGCCATTTCGGGCAGCCGGTGGTACTCCATCCGGTGGACGATGCTGTCTTTTTTTACTTCATATCCATAGGCATAGTCCGGACTTTTTTGCAGGTCGTCGATGGTGAAACTGGTGTGGGTCATGCCGAGCGGCGTGAGGATCCGGTCCTGGACGTTCTGTTCCCAGGACTGGCCGGTAACCTTTTCGGCGACCAGCCCCTGGCCGAGGTACATGAAATTGTTGTATTGCCAGCGTTCGCGGACGCCGGCGGTGGGTTCCATGTACTGTACGCGCCGGATCAGCGAATCGCGGGTGGACGGCGGATTGATGAACCAGGACGTTTCATAGCGGGACAGGCCGGTGCGATGGCACATCATGTCACGCAGGGTGATCATGTTGTCCATGGTGGTAGTATAGAATTTCAAACTCGGAAGATATTCGCGGACGGGTTTGTCGATGTCCAGCTTTTCGGCCTTGTCCAGGAGGCCGATAAGGGAGGCGGTAAAGGCCTTTGTGCAACTGCCGATGGCGAAGACCGTGTTGGGGGTGACGGGGGAATGGCGATCGAAGTCTTTGTAGCCAAAGCCTTTTGCGTAGACGATACTGTCCTTTTCAACGACGGCGACGACAAAGCCCGCGGCGTGCCAGTCGTTGAGTACGCGCTGGTACGTGGTGTCGAGGCCGGCAAGGCGGTCGGCAGGCCGGTGTTTTTGTTTTTGGGCAAAGAGGAGGGTCGGAGCAAGGGTGAGGAGGATGATCGGAGCAAGGACGAAAAGCAGGCTGCGGCGCATAATAGTCGGTTTGAAATGAAAAGCCCGATAAATCTACCAATTTATCGGGCTTTTTGTGTGCGTGGAGGCAAAATAGTTAGGCCTTGACGGCGGCGATGCCGGGGAGTTCTTTTCCTTCAAAATATTCGAGCAGGGCGCCACCGCCGGTGGAGACATAGCTGACTTTGTCAGCATATCCGAATTGGTTGACAGCGGCTACAGAGTCACCACCGCCTACTAGCGAGTACGCACCTTTCTGGGTGGCTTCGGCGACGGCGCGGGCGATACCTCTTGTTCCGCGCTGGAATTTTTCCATTTCAAAGACCCCCATGGGGCCGTTCCAAAGTATTGTTTTGCTGCGGTGGATGATGTTTGTGAATTGTTCGCAGGCGTTTTCCCCGATGTCGAGGCCCATCCAGCCGTCGGGAATATTATTGCTCGGCGCGGAGGAGTCACTTGCGTCGGCTGCGAACTTGTCTGCGATGATGCTGTCGGCGGGAAGGTGGATGCGAACGCCTTTCTTTTCGGCTTTGTCACAAAGTTCGCGTGCGGTGTCGAGGCGATCGTTCTCACAGAGGGAGTTGCCGATCCTGCCGCCGAGGGCTTTGAGGAAGGTATAGGCCATGCCGCCGCCGATGATGATGTCGGTTGCCCGTTCCATCAAATTTTCGATGATGAGGATCTTATCCGACACCTTGGCGCCGCCGATGATGGCGGTGAAGGGCTTTTGTGACTGGTGGAGTACTTTTTCGGCGCTGTTGACCTCTGCTTCCATGAGCAGACCGAACATCCGCTTGTCTTTTGGGAAGAACTGGGCGATGATGGCGGTGGAGGCGTGGGCGCGGTGGGCGGTTCCGAAGGCGTCATTGACATAGATGTCGCCGAGTTTGGCCAGCTTTTCAGCGAAGGCTTTGTCGCCTTTCTCTTCTTCCTTGTGGAACCGCAGGTTCTCGAGCAGGAGGACCTGGCCGGGCTTGAGGGCCGCGGCTGCGGATGTAGCGGGTTCGCCGATGCAGTCGGTGGCGAAGGCCACCTCCGTGCCGAGGAGTTGTTTTAGATGCGGTAGGAGGTGCTTGAGCGAATATTTTTCCGTCGGTCCGTCTTTTGGCCGGCCGAGATGGGACATCAGGATGACGCTGCCGCCGTCTTTCAACACTTTTTTAACGGTGGGTATGGCTGCGCGGATGCGGGTGTCGTCGGTGATCGCGTACTTGTCGTTGAGCGGAACGTTGAAGTCGACCCGGATCAGGGCTTTTTCATTTGCAAAGCTATGCTGGCTGAATTGGCTCATAAGTAGTATGTAATGCAAAACCCGGTCCAGGGACCGGGTTTTTGGTTTCGTTCAACCTTATTTGGAGATCATTTTGGCGAAGTAGCTCAGGCTGCGGACCAGCTGGCTGACATAGCTCATTTCATTGTCATACCAGGACACCGTCTTTACGAGCTGGACGTCTCCGTTGGTGATGACACGGGTCTGTGTGGCGTCGTAGAGGGAGCCGTAGCGGATGCCGATGACGTCGGTGGAGACGATCTCGTCTTCGGTGTAACCGAAGGATTCGTTGGCGGCGGCCTTCATGGCGGCGTTGACCTCCTCGAGGGTGACCTTTTTGCCGAGCACAGTAACGAGTTCGGTGAGGGAACCGGTGAGGACCGGGACGCGCTGGGCGCCACCGTCGAGCTTACCTTTCAGTTTGGGGAGGACCAGGCCGATGGCTTTGGCGGCGCCGGTGCTGTTGGGCACGATGTTGGCGGCGGCGGCGCGGGCGCGGCGGAGGTCGCCTTTTGGATGGGGGGCGTCCTGGGTATTCTGGTCGTTGGTGTAGGCGTGGATGGTCGTCATGAGACCGGATACGATGCCGTATTTCTCGTCCAGGACCTGGGCCATGGGCGCCAGGCAGTTGGTGGTACAGGAGGCGCAGCTGATGATGGTTTCGCTGCCGTCGAGGATGTTATGGTTGACGTTGAAGACGATGGTCTTCAGATCGCCGGTGGCGGGGGCGGAGATCACGACGCGTTTTGCGCCGGCTTTGATGTGCGCCTCGGCCTTTTCCTTGTCGGTGAAGAAACCGGTACATTCAAGGACGACGTCGACCTTGTGTGCGGCCCAGGGAATGTCGGCGGGGTTCTTCTGGGCATATATCTTTACTTCGTCGCCATTGACGATGATGGAGTTCTCAGTCGATTTTACTTCTTCTTCGAAGCGGCCCTGGGCGCTATCGTATTTCAGCAGGTGAGCTAACACCTTCGGGCTAGTCAAGTCATTGATCGCCACTACTTCAATCCCCTCGAGTCCGTGAATCTGGCGGAATGCCAAACGTCCGATGCGGCCAAATCCGTTGATAGCAACTTTAACTGTACTCATAAACGATGAATTTGAGTTTTGAATTTTAAGGAAGCGAAGTTACAATATTGGTTATTATGAGATTATAAATTTTTGGGGGTCAATTGAAAAGATGAGCTAATTTTTTTAAAACCAGTTGGTTGAGGTGGGGAATTTGCGGTTGGGCATTATATGATGATTTTTTGATGGTTTTGGGGCCTTTTGGACGCTGAAAATGGAAGATCCGAATGAGGTGGTGCGACGGCAGGATCTCCGGCGAAATTCACCTGTCACAGAGCGGGGTTGGAGAGGGAGGTGAGGGTGCTTGATAAATTGATAATGAAAAATTTGGCTGATTTTGCGAAGGCCTATATCTTTGCACTCCTTTCACGGAAAACCGGCAGAACGGTTTATACGAACGCCGCGTTGGTCAATCGGTTAAGACGCCTCCCTTTCACGGAGGAATGAGGGGTTCGACTCCCCTACGCGGTACCTAGTTTTATTAGTAAGCCCCAATTGTTGAAATTGGGGTTTTTTGTTGCTGTTTATCAAGCACTTCTCCGTTCGAGTCTACCCGTTTTCAATGAGTTGCGAAATCATTTAGTTTCGATTAATGCAAAAATGAATTCCAATTTATTATCGATTAAGGTGTTGTGTGTTTTTCTAGAGTGTTCGACCTCCCCGACGGGGGGTGGTACTTCAATGAAAAAACTACCGGTCAGTACTATCTTCTTTTAGCAAAATTTGGGCTATTAAGGTAGCGCCCAGCCTTAGAAGTTCGGCCGCCTTTTCATTCACTGCTGGCTTTACAAATGCTTTTGGAATTCTTCTTTTTGCTCTGTTTCGCCTTAATGAATTGAATGGAAGCGCCTGCCTTGGTTCCTTTTAAATTCTTTTGCTCTATCGCATTATATAAAGTCAGTAATTATTCAAATATGAGATAGAAAATATTGTAAATTCAACACTATGGACGGATTGATGGAATAATATGAAAATAATGCAACCGCTTTTATTCACCATCGGGTTGCAATACAGATTATCGAATTGACCGAATTCGGTGAAGAGACGATTGCTTTAATAGATCAATCATTGAAAGATTTGCCCGCCGTAGACCCGACACCTGCTGCAAAAGCCATTAAAAATATTTGGCTTTGGACCCTTGCAGCATACGAAGTTACACGTACACTCCACCAACGTAAGGAGATTTTCACTCAAAATACTGCTTGTCAGCTGGGGCAGCTAAAGCGCCAACTTTCCACACTTCGAATGCCGATGGCAAAATTGTTTGATGCATTCCTGGTGACCTATGCGAATATTAAACCAAAGGACATAGATGTCGATGAATTGCAAAAGTTTCATAAATCAAACCCCTGAGTGCTGTTATTTCCATTAAGTTCTGCAGTCATCTCGTAAAACGTCCGGTTTCGCACACCGGCCATCCGCTTAGAAATATTGCTTTATCGTGATAGGAACAATCAGATGTAGCACGCCTATTCCATTCAATTGTCATATTGATAATTTTACTTATGTCAAATGGGGCAGTTAGCGAGTTATAAAAATCAAATTTTCGACAAATTTTGAAAGGTGTCCGAACCAGCTCCCCGACACGGTACGAGTGTGGCACATGTGGCAGCCACCCGGCCACCGGCTACTTGCCGTCTTCGTACATAGGAGGAAAGGCAAGATAAGCCATACGATCCTACGATAATTGAATAGGCTCATTCGGGTAGTTGCTTGGTTATCGAGAAAGATACAGCGCACGTCTACTAGAAAAAAAAGGTGTTTCCACAGTATTTTGGTCATGGCTTCCTTCCCGTGGACCCTGAAGGTTAATTCATAGGGGAGATGAAAAGGTTTATCTTTAGAAAAAAACATCATGAAACTATTTGTCGGGGGTCTCCCCTTTAGCGTCGATGACCGCGAACTGCAGGGGATGTTCGAAGCGTACGGGAAGGTTGGGTCCGCGAAGATCATCACGGACCGGGAAACCGGGAAAAGCCGTGGTTTCGGGTTTGTGGAGTTTGCCGACGACAAAGAAGGCGAGGCGGCGATCAAGGACTTGAATGGCAGCAGCCACGAAGGAAGACAACTCAAAGTGAATGTCGCGGAAGATAAGCCC
>NZ_DASYCH010000108.1:0-37269 GCF_036500295.1 Puia sp. | reverse complement strand
TCCAGCGTTTTGATATGAACCACCCGCGAATCATCCTCCCTGTTGGTCTCCAGCTGTCCCGGCTCCTGTGACGGGGCTTCGGAAGGCTCTGACCCGGTTTCTTTAAAAACGATGAGGTAATGGGACCGGTTGGAAGACGTTCGCAGCGGCACTACCTCGATACTTATTTCGCGTTTGTATTTGTCGTCGCTCAACAGGATACCGTCCTTTTTTGCAGGGATAGCATCCTTCATCGCTTTGTTCAGCAGCAGCCGCACTTCGAAGATGAGCTCTTCCCTTACCATTTTCAGCAGATGGAAACTCGCTTTCCCCGCCGCGGGATGGAGGTAGTTGATCGTGGAACCGTAAAACTGTTTGATATGAAGGTCCTGATCTACCGTAACGCTGGCCGGAACGTACCGGGATAGCAATACTTTTTCGGCTTCCTTATCGATATCCGGTTCCGCTGGCTGGCTGGTGACCATTTTCTCTTCATCGGTAGCGTTGAATGGGGCGTTAACGTTGTTGCGAACGGAGAAGTCGAATGGGAAATTGGAATGCGTCTTCTTTGTAAATAACTTGAATTCTTTGCTGGCGGAATTAAAAAGCTCACCCGATCCGCCGATGGTTTCCGATCTGCCGAGCAGTAAATAGCCGGAAGGTTTCAATGCGTAATGAAAGGATTGAAGGATCCTTTTCTGGGATTCCGACTCCAGGTAGATGAGCACATTCTGGCAGCTGATGAGGTCTAACTTGGAGAAGGGCGGGTCTTTGAGCAGGTCATGGGTGGCGAAGATGCACACGTCCCTTATCGGTTTTATGATCTGGTAATGACCGTCGATCTTGATGAAGAACTGTTCCAGTCTTTCCGGGCTGATCTTTTCGACAGAAGCGATGCTATAGATGCCCATCCGGGCTTTTTCGATGGCGCCTTCACTCAAGTCGGTGGCGAAGAGCTGAATGGGGCTTACGACCGATTGCTGGGCGAGCCATTCGAACAGACAGATGGCAATGGAATAAACTTCTTCTCCCGAGGAACAGGCCGGCACCCAGATGCGGATAATGTCAGCGGGCTTTTTATTCCCGAAAAGGGTGGGGAAAATGGATCTCGAGAATTCTTCAAACAGGAGCGGTTCCCGAAAAAAGCTGGTGACATTGATCAGCAGGTCTTTGTACAGGAGGTTGATCTCCGTCTGATCTTCCCTCAGAAAGCGGGTATAGTCTTCCAGTTGTTTTATCTTATTCAACGCCATTCGCCGCAGGATCCTTCGGGTGATGGTCGATTGCTTATAATTTGAAAAATCCACCCGCCATTTTTTGAAAAGCAGGACCTGGATCTTTCTCAGTTCCTGCTCCCGGAGTGAGACGTCGTCCAGCGAGGCAAGGGCCGTGTAGGGGAGGCGGGAGAGTGTTTCCAGTTCGGCCGCCATCTGATCCGGCGCCATGATAAAGTCCACATTGCCCGAGTTGGCGGCGCTGTCGGGCATTCCCCTGAACTTGGCGCTTTCGTCCTGCGCAAAAGTGATCCCTCCTTCCGCCTTGATCACGCGTATCCCGTCTGTGCCATCCGTCGCGGTTCCGGAAAGGATGACGGCGATGGCATTATGCTTATAGACCGGCGCAAGCGCCATCAGGAAATGATCGATGGAATGGTAAAACCCGTCGGTCTGCACCCGGGGAGATAAGATGAGCTTATGATCCACGATGCTCATATAGGAATTGGGGGGGATGACATATACTTTATCGCGTTCGACAGCAAGGCCATCGGTGACCTGTAAAACCGGCATAGTGGTTTTCCGTTCCAACAATTCGGGTAGGATACTCGGATATACCGGAGATAGATGTTGAATGATCACATAGGCCATTCCGAGTTTGGGCGGCAGATGTTCGAGAAGGGAGGAAATGGCTTCCAGGCCTCCGGCGGAGGCTCCAATAGCTACGATCGGGAAAAGTTTGTCCTTATGATTTTCGTTGATATTAGGCATCTCCGCTGACAGAGGAATAACCTGCAAAATATGGAAATAAAACTGGAATCGTGTAAAATTTGGACATACGCGTGCCGGCTCGCGTGGCATGATTTTTGGCAGCGCGAGGCAGCGCCGGATATGAAGCTGATCCTTTCGGTTAATGAACGAATATACAGGAAACTCAAAGTCCCACGGACTGACCGGAGAGTACCTGAAGCGGCTCGCTGGCATAATCTTCAGGGCCTTTTAACACTATGCCTGTCTCATTCCTGATCGTGAACCCGCCTGCCGCATCGGCGGAGTCCAGGAGCCGGTCCCAAAAACCCGCTTTTTTATAGAGAATATGCTGAGCTCTGAATGCGAAAACCAGGGGCTCTTCATCCCTGCTTGTAATTGTAACGGAATTATTGCTGGTGCTTTTTATATTCTGATTGATGGCGGCTATGCCTTTGATAGTGGCGTCTATATCCGCTGAGGCGCCGGATTTATCCTCGATGGTAAAGGTGAAGGTATTGCTCTTTAGCACGGAATTGATGACATAGAGCTCGCTGTTCATCAATTTCGCCCGGAAGGTGTTGAATTTATTTTTAACGGGGGTTGATCCTGTTAGAAACCCGTCGAGTTTTACCAGGTCAATCTTGTCTTCCCTGACCTTTTCGTACTTGAAAGTGAGAACTTTGTTGCTATCCAGGTTCGCCTTTGCCTCGAGCTTTCCAAGTTTGAGCTTGTCGAGCAGCCAGCTGAGCAGGGAAATACCTGTATCCGAATCAAAGGACACAGACGTCGACCCTGCGATGTCGCCTGTGGCCGTATTGCTGGTTACGGCGGGCGGGGCTTGTTCTTCCGATGTAAACAATGCCGCAATGCCGCTCTCCAGCGAACTGACACTCCCGCCATCCTGGCAAAGCAATATTAAGGGTTTGATGTCCGTCCTGGGCAGGGCTACGATGTTGTATCCATAATCTGCCAGGAAGTTTTTTAATAGCTTGCTCATGCATTTAAGTTTTAGCACTTACGTATAATGTCTTGTACATTGGTCCCGTTAATGGGGTCGAATGGGGGCGTCCTGTCCTTAACCTCCTGTATGCCGCTGCGATGGCAGATGTCCCAGCTGATGTTTTCGTCATTGAATAAGATCGTATAAAATCCGCGGGCATAGGTGATGCCGGCCAGATCAGGGAATACCATCGTGGTCCCTGCCGAAAAATCGGAAAATGGTTTTGAAGCAACGGCATGTTCATAGGAATTACAGGCGCTGAGGATAATAACGGAAGGCCGATGAATGTCATTCAGTAATTCGATAATATTCTTCCATTCCTGTACATTCATGGGGCTTGAATTCTTGTCTTTGTCCTGAAAGTATAAGCCGTTGATGGGGGACGCGTGCAGGGAGATATGCAGGATGTCGGGCTTGTATTTCACCAACAGCTCTTTTACCCTTCCTTTTTCCACGGCGGTGCGGATCTCTATCTGAAAGCTGGCCCGGTCGATGCTGGAATCATGGAGATCCTGGATGGTCTTGAACTCTTCGCCGAAATCAAGCGGGTTTTTGTCACCAGGGCTGGAACAAAGAAAAAGCAGGACTTTTTTATCCGCGGGTTTGGACTGGGCGACAAACTTCTGCATCGTCTTCGCGAGGAACTTGTCGTTGAGCTTTTTGACGAGGATGGCCAGCGTATCGCCCGGGAGCACCTCTGTCTCGCTGCGTAAGGCGAAGTCCAGTATGCTTTCCTGGTCGATGCCGGCACGTCTCGGCTTAAAAAGTTTTTCGCTGGTATCCTTCAGGTATTCCGACAGCAGGGAAATATTTGTGTCCGGGCCGTCGATGTCCAGCCTTTTCTGCTGGACAGCATTCAGCAATCCCTTGATGGTCTCTTTTTCCGCATGCACCCGCATGAGATTGATGCGTAGTTTACGCAGCATGGCGTTGGCCGGTGTACCCTTCAGATATCCTTCATGCGGTATGCGGATGATCCAGCATTTTATATAATCATTTTGAAGATGCAGGGTATAGCCATAAAGTTCTATTGGCGCCCCCTCCTTGTCCAGGGGGAAGGTGTCGATCAATTTGGCTTCGCCCGGCATGTAGTAGGCTTCATCCCGTTGAAGGATGGCCAGCAGGCATGGTTCTCCTTCCTGCACCAATCCCGGCAGCTCGTGTTTGGCTGAGATATGAGGCGTAGTAGCCTGTTGGTACAAGTTGGTCAGGGCTGTCCCTGATTTAAAAAGCTCGATGGGTTGACCGGCGACCCGCACCGGCAATTGCAATAGGTGCTTTAAGAATGCTTTCAGCTCACGGTAGGGGTTCTCCTCGGCGTCGCCATATAAATAGGGGTCGTCATCACGGAGGCCTAATTCAATTTTGTTGACAAAATTGCCGTCTGAAAAAAAGCGCTTATAAATGTTCCTGACCGGAACCTTAAGGGTCTCGGACACCTTGAATCGCTGGTCCTGCAGAGCCACATACTGCAGGGCTCGGGTGGCATTACAGAAGTACTCTTCCCCGGTCCAATCGTTCACGCCCCCTTGCATTCTTTGCTCAACCTTGCCAAACTTCCGGATAAAAGGCCTCCTGTTCAGCAAGGGCACCGGCCATGAAGGATTGGCAAGTTTGGCCCCGGCAGGCCCTGAGGCTGACCTGAGGTCTATAATTGGTATTTGTATCGTGACAAACATAAAAAGGGAGAGCCAATCCCTAGACGATCGGCCCTCATGCGCTAATCGCGTAGATTAGCGGAAGGATTGCTCAACATTTAGAAGCAATAGTAAATTCTAGCCCAATCATCCGAAAGGGCTGTATTACTAATTTGAATATACTCTTTTTTTTGTGGATTCTCGCCATTTCTTTTTAAATTGACTACGCAACGATTTCTGTTTCAAGTCAATAATATCAGCCATGCATTCATCGGAAAACAAAAGCCGGCGCCGCTTCCTGAAACAGGCGGCGGCTGTCGGCGCAGGATTTTTTATCGTTCCAAGGCATGTTTTAGGCAGGGGTTTTCTGGCGCCGAGCGACCAGCTGACCAAGGGCATCATCGGCGTCGGCGGCATGGGACGCGGACATATCCCCTATGCCGGCACCCGGGTGGTGGCCGTCTGCGATGTCGACAAGAACCATCTCACCGAGGTAGCCAATTCCATCGGCGGCGGGGTAAAGACATTTCATGATCACCGGGAACTCATCGCCCTGCCGGAAGTCGATATCGTCCATATCGCCACGCCGCCGCACTGGCATGGACTGATCGCCATCGACGCGGCCAATGCCGGCAAAGACATCTGGTGCGAAAAGCCGATGACAAGGACCATCGGCGAAGGGAAACGGGTGATAGAAGCCGTCCGGCAAAATAAACGCATGTTCCGGCTGAATACCTGGTTCCGCTTTGAAGACAACTTCTATGGGATGAATACGACGGTAAAGCCCATCAAGAAACTGGTGGAATCGGGACTGCTGGGATGGCCCCTGACCGTCACCGTGAGCAAAACGACCGGTTTCGACTGGAAATTCTACTGGATAGGAAAGACAAACCTGGAAACGATGCCCGTACCGCCTGAACTGGATTACGACCGATGGCTCGGCCCCGCGCCCTTCAAACCCTATAACCCGCATCGCGTACATCAGACCTTCCGGGGATATTGGGACTATGATGGCGGCGGACTGGGCGATATGGGACAACACTATATCGATCCGATCCAATACTTCCTGGGGAAAGATCATACCAGCCCGATCCTGGTCGAGCCGGATGCCGAACAGCAAAACTGGGATGCGGTAGGAACATTCCGAAAGATCACCTTTACCTACGAAGATGGCTGCAAGATCATCCTGGACGGCGAAGCCAAAGACCCCGATGCGGCCTATATCGTCGGGCCAAAAGGAAAACTGTTCGCCGGGTTCCGAAGCGATATTCCCAACCTGAAAGAAAAATTGGCGCTGATGCCGGATCCCGAACCGCAGGTGACCAACTTCCTCGACTCGGTGAAATACCGGACCCCTTTTGCGTTGAATGAAATGAACGGTTTCCGGTCCTGCACCATCATCAACCTGGGGAAGATCGCCCTGGAACTCGGAAGACCCTTAAAATTCGATCCGGCGAGTCAATTGTTCGTCGATGACGCCGAAGCTAACTATATGATCAATCCACCGATGCGCGGGCCCTGGCATCTCCAGGCCAGCCCAAACCAGCAAAACTGACTTTAATGAAACATTTTTTCTCGTTTTTTCTCGCGGTTGTCTGTTTCGTAAACGTGGCACACCCCCAAAACAACAAAGTTGTCGAAACCATCCGCTTATTTCCCTACCAGCATCGTCCGGACGCGGATGCCGCGCTGACCGCGATGAACAGCTGGGATAAGACCGAATGGAGATCCCTTTTCCGGCTGCTGGATGACGATTCCTTGAAAGTGAATGTCAGCTATGCGCTGAACGCCTATATCAACGCCGCCTCTTTAGAGCCCGCGAAAAAAGACCAGGCGGTTGTCTTGCTGAAAAAATATGGCGGCAGCGTCAAATCGGACTATGCAAAGAACTTTGTCCAGTCGCAATTGAACCTGCTGACGGATAAGGCGACGATCGATCAGCAAAACGGGAAACTGCCCGCGCTGCCTGGCGAGAACCTGCCGCCGGCCACCTCCCTCAACGGCGAGCAGCAATTGTTGCAACTGGAAGATAAAATGGCGCTTGCCAAAAACCCTATCGAGAAAAAGCGGCTGCTGGCAAAAGCCGCGGGTATTCCCGGGTTCAGCAGCTTTATCTTCGCCCGCAAATCGCTGCAGGACGCGGACGTAAACAGGGACGCCGCGGTGATCGTCACCCGGCTGGCGCTGGCGGATGAAACGATCAAAGGACCCGTAGCCCGTGAGGTCCTCGAAACGGCGCTACCGCTGATCCAGGGCGAAGACAGCGCCTTTTTGACCACAAAATTGACCGCCCTTCTTTTGAAGATGCCCTACGACCATGGATTTGTAAGCCTTTTCGACGGAGTCGATCTCAAGGGATGGAAGGCGCTCGTTGGCAACCCGCTCACAAGGGCTAAAATGAGTGACCCCGAGTTGGCCGCCGCGCAGAAAGCGGCTGATGAAAAGACAAATGGGGATTGGGTCGTAAAAGACGGGCTGCTGGTCTTCACCGGTCATGGTGAAAATCTGGCGACCGAAAAGAAATATGGCGATATCGAAATGTATGTCGACTGGAAGATCACGGCAAAAGGGGATGCGGGGATCTATTTAAGGGGCAGTCCCCAGGTGCAGATCTGGGATACGAGCAGACGGGAGGTGGGCGCACAGGTGGGATCGGGCGGGTTGTACAACAACCAAAAGAACGAAAGCAAGCCGTTGGTGGTAGCGGACAATAAGATCGGCGAGTGGAACCGGTTTCATATTTTCATGAAGGGTGAAAAAGTAACGGTCTGGTTAAACGGCGTTTTGGTTACCGACAATACTACGCTTGAAAATTACTGGGACCGCAGCATACCGATCTTTCCCCGGGAACAAATTGAGCTGCAGGCGCACGGCACCAATGTTGCTTATCGAAATATCTATTTGCGGGAGTTGCCTGCGGCTGAGCCGGCGGTATTGAGAGAGGCGGAGAAAAAGGAAGGCTTTGTTTCTTTATTCAACGGGCTTGATCTGAACCAGTGGACGGGGAATACGACAGGCTATTTGGTCAAAGACGGGGTGGTGGAAGTGGCGCCTGAAAAGGGCGGCGGCGGGAACCTGTATACAAAAGAAGAATATTCTAACTTCATCTACCGGTTCGAGTTTCAACTGACGCCCGGCGCAAACAATGGCATCGGTATCCGGGCTCCATTGGAAGGTGATGCGGCCTATGTGGGGATGGAGATCCAGGTGCTCGACAATGAGTCGCCCAAATATAAGGACCTGCATCCTTACCAATATCATGGTTCAGTCTATGGGGTCATCCCGGCGAAAAGAGGTTTTTTACTGCCGACGGGGGAATGGAACCAGGAGGAGATCATCGCCAGGGGAAATAAGATAAAAGTAGTTTTGAACGGAACGGTGATCCTCGATGGCGATATCAAAGCGGCTTCGAAAAACGGAACGATGGATGGGAAGGAACATCCGGGTTTGTTGCGGCCAACGGGGCATATCGGGTTTTTGGGGCATGGGGATGTGGTGAGGTTTAGGGGTATGCGGGTTAAGAGGTTATGAGGGCGGGGATATTACTCGAAATATGCACTTCAACCTTGTGAGATTGGCCGTCGTCTATGAGTTTTATCGTATTGCCGGCGCCTTTTTCGTCGTCCATTTCCCACCGGGAATCCGAATGGTCGGAAAGCTGGAAGAGGGTGATCCGGTAGTCGGATGTCCCATAACGATAGGTGAGTTGAACGGAAGGCCAATCCGGCGGGAAGCAGGGTCTGAAGCTCAGGAGGTCCGTCTGCCGTTCCAGCCCCAGTAGAGAGCCCAGCATAAATTGATACATCCATCCTGCCGAGCCGGTGTACCAGGTCCATCCCCCCATGCCTTTATGTGACTCGTTTGCATAAACATCGGCCGCCATTACATATGGCTCTACCTTGTAGATATGGAGTGCTTCCATGTCCTTTGCATGGTTTATGGGGAGGATCATTTCCAGCAGCTGTCCTGTTTTTTCGCGTTGTCCCAAAGCGGCGAATGCCATCAGGGTCCAGATAGCGGCATGGGTATACTGGCCGCCGTTTTCGCGGACTCCCGGCACATATCCTTTGATATATCCGGGGTTCAACTCCTTTGAATTAAAAGGAGGATCCAGCAACTGGATCAATTTCAGGTCTTTTCTGACGAGCTTTTCTTCGAGTGAGTGCATGGCCATGACGGCCCTTTTGTGGCCGGCCGCCCCCGAGAGTACGGCCCAGCTTTGGGAAATGGCGTCGATACGGCATTCGTTATTTTGTGCGGAGCCCAGGGGAGTACCGTCATCGAAATAAGCGCGCTTATACCACTCGCCGTCCCAACCTGCCGTTTCGATCCTGGCCTGGAGGGAGGCTGCTTCCGATTTGCAGATCTCGGCGAAGAAGTGATCTCCGTAGACATTTGCCGTATCGATAAATCGTGTCAGTACGTCGAAGAGGAAAAAAGCGAGCCAGACACTTTCGCCGGTGCCTTTGCTGCCTACTTTGTCCATTCCGTCGTTCCAGTCGCCCGTGCCGATGAGCGGGAGGCCATGCTGACCAAAGCGCAACGCGTGCCGGATGGCCCGGGCGCAGTGTTCGAACAGGGTGCCGTTGATGATACCGCTCATGGGCAGGTCATAGAAGGAGTCTTCCTCCGGGTAGAGCTGGCGGCTTTCCAGGTAGCCAACGGAAGTTGACAGCAGGCCGGCGTCGCCGGTGACCGCGATATACCGGGCAACGACATAGGGCAGCCAGAGCATATCGTCGGAACAGTGGGTCCTGACCCCTCTGCCTTCCGGCGGATGCCACCAGTGTTGGACATCGCCTTCTACGAATTGCCTGGAGGCGTTTAACAGGATCTGTTGGCGGGCCAGGTCGGGCCGGGTATGGAGCAGGGCCAGGGTGTCCTGCAGCTGATCGCGGAATCCGAAAGCGCCGCCGGATTGATAAAAGCCGCTCCGGCCGAAAAGCCGGGAGGAAAGGGTCTGATAGAGCAGCCAGCCATTGGTGAATATATTCAGGGCGTTGTCGGGGGTCGTGATCCGTACGGCCCCTGTTATCTCTTCCCAGAAGTCTTTTACGTTTTGCAGCGAGAGGTGGGCGGCGCGAGGGCCGGATATCTTTCGGATCAATTCACCGGCATCGCGGGTATTCGGTGCGCTGCCCAGCAGGAATACAAGCTCTTTTTCGGCACCGACGGATAGTTCGACCGATACCTGCAGGGCGGCGCAGGGGTCCATGCCGGCGCCGCTTCTGCCGGAAAGCCTTTTGCGGTTCATCGCCTGGGGATTCTGGAGGTTTCTGTTCCTGCCGATAAATTCGAGGCGGTCTGTGGTGAAGGTCAGTTGACCGGGGTCATCCACTTTAAAAAAACTGACCCGATCGGAAAATGCCGTGTTGTATCGATTCCTGAAGAACAATGCTCCGCTTTCCGTATCCTGTTCCGAAAGGATATGCATGGCCGTCTTGCTGGGCACATCGCCCAAAACGAGTTCCAGGTAGCCTGTGGCCGAGAGCTTGCGTCGCTGGCCGGACTGGTTTTTCATTTTTAAGACCATCCATTTCACCGGCAGATCCCGGTCTACATATACGCACATCTCCGTCAAAATGCCCTGCTCGAGATGTTCAAATCGGCTGTAGCCGAATCCATGTGTGGTGATATAAGGGGTCGTTCCCCGAGCTGGAAAAGGGACGGGAGACCAGAAATACCCGGATTCCTCGTCCCGTATATAGAACGCTTCTCCACCGGGGTCGGCCACCGGGTCGTTGTTCCAGGGTGTGAGCCGGTATTCATGGGCATTGACGCACCAGGTGTAGGCGGATCCGCTTTCCGATATCACGGTGCCCATCTCCGGATTGGCGATGACATTGACCCAGGGAGCGGGCGTCGTTTTCTTTCTGTCTGTTACGATCTTATATTCTTTTCCGTCCGGAGTGAAACCGCCGATGCCATTTTCAAAGAGGAGATGGTCCGGCAGGGCAAGGTTACCGGGATCCTCTTCCAACTGCTCCGGGTTTGCCGGAAGGAAGGGCAACGGTGTTTTTTCCTTGGAAATATGGTTCACCTGTTCGGAAAGGGTCCCTTTATGGTCATAGAGGACGACCCTTGCGACACTTTCAAAAAGGATACGGTCTTCGGGAGAGATCTGATCCGCGGACCGGACGAATATCTTACCGGGTTTTTGAAAGGACTGATTTCCGGATTCCATATTGACAAGCCCCTGTATCTGATCCTGCAGCAGTTGCCGGTACGATCCATGATCTTCATTCCATATCACGAGGTCGACGGACAGCCCTTTGAGGCGCCAGTAAGCATGTGCCTGGATCATTTGACGCGCGAGCCCGAGGTTTTCGGGATCGCTCATATGCAGCAGGACGATCGGGAGGTCGCCGGACACCGAATAGCCCCAGAGACCTGATTGTCCTCTGAGGTTGTTGACGATCATTCCTGTTTCGCCGCGGAAAGCAGGGTTCGGATAGATGATGGAGGCCGACAGTTGGTCGTAAAGCCGGGCATCGGCTTCCGTCGCGTCGATCTGGCGAAGCAACACCTGGTTATGTGTCCAGGACAGTTCGAAGGCGCGGTTTTTCAAATGTTCGTCGCTGTATTTGTTCATGAGGGCTTCGCAGGCTTCCCTTGTTTCGCTGATCCCGAAGATCAGATCGATGGTGGCGGTGTGACCGGGCTTTACCGCGATGCGGCAGCGGATCGCCATGATGGGATCCAGTACTGCCCCCTGGCTGCCGGACAAGGACTCTCTGTCCAGGGCCTGCGGGTAGCTTAAGGACCGGCCCCGGCCGATAAAGGGCAGCCGTGCGGTCTCGTAGGACAGGGCTTCTACCGTAGCGCCGTGAACATTCATCAGGTGAAACAGCCAGGGTGGCGTTTCCTCTTCGGAGCGCGGCCGGCGGGTACAGATGACCGCTTTGAATTCGGGAAGGATCTCCGTCTCTACGAAGAGGTTGCTGAAGGCCGGATGCGCCTCATCCGAGGCCTGGGTCGCCAGGACCACTTCGGCATAGCTCGTTATCTCCAGCACTCTTGTAAAAAGGGTGGTGTTCGTGATCTTTACCCTTCGCATTTCCATATCATCTTCCGGGGAGATGACTATTTCGGTATTGGTGTCGATCCCATGATCATGTCTGCGGAATTCGACCGATCCCTGTGAGAAGATCACTTCGTATCTTTTGGCGGCGCGTAAGGTGGGTTCATATGTTTTCGACCAGAACTCGCCGCTGTTCACATCTTTTATATAACAGAAGATGCCCCGGTCGTCCTTTGTGGGGTCTTCCCGCCAGCGCGTGACCGAGAGATCTTTCCAGCGGCTGTATCCGGCTCCGGAATTGGCGATCATCACCTGATAGCGGCCATTGCTCAGCAGTTGGATCTCCGGTATCCGCGTGTTTGGCGTATTGATGACCCGGACTTGTGTTTCGGCGGTGGATGAACGGGATTCGATGACGTCTGCGGTATGCGGGTAAAACAGCGTGGCGCGGGGGATGCGTTCCTGTAAAAGCAGCAGGGTTGCCTGAAAACGGAGTTCCGATACGAACCGTTGCTGCATCGGCTTGTTCAGCAGGACATAGGCCAGCGACAACAATCCCATCCCCTGATGGTGGACCATATAGGATTGAACGATGATCGACAGTTTGCCCCTCGGCAGCCGGGAAGCAGTATAATCCACCGCCTCATAAAAGCCGTATTCGCCTTCGAGGCCCTGCTCCGATAAAAGCCGCAGGTTGACAACGGCGTCCTCGGGCAAAACCATCAGGGCGAGCATCGAGGCATAGGGTGCGATGACGAGATTCTCCTCCAGTCCACGGGTTAGTCCCAGTCCGGGTACTCCAAACGCCCGGTACTGATAATTTCCGGCGGCGTCCTGCAGATTGTAGGCCGACTCCGAGATGCCCCAGGGGGTGCCCATTTGCGCCGCATACCCGATCTGCCGTTTGACCGTCGCGGTATTGGTTTGAGCCAGCAAGGTGTTCTCATAGGAAGGCATCACCAGTTGGGGCATCAGGTATTCGAACATCGATCCGCTCCAGGAAAGCAGGATAGGGTCTTCACCGGAATCGGTGAGCAGGCGCCCCAGGGCGAACCAGCTTTCCTGTGGAAGTTTCCCCTGGGCGATGCCCACAAAGATCCCCAGTCTTGCTTCGGAAGCGAGCAGATCGTAGAATCCATTGTCTTTCCGCTGTTCGTCGATATTAAAGCCGATTCGCAGCAGTCCGGTGGATGGATCGAGCAAAAAATCATATTCTATTTCGCTCAGCTCTTCGCATTTTTCCGCCAGTTGCTCCAACTGTCCGATCCTGGCCGTCGCCAGTGTCCCGGCATCGGCGAGGGCCGTGCGCATGTGGGCGAGCCAGCTCTTTTCCTCCGGGGTATTTTCCTGATCATCATATTGAGCCAGGGCTTCCTGGCAGGTGTCCTGCATTGCCTGGAGCGATCGTAGTGTTGGGACCTGATCCGTGACGGCCAGGCCGGCAAAGCGTTGGGGAACGGGTAACAGCTGCATCCATGGGATCCCTTGAAGCTGGCGCCGGTGATCTTTTACCTGGAGGGTCAGCCGGCCAACCCATCTCGATAGCTCGGTATAGCTTTCTTCCCGCGGAAGGTGTAGCTGATCGACGAGAAGGGCCAGGTCGTCGAGGGTTTTTTTTATGGCCAGCAGGGATCGTTCTTCCCGCACATTTCCGTTCAGCAGGGTCTGTATTTGATCGAGGGTCCCGGCAAAACGCCCTTTTGACTCGCCGCGGATGATCGCCGCCGTCGTGCTGCAGCCTTCCAGCGCCTCGTGGCGGTGAATGGGCTGTCCCGCCAAGGCCGTTAATCCCTGACGCAGGGTCAGCAGATGTCCCACGAGGTTGCCGCTGTCTACCGTCGAGACATACCTGGGGTATAGCGGAAATAGCGATCGCGTATCGTACCAGTTGCAAAAATGCCCATTGTAGCGCTCCAGCTTTTCCATCGTCCCGAGAGTGAGGGCGCATCGGCGGGTGAACTCAAAGCCGGAGAGATAGCCAAAATCATAGGCGGCAAGGTTGGCCAGCAGGGCCAGGCCCATGTTGGTAGGGGAGGTGCGGTGTGCGATCACCTCACCGTTGGTCTGCTGCAGATTGTCGGGTGGCAACCAGTTTTCGTCGGCGGTTACGAATTGCTCGAAGAAAGACCAGGTTTTGCGGGCGGTTTTGTGTAGGAACTCCAGCTCCAGCTCCATTAACTTCGGCGCGGCCCCTATCTCGGGTTTGCTCAGGCGCCACACGAGGGCGGGCGACAGAAGCCAGAACAGCAGGATGGGACCGGCGACCAATAAGGCCGGTGGATCCTTTAGCAGGAAGATCGTGCAGACCATCGCCAGCAGCGGCGCAATGGCTATGAATCGATATACTGCCCAGAGCGAGCTCCGGGGTTTTCCGGAGTCGGTGGCGGAGGATGTCCATTCCAATAATTTTCTCCGGGTAACCGTCATTCGCCAGAGCGTGCGTAGAATGGCGTCCACGTATTGGAACGCCTCGTATGGCAGGATGGAAAGACTGAAGACAAAACGGACGAGCGTCCCTTTCAGGTTGCCGGTTATTTCGGAGAGGTGCGCCTTCAGGGTGAGATCGGTAGGTTTTTGCAATAATTGCCAGGCGATAGCGACGAGCGGCGGGAGCAGGATGATGGTGGAAACGGCCAGGGTCCAAAACCAGGGAAAGGGCAGGACGAACCAACCCAGCAAGAGAAGCGACAATAAGGAGACGGGCAGGAGGCTTCGCCGGAGGTTGTCGATTATTTTCCACCTCGACAATGCGGAAAGCCTGTTTTTGATGACGTGTCCTTTGCGGGTCCGGACAAAGGGCAGGATCCAGCCGGCAATCTGCCAGTCTCCCCTGATCCACCGGTAATGACGCCGGAGGTCTGACAGGTACCTGGAAGGATTCTCTTCATATAGGAACACGTCGCTCACCAATCCGGATCGCACATAACACCCTTCCAGCAGATCGTGGCTCAGGATGCGGTTTTCCTGAAAGAGATCGCGGAACGTCAGTTCAAACATGTCTACATCATAGATACCTTTCCCGATGAACGATCCTTCTTCGAACAGATCCTGGTACACGTCGGAGGAGACCCGGGTATAGGGATCGATGCCCGAAACGCTGCCTTGCATATTCAGGTAGAGCGAGGTAGTGGCTGCAGCGATACTCGATTCCACCCTGGGCTGTAGCACTCCATATCCTGCCGTTACGCGCTTTTTTCGCGGATCGTATTCGGGCTGGTTGAGCGGATGCGCCATCGTCGCTACCAGCTTCCAGGCGGACTCTCTCGGCAGCAGCGTGTCGGAGTCCAGGGTGATCACGTATTTTACCTCATGGAGAATGTGGTAGTCGCCCTTGATGAGGGAAAACTCATGTTTCCCCCGGCGCCGCAGCAAGGCGTTGAGGGCTGCTATTTTCCCCCGCTTTCTTTCATACCCCATCCATTTGCGTTCCCCGGCGTTCCAGATCCTGGACCGATGGAAAAGAAAGAAAATATCGTTTTCCGTTTGTTTGTATTTCTGATTTAGCGCTTCGATCCTGGCGCTTGCCAGATCGGTCAGTTCCCGGTCTTCTTCCTGTATTTCCACATCGGCGTCGACAAGATCTGTCAGCAATCCAAAATGCAGGTTGTCGCCCTTATTGGCGAGGAACCGGATTTCCAATCCATCCATCAGCTGGTCGATATATTCCTTGCTGGTCAGCAGGGTGGGCACGATGACCAGGGTGCGGAACTCCGCGGGAATTCCCCCGGAGAAATCCATGCGGGGCAATAATCGAGGCTTTACCAGCAGCGTGGAAAGCCAATTGACCAGGGATATGGCCAATTGCGCGGACACCGATATCGCCAGCAAGACGACGACCGATAGCAGTAACCGGCTGCGGATGCCCTGGCTGTAGGGTAGATAGAACATTCCCGTGGCTATCAGCCAGGTGAGCACCGCGAAAGAAAAAAGGTAAAGGAAGACGGGGATCTTTTTCGCTGCACGGACCCCGGTTTTGACCCGACTGTACCGTATCCCGATGGTTTGCGTTACCTGCTTTTGTCCTTTGCCGATGAGATAGTAGCCGACATGTTGCTCTTTTTTGGCGGATGGACCGGCGTCGCGGTGCGCCGCGGCCAGGGCGAGCACCTTTGATGCCACTGCTGTTTCCGGCAAACCTGAATCTTTGGCGATGGCCTCCACTACGTGGCGGTAGCTGTCGCGGGTGGCGAAATCCATTTGGGGATAGGTACCCGCCGGATCTTTGGCAAGGAGGTGTTCTACGCTACTGAGCGTTTCGACGAATTCGCGCCAGTCCGTCGTTCCGATAAATCGCAAGGTTCCGATACTGTTACGGACGGAAACCTGATTGGCGGCTTGTTTTTGGTTTTCCAGGCGGACCAGGTCATTGCTGCTGGTGCCCATCCCCGATAATTGCTGTTCCAGCCAGCTGAGCGGCAAGGCCAGCGCGGGTCCTTTTCCTTGCAGGCTTCGGGTGAAGCCGGCGACGAATGGGCTGCTCAACGGCGGCTTTGAACGTACCATGTCGGCAATCGTCAGGATCAGGTCTCCCGCCTCTTCTTTCACGGTATCGATCATTTTGTCGGCCCAATAATCGGAAAGGTTATGATCGATCATATCCAGCGCGATCTTTCCGCATACCCGCCGCAGATTTTCGATAACGGCCAGCCGGAGCATGATGGGTATGGCCCACAACTCGCCCAGGGTAAGTATTGTGGCGGTCTGATAGGCCGCTACAAAACTGGTCAGGTTGTGTACATCCACCCGGCCGTCACTGTGAGAGATGAGCTCCAGGACGATATCATAGACCCTGGGCATGCCCGCGGAAATACCGGTTGCCAATGCGGGCAGCGCTTCGCTATATCCCTTCGGCAGGTGTTTCCTGGCCAGCACCACCTGCTCTTCGATGAGGTAGAAATTGTCGAGCAACCATTCCCCTCCGGGCGTGATGGCTTTTCCCGTTTTGATGTTCCCGACGAGGAGATCCCGGACTTCCAGCAGCGTGTGCTCATTTTCAGCCAGTCTTTTCAATAAGTGATCGGCGGGGTGGGCGGTCTGCAGATGGTGTGATCCGGCTATTGCCTGAGCGTGAGTGTTCAACTGGTCGGAGCTGTACAATTCAGAGCGAAAGGGCTCTTCATTGCCATAGTCCGACGGATTGGCGGCCCCCTGGAAATAGACGCGTAAACGGGACAAAATATCAAAGACCGTACCGGCTGTGACCTTCATAATGGAACTATTTGTGTGCTGCGATCCCTAGCGAAGTGACAGTCAGGAGGATGCAAGATCAGTAGGGGGAAACAGGAAGAGGGGTTAAAGGTAGGCTTATTCGGGGAGTATCGCGGGGCGAGGTTTTTTTTGGCGGGGAATCTTTTTTGTAAAATGTCATGGGACTATTTTTTTGCCATATAAGTATGGGTGAGGCAAAAATTGTTCCTCCCGCCGTTTTTTCCTAAATTGGTGAGGCCGGTCGAATTGATCGATTGGCAAACTTGCAAAAATCGCCACCATGCGGGACCTTTCTACGAAGCACCAGCTTATTACCGATCTTTTCCAGTGGCCTGCCAAGCCTTCTGAATGGGAGCGATATAAACTTAGCAATGAGCAGCTTGCTTTTTTTCGCGAGTATGGTTATCTCACTGATGTAAAAATGCTGGACGATTGGCAGGTGGAACGCCTCAAGGGTGAACTGGAAGCCATTATGGATCCGGATCATCCTTTGAACGGGCTGTTTCATGAATTTCACAGCAATGAATCTACCGATGCGAATGCTGTTTTGTTCCATGCGCTGGGCGCCTGGCGCATTACCGAGGGATTTCATGATGTTCTCTGGAATCCGGCGTTTGTCATGGCCGCAAGCCAGCTATTGGGGGATCAGGCGGTTCGGTTCTGGCATGACCAGTTGTTTTGCAAGCCGGCCAGACACGGCGGGGTAGTGGCCTGGCACCAGGACTATTCTTATTGGACCCGGACGGGACCGATACAACATCTCACCTGTTGGGTCGGGCTCGATGATGCCACGACCGAAAATGGCTGCTTATACTACGTGCCGAAAAGCCAGAACTGGGGCCTGTTGGACAAACCCGACCTGGCAGGGGATATGGAGGGGCTGATGCAGTACCTGACGGAGGAGCAAAAGACGGAGTTCAAGCCCGTGCCTATCGAGTTGAAGAAGGGATATGCGACGTTTCATCATCCGCTGATGGTTCATGGTTCGTTCGCCAACTCCTCCCCCCATGCGAGACGGGCTTTTGTGTTGAATGTATTTACCGACGGGACCAAATCCAATACGGATGAGGTTTTGCTAAAAGGGGTGCCGCCGATACCGGCCGGGAATCGGATGGAGGGGCAGTTTTTTCCATTGTTGTTTTCTGGTGAAATGGGATAAGATCAAGACAACCTTTTTTAAGAAATACTGGCAAAGGATAACCTGGCTCCTTCTATGGGGCGCGTTGATCTTTTTCTTTATGCCGCGGCAGCGACATTTCTATCTCGACGTGGATAGCGATGGATTTTCGAGCAGGGTCTAGGGTTCTTGATATGGTTCACCGTGGGGTTGTTTTGCGTTTTGGTGATTTGGTGGGTGGTGAAACTCAGGCAGATGAGCCTGGTCTTCCGCGGCGCGCTGCTGGCGGCGCTTTATTTGTTCTTCTCCTATCTGGTATTCCGTGACTGTTTCCGGAAAGGGTTATCCGGCGTTGCCTATTCGGACAGCCTCACGGTGCGACGCTAGCCAAGATCCCCGCCTGGTGGGATCGCGCTAGCGTTTCAATATCCAAATCGTATTTATATCATGAGCGGTGACCCAGATAAAATGCGCCGTTACGCGGACCGCTCCGCTTCCGGCAACAGGCGTGTAGATCGTCTGGACGGCATTGGATACCGGATTGATGGTCTCTAACAATCGGCCTTTTGCACGCACCCAGACGCATCCTGCGCCTGCGGCTATGTCCCCACCGCTTCCCGGAACTTTTGCATCCACAACGGCAACGACCTTATTTTGTCCGGGATCGATATGGCTTACCGTGCCATCACCCTGATTCAAGGTCCAGACACCTTTCTCGCCCGCGGCAAGAAATCTTGGAGTTTTTCCCACAGGGATCGTTGCGACTACGCGATTGGTCCCGGGGTCGATCCGCTGAACCGAATTTCCTGCGGTATTGGTTATCCAAACAGCCCCAAAATCAAATACGGCACAATGAGAATCCGGTTCAACGGCGATGGTCGTCTGGATCGCATTTTTCCGCGGGTCTATCCGGGTGAGAACGCCTGCCCTATCCGACAAAACCCAGATAGACCCCGCGCCGGCGGCCAACATGATCTCGCCATTCCGATCGGAGATCGGGCAGGGAATGATCGAAAGAAGCTTACCGCTTTCCTTGTCGACTCTATAAATGGACTGCGTGCCGCAGCTGGCCACCCACACCGAATGAAAGCCAACGATCAACGCCCCGCATGCACCCGGTATCGTTACGCTCAATACGGGTTTGTCGCTTTTTACCGAAAGCTTTTCCACCCGGTCGATATTCAGTATCCAGACGTCATCGCCATCCGGTGCTAAAAAATCGGGCGAACCCGGCAATTTCAGGGTTGCAAAGGCGGCCTTTGCGATCGGCAATTCCCTGGGTGTGGCACCCACCCGGGAACCAGCGTTCGTTTGTGCCGTGACTAACCCGGCGAGCAACAGGAAACAGATGGAAAGGGCGAATGGCTTCATCGTTAGAGCAGGTTAGCGAACTGGAATTATGGGTATAAGAGATATTTCTTGCGCATCTTTTTATAATTGCTGAGCCCCGGCTCCCAGGTCTTGCGGATATCTTCCTCGCTCATACCGGAGGCGATCTGCTCTTTGAAGGCGGTAGTGCCCGAGAGCTTGTTGATATCCCCCATTTGTCTGCTTTGATGGAAGTCGAAGAATTTCTCTTTGTGGGGATACGCCTTATAGAGATCCATCATCCATTTGATATTGATCTTGCCGGTTCTGCGGAGGCTGTCGGCATTGATGGTTCGCAGATCGAGCCCATAGCAGACCTGGTCCTGGTGCAGCGGAGTCTCGGACATGCCGGGAAGGCTCACGGGAGTAAACGAGAAAGAGTAAGCGCCTTTCAGGTCGGGGTTGCCCAGTACGGTGAACGGCATCTGAGTGCCGCGGCCCTGGCTGATGATCGTGCCTTCAAACAGGCAAAGGGAAGGGTAGAGCAGCACCGACTGCTGGGTGTTCAGATTGGGGGAGGGATGGACCGGCAGCTCGTAGTACATGGCATGGGTGTAGTTCTTCACGGGGATGATCCGCAGCTTGCACTGTTCTTTGTTGGCCAGCCATCCTTCGCCATTGATCATCCGGGCGAACTCGCCGATGGTCATGCCGTGGGTGATGGGCACGGGGAATTGACCGATCCCCGACTTGAGGGTCATGTCCAGGATGGGTCCGTCGACATAGCCGTTGGGGTCGGGCCGGTCGAGGATGAGCAGCTCTTTGCCCGACTCGGCGCAGGATTCCATGATATTGCGAAGGACGTTGATGTTGGTATAAAAACGGCAGCCCACATCCTGGAGATCGAAGATCAGGATGTCGATCGCATCCATATCCTGTTTGGACGGCTTGCGTTTGGGTCCGTACAGGGAGATGATCGGGATGCCGGTGGCGGAGTCGATCTCGTCGGCGACCTTGGCGCCGTTGCTGGCCTTGCCGCGGAAGCCGTGTTCGGGACCGAAGATCTCTTTGATATCTATTTTCAGATCGTGCAGGCTGTCGACCAGGGGGCGGTTGCCGATGATCGAGGTCGGGTTGCCGAGGATGCCCACTCTCTTGCCTTTTAATAAAGGGAGATATTGACCGGTCTGGTCGGCGCCGGTGATGATGGGCTTCCGGGCGGACGCCGGCGAGGGGGCGATGTCAGCGCTTACTGCGGGGTCCGGACTTGCGGCGGGTTTCGGGCCTGCGGCGATGAGGAGGGAGGAGAATGCGAGAAGCGTGAAGATCGGCCATTTTGCATGCATAGCAGTCGCGTTGAGATTGATTAATGCCGGAAAGATACGAGCCGGACAAAGACAAAAAGTATAAAAATGATATTTTCCGTGTAACAATTGGATGAACCTGTTCGTAGTATGGTTAAATAACGCAATATGAGACGTTTACTAACCATCCTGGCCGCGGGCCTGCTTGTTTTCATGAGCCGGACCGCCGATGCACAAACATTTACGGTCGGTCATTTCAGCAAGGTCATCGTAAGTCCGTATATCCAGGTGACCTTTGTCCAGGGAGCGGAGGAAAGCGTCACCATCAACAATATCATGGTGGATAGCAGCAAACTGCATGTCGAGGTGCAGGGCGGGACGCTGCGGTTGTACCTCGATGGAGCCAGAGATCTTCCCCAGGGCTGGCGGGATTACAAGAAGCATGACCGCCAGAACGGCCAGGATCTTTATCCTCACCACGCCGTGAATGCCACCGTAGTTTACAAAAAACTGCATATGCTTTCTTTGCGCGGTTCGGAAACGTTTCTTTGCAAGAGCCCGATCATCGTGAAGCATTTTACGCTTCGGGCCTATGGCGATTCAAAAATAACGATTGCGGAAGTGCATATCGGTTCAATGCACACCACGATCTATGGGGAGAGTTCACTGGAGATCAAAGAAGGCGAGGTGGATGAACAGCATTACACCTGCTACGGGGATGGGAAGATCAACGCCACCACTATCACCGGAGACGTGGCGAGACTCACCGCGTTCGGCGAAGCCGAGTTCAATCTGAACGTTTCCGAACGGATCAGGATCACCGCTTTTGGCGAGGCCAGGCTTCGCTATAAGGGCAACCCGGAGATCGTGAAAGGGATCAATATCGGCGGCGTCGATCTGGCAAGGATTGATTGATCAGCGGGAATCAACCTGGCTCGGCGCGGCTCAGCGCGAATCAGCGTGGCTTGGCGTGGCTCAGCGCGAATCAGCGCGAATCAGCGCGGCTTGGCGTGGCTCAGCGCGGAACGATGGTGACCTCGATGCCCAGGCTTTCGAGGTCTTTTTTATAATGTTCGGAGATGCCGCTGTCGGTGATCACCTGGTCCACCTCCTCCAGTCCGCAGATGCGGCCGAAGCCTCTTTTACCAAATTTTGTCGAGTCCGAAAGGACGATGATCTTCCGGGAATGGGCGATCATCTGCTTGTTGAGCTGCGCCTCCAGCGAGTTGGTGGTGGTGAGCCCCAGCTCCATGTCGATGCCGTCGACGCCAAGGAACAGCTTCGTGCAGAAAAAATCGTGCAGGATCGTTTCGGCATAGGAGCCGGTAACGGAGGAAGAGCTTTTGCGCAGATAGCCGCCAAGCTGGATGACTTCCACATTGGGATGTTTGATCAACTCGATGGCCACGTTAAGCGCCGAGGTGACGACCGTCAGACTTTCTTTTATCTGGATCTTTTTCGCCAGGGCGAGCACCGTGGTCCCCGAGGCGATGATGATCGAGTCGTTGGGTTCGATCAGCTGCGCGGCGACGGTGGCGATATCCGCTTTTTCCGAAGACTGTAATTTCTCTTTCTCATTGACAGGCCGGTCCACCGTATAGGGATTGGTGGCATTGGCGCCGCCATGCGTTCGAAACAGGAGATTTTTCTTTTCCAACAGCTTCAGATCTTTCCGGATGGTTACGGATGAAACTTTCAATTCTTTACACAGTTCCAACACATTGACCCTCCCTTCCCGCTGCAGCTGATCCAGTATTAACTGATGCCTGTCTGTTACCATGGTATCTATAGTTGAGGTAAAGATATCGCTCCGCCCCGGACTTTTCGAGAAATTCAGCGGGCCGGGTATTAAATTTCGATTAGTTTCGAAAATAGATTTTTTTATTTCAATATGCTTTCTTTAGTTTTGAATTCGAAAATATAGGAAATATTTCGAAAGCCATGAACGATTCAAACTGCTTTGACCGTGCCAGCCAGCTCCGCCAACTCGACCGGGTGAGAGAATGGGAGATGATCGTTATCGGCGGAGGCGCTACAGGACTGGGGATCGCCGTAGATGCGGCCAGCAGAGGTTACAAAGTGCTGTTACTCGAGCAGTCCGACTTTGCAAAAGGGACTTCCAGCCGGAGTACGAAACTGGTTCACGGCGGGGTAAGATATCTCGCCCAGGGGCAGATCGGCCTGGTGTACACGGCCTTGCACGAACGCGGGCTCCTTCTTCAAAATGCCGCTCATCTTGTTAGAAAGCAATCATTTATAATTCCCTGCTACAGCCGGTGGGAACAGCTGAAATACCTTGTCGGCTTGAAATGTTACCAGGCACTTTCGGGGCGTTTCAGTTTTGGGAAGGCCGGATACGTCAAACGAAAGGAATTGATACGCCTTTTACCTGGGCTGAACGGCAAAGGACTGAAGGGTGGCGTCCGCTATTATGACGGGCAGTTTGACGACGCCCGGCTGGCGATCAACCTCGCGATGACGGCCGTGGAGAAGGGCGGAACGGTGCTCAACTACTGCAAGGTGCGCCGGCTTGTCATGGCGGAAGGGAAGCTGGCCGGAGTAGTGGCAAGCGATTGCGAAACGAACCGGGAGTATGTGTTGCGGGCGAAAGTGGTGGTCAACGCCACCGGAGTCTTTGTGGATGATATTTTGAAGATGGACGATCCCGGGGCCAGACCCACGGTGAGACCCAGCCAGGGAGTACATCTGATGCTTGATAAATCCTTTCTAAACAGCGGCAGTGCATTGATGATCCCCAAGACGTCGGATGGACGGGTGTTGTTTGCAGTGCCCTGGCATGAGCATGTCCTGGTGGGTACGACCGACACGCTGATGGAGAAGCATCTGCTCGAACCGCGGGCATTGGAAGAGGAGATCGGGTTTATCCTGAAGACCATGGAAGGCTATCTCACGGCGCCGCCTAAACGGGAAGATGTCCTGAGTGTCTTTGCCGGGCTGCGTCCCCTGGCGGCGCCAAAGGAGGACGGGCACGCGACGAAGGAGATCTCCCGGGATCACAAATTATTCGTCAACCGGTCGGGACTGGTGACCATCACTGGAGGCAAGTGGACGACCTACCGGAAGATGGCCGAAGAGGTGGTCGACAAGGTGATCGCCGTAGGCGGACTGCAACGGGTGGCCTGCGGGACGAAGCAACTGCGGATCCATGGTTGCTGTTCCCAGGAGTTGGAAGAGCATCTGACCGTGTATGGCACGGATGCCCCGGCCATCCGGACGCTGATCGAAAAAGAACCTGCTTTATCCGCGCGGCTTGTCGAATGGCTGCCCTATACGGAGGCCGAGGTTGTCTGGGCCGTGCGCCGCGAGATGGCCAGAACGGTGGAGGATGTCCTGGCGAGAAGACTGCGGATCCTGTTTCTCGATGCGCAGGCTGCGCTGCACGCGGCGCCCAGGGTGGTGGAGTTGCTGGCGGCGGAACTGGGCCGGGATGGCGATTGGAAAAGAAACCAACTGATCGATTTCAATAGACTGGCGTTTGGGTACCTGCCCATGCCTGCGAAAAACTAAGATTGCATGCCCGAATTTATTTTATCGCTCGACCAGGGGACGACGAGTTCCCGGGCCATCGTCTTCGACCGGAAAGGGAACCCGATGGCCAGCTCCCAGAAAGAATTTTCGCAGCTGTTTCCGCAGCCGGGATGGGTCGAGCACGATCCCCTGGAAATATGGTCCTCCCAGTTGACGGTGGCGACGGAAGCCATCGTAAAGGCAGGGTTGAAGCCGGCCGATATCGCGGCCATCGGCATCACCAATCAGCGGGAGACTACTCTGATATGGAACCGCGAGACGGGCCGGCCGGTTTGCAATGCCATCGTATGGCAGGACCGGCGGACGGCGGACTACTGCAACGAATTGAAGGCGGCCGGCAAGAGCGAAATGATCCGGGAGCGGACGGGACTGGTGATCGACGCCTATTTTTCCGCTACGAAGATCCGGTGGATCCTCGACCAGGTGCCGGGTGCGCAGGACCTGGCGAAGGAAGGCAAGCTGGCATTCGGGACCGTGGACAGCTGGCTGCTGTGGAATCTTACGGGCGGGCAGGTGCATGCCACGGATGTCACGAATGCCAGCCGCACCATGCTTTTCAATATTCAGACGATGCAATGGGACGAACAACTGCTGGCGCTTTTCGGGATCCCCGCAAGCCTCTTACCGAAGGTCTGCTCCTCCAGTGAGGTGTATGGCCATACGGCGGGGAAGGTCTGGGCCGCGAAAATTCCGATCGCGGGTATTGCGGGCGATCAGCAGTCCGCGCTGTTTGGTCAGATGTGCACGGAAGAAGGAATGGTCAAGAATACCTATGGGACGGGTTGCTTTCTGTTGATGAATATCGGCGCGAAACCCATTCTGTCCCGGAACAACCTGGTGACGACCGTTGCCTGGAAGATCGGCGAAGAAGTTCGCTATGCGTTGGAAGGAAGCATCTTTATCGGTGGTGCGGTGGTGCAGTGGTTGCGGGACGGACTCGGCATCATCGGGTCTTCCGGCGACGTAGAGGCGATGGCGGAACGTGTAGAGGACAACGGCGGCGTGTATCTGGTTCCTGCGTTCACCGGGCTTGGCGCTCCGCACTGGCAGCAGCAGGCGAGGGGAATGATCACGGGGATCACAAGAGGAACGACGGCCGGGCATCTCAGCCGGGCGGCGCTGGAGAGCATCGCTTTTCAGACCCTGGAAGTGGTGCGGGCCATGGAGGCGGATGCGGGTGCCGCGATCCGCGAACTGCGGGTGGATGGAGGAGCCGTGGTGAACAATTTACTGATGCAATTCCAGGCGGATATCCTCGGCGTGAAGGTGGTGCGGCCCGGGCTGACAGAGACAACGGCGATGGGAGCTGCCTACCTGGCGGGTCTCGCGGTGGGTTTCTGGAAGGACGTAGCGGAGATCAGCCGGCAATGGAAGGTGGGGAAGACCTTCGAACCCGCCGGCAGCGGCGATACGGAGCAATTGATCTCCGGCTGGAACAGGGCCGTCGCGGCCTGCAAGATCGTATAAACCTATAACTGACTTTTATGACTGAATTTTCTGCCGAACTGCTGGGCACGTTTATCCTGATCTTATTGGGAACCGGTGTGGTGGCCAACACGATCCTCAAAGGCACCAAGGGCAACAACGGGGGATGGATCGTGATCACTACCGGTTGGGCATTGGCGGTATTTGCCGGAGTCGTCGTCGCCGCACCTTATAGCGGCGCGCATCTGAACCCCGCCGTTACGCTGGCGTTGGCCATCGCGGGAAAATTTGCGTGGAGCAAGGTGGGGAGCTTTCTCCTGGCGCAGTGCCTCGGCGCGATCCTGGGCGCTTTTGTCACCTGGCTGGTGTATAAAGATCATTTCAACGCAACGGAGGACGCGGGGACGCAACTGGCGGTATTCAGCACGGCGCCGGCTATCCGCAACATCGGCTTCAACCTGCTGAGCGAGATCGTCGGGACCTTTGTGCTGGTATTCGTCATTTTTTACTTCACCGATCCGCAGATCGCGGAGCATAAGACGCCGATCGGCATGGGGTCATTGGGGGCATTGCCCGTGACGCTGCTGGTCTGGGCCATCGGCCTTTCGCTGGGCGGTACGACAGGATATGCCATCAACCCGGCGAGGGACCTGGGGCCGCGCATCGTGCACAGCCTGATGCCCATGCGGTATAAAGGCGGAAGCGGCTGGGGATACGCGTGGGTACCCGTGGCGGGTCCGTTCATCGGTGGCGCCATCGCCGCCCTTTTGTATCTGTGGTTAAAACTATAACGCTATACATATGAAAAACAACCTGCGACTAATGCTTATGACCGGCTTCCTGTGCTGCGGCGCCGGAGCGTGCAAGACGTCTTCGAAGGCGGTGGCGCGAACAACCGGGTATCCTGCCTTTTTCAAGGTGGGGCACCGGGGCACCAGGGGACTGATGCCGGAGAATACCATCCCTGCCATGGAAAAGGGGATCGCCGTGGGCGCCAATACGGTGGAACTGGATGTGCATATCTCGAAAGACGGCCAGGTGCTGGTCTATCATGACGAGTCCTTCAACCCGGACTATACGAGCATGCCGGATGGGAGCGAGATCCCGAAGGACCAGCGAAAGAAATATACCTTCTACCAGCTGAACTACCCCGAGATCAGGAAGTTCATCATCGGCAGGAAAGACTATCCTGCCTTCCCGCAGCAGCAGCGAATGGATTGTTATACGCCCCTGCTTGGGGAGATGATCGACTCGGTGGAAGCATATACCCGGGCGCATCATTTTGCGCCGGTATACTGGCTGGTCGAGATCAAGTCCAAAGAAAAGACAGACGGCTATGAGCAGCCGGCGCCGGAAGAATACGTAAAAATTCTGCTGCCCGTGCTGGATGCGGCGAGGCTGGGCCACCGGCTGATCGTGCAGTCCTTCGATAGGCGCCCCTTGCAGGTGATCCACCGGCAGCGGCCGGATATCCAGCTGGGGTTTCTGACAGAGGACAAGAACAAGAGCTTCGGGGAGAATATCCGCGAACTGGGTTTTGATCCCGCTTTTTATAATCCCAATTATCACCTGGTGACACCGGCGCTGGTGAAACAATGCCACGATAAGAAGATCCTCATCGAGCCCTGGACGGTAGAGACGCCGGAGATCATGCAGCAGATGAAGGGGCTGGGTGTCGACGGGATCATTACGGATTATCCCAACTTACTGCAATAGCGTATTCACTCCTAACATATATAAATCACCGCTAACAACTTGCATTATGAAAATTGTCATGCTACTGGTATTTGCCGCGTTGGCAGGATCGTTACAGGCGCAGCAGATAACCGTCACCGGAAAGGTACTCTCCGGGAAAGATCAAACCCCGCTGCCGGGGGTGAGTATCCAGGCTTCGGCCTCAAGGGGCACCGTTTCCCTTAACGACGGGAGCTTTGCCCTGTCCGCTGCCGTGGGCGCCACGCTGCACCTCAGCATGGAAGGTTTTTTGCCAAGAGAGGTAAAAGTCTCCAAAGCCAATCTCGGGATCATCCTTCTCGACCCCAGTCAGCGTTCGCTGGACTCCGTCGTGGTAGTCGGTTATGGAACGCAGAAGAAGGTCAATCTCACCGGTGCCATCGCCACGGTGAATATGGAGGAGAAGCAGGGCCAGCCCATTACCAATGTCAGCAATGCGCTGCATGGCGTGCCGGGGCTTTTTGTCAACCTCAGCAACAGCCAGCCGGGGGTGGATCGCAGTACCATCCGGATTCGCGGCATCGGGACCCTGAACAACAACGATCCGCTGGTGCTGGTGGACGGGATCGAATATTCCATGGACGAACTGAACCCGGCGGATATCGCGTCCATCTCGGTGCTAAAGGATGCGTCGGCGGCCATCTATGGCTCTCGCGCGGCCAACGGGGTGATCCTGGTGACCACCAAGAAGGGACAGGGCGCCGCCAAGGTCAACTACAGTTACTATTACGGCAAGCAGAAGACTACCTTTATGCCGGATGCCATCTGGGACCCCATCGCCTATATGAAGCTGAAGGACCAGGCCGAACTGAATGAAGGAAAGACGGCGGTCGACTATTCGGATGCCAACATCACCGAATATCAGAATGGAATGAAGACGGACCCTTTCACCTATCCGGCCAACAACTGGTTTGACATCGCGCTGAACAACGGCACGATCCAAAAACACGATGTGAGCGTGGCGGGGAGTTCCGATAAGTATCAGTACCGGTTCTCGCTGGGTTACCTCGACCGGAACGGCGTGATGATCGGGCCGAACAATCATGAGAAAAAATATTCCATCGGGCTCAATACGTCGTTCAACGTTACCAAACGACTGAAGGTGGGGCTCAACCTGGATGGCTACTACCGGCAATATACCCAGCCATTCTATAACTCCTTCTGGCAATACCTTACGCGGACGCTGCCGATCCTGACGGATACGCTGAAGGATGGCCGTTATGGCAACTCCTGGCTCCGCACGCCGGGCAGGAACAACTGGGAGAACCCAAGGATGATCGCCTATACCGGCTATAGCAAGAAGCTGGTGCAGCGGTTTTTGGCCTCCACCTTCCTGGATTATAAATTGCCTTTCGACATCACCTATCATGCGCAGTTCGGGGCGGACAAATATGACGGCCTGCTGGATGAGTTTACGCCGCAGGTGCAGAGCTTTGACCCCAAGACCAAGGTTGCCACCAACTGGAACAGCCCGGCCACGGCGCCGCGGGCCGACGAGACGGATTATAACAACCTGGCCATCCACTTCTACAATACTTTGAACTGGCAGCACACCTTCGGCGGAAGTCATCATGCCGCGGTGATGCTGGGGTCGAGCTATGACAATTTCGGGACCAGCCAGTTCATGGGCGCCATGACGGGCTACCTGGATGCCACGCTGACCGCGCTGGATGCGGGCACGGTCCGTTATTCCACCTCAGGCAATTCGACGGCGGATGTGCTGGAATCGTATTTCGGGCGGTTGAACTACGACTATGATGGCCGGTATCTGCTGGAAGCCACCTTTCGCAATGACGGTTCTTCGCGGTTTGCCGAAGGGCATCGCTGGGGCTTTTTCCCCTCCGTTTCCGCCGGCTGGCGCATCGACCGGGAGAAATTCTTTGGTCAGGGCGATCTCTTCCAGCTGCTGAAGCTGCGGGCTTCGATAGGCCAGCTGGGTAACCAGGCCGTGCCTTTATATAGCTATGAAAATGCGATCGTGCTGGGACAGAACTATGCGTTGGGCGGCGTGCTGCAGTCGGGTGCGGCGGCGACGACATACAGCGATCCGAATATTTCCTGGGAAACCACCACCTCGTATAATGTGGGACTCGATGCCGAACTCCTGAAGAGTCTCAGCGTCACCGTCGATGCCTACAAGAAGCGGACGACGGGGATCCTGCGCACCGTGAACATCCCGTCACAGATCGGTGGGTTGGGTGGCCCGCAGGAGAATATCGGCACGATGGATAATACCGGTATCGAACTGTCTGTACGCTACCGGAATCATGTAGGAGAAGTCGGCTATGGCGTTTTTGGGACCCTCAGCTATAACAAGAACAAGGTAGTGGACATCGCCGGGCAGATCCTGTATAATTACAATTCGAGTATCTCGACCATTACCAAGGCGGGTTATCCGATCGATGCGTTCTATCTGCTGCATGCCACGGGTATCTTCCAAAGCGATGCCGAAGCAAAGGGCGGCGCGTATCAGAGTGCGGCCACCCGCGCGGGATATCTCAAATTCGAGGATGTGAACAAGGATGGCATCATCAACGGGGACGATCGCAAGATCATCCGCAGCTCCACGGTGATCCCCAGGTATAGCTATGGGTTCGGGCTGGACCTGGACTATAAGGGATTCACCCTGTCGGGCGTGTTCCAGGGTGTGGCGGGTATCAAGGTGTATCCTACGGCCAATATGGCTTTCCCGTTCAACAACGGTGCGGGCGCTACAAAGGAATGGCTTACGGATGCCTGGACGCCGACGAATACCCATGCCCGTTTGCCTATCGTCACCGAGAGCACGGGGAATGCGGATAACTTCCAGGCTTCGGACTTCTGGCTGCGCAGCGGCGCCTACCTCCGCCTCAAGAATGTGCAGCTGAGTTATGCGTTGCCGAAGCGGTGGTTGAACCTGGCGAAGATCAGCAGGGTATCGATATTCGTGAACGCGGAGAATTGGGTGACGTTCAGCAAATACAAGGATTTCGATCCCGAGTCGCTGCTGAATGCCAACACGCTGTATACTTATCCGATGCTGAAGACGATCAGCGGCGGCGTCAACGTCAATTTTTAACTGCTTAAACAAAAATCAGATGAAAAATACATCGATCATTATAGGGGTTGTCGCTTTGGGGCTGCTGACGGGCAGCTGTAATAAGAGCCTGTTGAATACTTCGCCCAAGGACCAATATGTCGAAAGCAATTTTTGGGAGTCTGCGGCGGCCGCGCAGGCGGGGCTTGCGGCCTGTTATGGGGTGATGAACGGATCGGGCCTCTGGGGTGGGGATGCGACCCCGCTTTTCGAAGAGGGTGCGTCGCCCAACGCGTATGACTATGACAATACCATGGGCTTTAATCTTATCGCGGAGGGGTTGCAGTCGGCCAGCAGCAGCGGCATCATCCCGGCGAGGTGGAAGGCCTGTTATACCGGCATCGGGCGTTGCAATACTTTCCTGGTGAAGGTGGATGAGGTGACGATGGACGATGCGACGAAGACCCGGATGAAGGGGGAGGCGCATTTTCTGCGGGCCTTGTATTATTTCACCTTGCAGAACTATTATGGCGCGGTGCCGCTGATCCTCGACCCGCCGGACCGCGCGACGCAGGCGGATGTAAAGCGGACGGACAGAAAGGACGTGATCGCAAAAGTGCTTTCCGATCTGGACAGTGCTGCCGCCGCGCTTCCCCTGAAATTTACCGGTGCGGATCTGGGCCGGGCGACAAAGGGTGCGGCGATGGCGCTGAAGGCAAGGGTATTGTTGTGGGAGGCGAGCCCGTTATTCGCGGGTGGGAATGATGCCGGCAAGTGGCAGGCTGCCGCGGATGCCGCCCTGGCGGTGATGAACCTGAGCGGTACGGGTTATGGGCTGTATGCCGACTACCGGGGCCTGTTTCTCCCGCAGAACGAGAACAACAAGGAAGTCATCTTCGATGTCCAGTTCATCTATCCCGATCTTGGCAATTCCTTCGACCTGATCGATAAGCAGTACAATACGAATGCGCCGTTGCTGGATATCGCGCAGGCTTACACCATGAAGAACGGCCTGCCGATCACCGATCCGGCGTCGGGGTTCGATCCTGCCCATCCCTATGTCAACCGCGATCCCCGGATGTACCAGACGATCGTTTTCCCCGGTGATACGTTTATGACGGTTCCGGTGACGCCTACCCGATTTGCGATCACGGGATATGGGCTGAAGAAATACAGTATTTATGACAAGGGGGCGCCGCCGGCGGGGAAGAGCGATCTGAAGGCGGGACAGTCCGAGACGAATTATATTCTGCTGCGGTATGCCGATGTGCTGCTGATGTATGCGGAGGCGAAGAATGAGGCGGTCGGGCCGGAGGCTACGGGCCTCGCCGCGTTGAACAGCGTGCGAAGCCGTGCGGGGCTGCCGGCTGTTGCGGCGACGTTGACGCAGGATTCTCTGCGGGCGGTGATCCGGCATGAACGGCGGGTCGAGTTTGCCGGCGAGGGGACGTATTACAACGATATCCGCCGCTGGAAGACAGCCGAGCAGGTGCTGGGGCAGTCGATCTATAAATATGACGGCAGTAAGATCGAGACGCGGAAGTTCGATGCCGCCCGGGACTACTGGTGGCCGATCCCGCAGACGGAAAGGGATCTGAATCCGAACCTGGTGCAGAACGATAAGTACTAGCCGGTGGGGCGGGGCGCACCGGGTGAAGCCGGAGCGCCCTGCCCTTACTGCTGCGCGGTGATCGTTTGGATCCGGCCGTCGGCGTCGAATTTCAGTTCGGTGACCTTGACGTTGCGTAGGTGGGTCTTGCCGCTCAGCTGGGTATCGTGATAGAACAACCACCATTTACCGCCAAAGGGAATGATCGAATGGTGCGTCGTCCATCCTTCGACGGGATTCAGGATCACGCCCTGCCAGACAAAGGGGCCGTAGGGGGAGGTGCCGGTCGCGTATACCAACCTGTGGGTATCGCCGGTGCTGTAGGTGAAATAATATTTCCCGTTGTATTTAAACATCCAGGAACCCTCGAAGAAGCGTTTGTCGTTGTCTTTCTCCACAAACGGTTTGTTGTCGGGTCCGATGATGCTGATCTCCCTGACGGGTTCGGCGAGTCGCTTCATATCGGGGCCGAGCTTTGCCACGCGGGGCAGGATGGCCGGTTCTTCCGGTTTGCGATTGCCTTTCGTGGAGTCATAGCGGTTGTTGTTCCACTTTTGCAGCTGGCCGCCCCAGATGCCGCCGAAATACATATAATAGCTGCCGTCGTCGTCTTTGAAGACGCAGGGATCGATGCTGTAGGTGCCCGCGATGGGTTCCTTTCCGGCGGCGAACGGTCCCTCCGGCTTCGAACTGGTCGCAACGCCGATGTGAAAAATGTCTTTCTTGTCTTTTACGGGAAAATAGAGATAGTAGGTATTGTTGGCAAAGGCCGCATCGGGGGCCCAGAGCTGACGGCCGGCCCAGGGGATATTGCGGATATCGAGCGCCACGCCATGATCGGTTACCTTGCCGCCGATCGAGTCCATCGAGAGGACATGATAGTCGCGCATATCGAAATGCGAACCGAGGTCATCTTCGGGTGTTCCCGTGGCCGTGTCGTGCGAAGGGTAGATATAGATCCGGCCGTTGAAAACATGCGCGGAAGGGTCGGCGGTGTAGATATTCGTTACGAGGGGTTGGGAGAGATAGTTGATTTTGGGTTGCGCGGCGGCGTTGGTGGAGTCCTTTGCGGCGGAGTCGGCGGCCCCGGGGGAACCGCCCTGGTTCTGACAGCTGGTCAGGGCGAACAGAAAAAGGGTTGCACAGGTTAGGTTGGCGTGGAACTGGTTCATTTTCAATGGCGTTTATATGAATGCGATCGTTTAATCGCCTAAATGTAGCAAATTCCCGGGAAAAATGTAATCGGTTTCAATTTAATGGCTTATTTCGTCAGCACCAGCGTACTCATGCAGCGGAGATCGTTTACATTAACGGTCTTGAGCGGTTCCAAAAAGGTGAGGCGGTTGCGTTGCAGCGTATCCGCGAGCAACGCCCGGGTGAGCAGGAACCGGCGGGAGCCATCCGGGATCATATACACCCCGTCGCCGGCCGGTTGCACCCTGTCTTCAATGCCGATGTCGGCGGTCATGCGGATAAACAGCGAACCGGAAGGTTTTAGCACCCGCGTCATTTCCGCCATCATTTGCCCGAAGTGCGCGGTGTCTTTTGCAAAATGCAAAACAGCGCTGCTGATGATGTGGTCGAAGTGATCGTCGGCGAAGGGCAGGTTGGTTACTTCCGCTGGCTGGAACCGATCGGCGATGGAGGGGTGGCGGTGCCTCAGGTCCTGAATGGCGTTGGCATCCTGGTCCACGCCATAGATGCTGAAATCGTTATTGAGGAACCAATGCAGATTTCTGCCGTAGCCGCAACCCGCGTCCAGGATGGTGTCGCCGGGGTTGTATCTGTTCTTCATGATCTGATCCAACAGGTAGATGTCCGTGGAGCCGATGGCGACTGAAAGGGATTGGTTCATGTTTACGTGAATGATCGGTGAAATTACGACTTCCAGGTCTTCAATTTTGTGTGCTTACCGATTATATCGAAGTCTGCATCGGCATGGGCCAGGGGTATCGAAAATTCAATGGCATAAAAGGCAATCAGGCAGTCATTGCTCTTTCGGATGGTAAGACCTTTGTTTCGGAGCGACCTGTATAGTTCCGCTGCTCCTACGGCTGCCTGGATAGGAGGCAGCTGAAGCGTAGTGATATAAGAGAGAATGTCTTTGATTTGCTGGTATTGATCGTCATCCCGGATGCCTTGCAATACTTCCTGGACGATCGTAGGAGTCAGGACAAGCGGGTGATTGTTTTCGATATAGGAAGTGAGCAGATCGGCTTCGGGGGTAGGTTTATTCCGTAAGAAATCTATCCAAACCGATGTGTCGAAGATCATTTGTTGATTCATAGGCTACGCATATCTTTCAAATTGCCCTCCCATTTTACGCTCCCTTTGAGGTCCAGCAATTGCTTTTTCTTCATCCAGGCGACGTAATTTTTCAGGGCGTCCTGGATGACGTCTTTTTTGGTTTTAATGTTGCTGAGCTTTAGCGCCTGCTCCATTAAGGCGTCATCTATTTCGATATTTGTTCGCATTTTGACTTTGTATTTATGTGTAAAGATAATAAAAAATATACACATTGGCGAGTGTTTATTACCTTCAGCAAATGGAAGATCATGGCCCATATCTAAACAGATGTCTTGAACTGGCGCGGATGGCCGCGGACCAGGGCGATAGCCCCGTCGGGAGTGTTGTCGTGAAGGAGGGCGTCATCATCGGCGAAGCCTGGGAGGATGCCCGCAAAACCAGGGACCCTACAAGGCATGCCGAGGCGCTGGCGATTGCGGATGCGATAAAAAAGCACGGCTCCTGCGAGGGGGCGACGATCTATAGCAATGTCGAACCCTGTCTGCTCTGCTCCTATGTCATCCGGCATCACCGCATCGGCAAGGTCGTTTTTAGCCGGTATGCGGGCGAGTTGGGCGGATATAAGGGGCGGATCAACCTTTTGGCGGCGGAGTTTGCGTCCTGGGGGAAGGCGCCGGAGGTAGTGGTGGTGCCCGCGTGATCGCGGCGGCCGCGAAGCCGATTGCAGCAAGCCGCCAAGCCGATTGCAGCAGAACGTCGGAGTTGCCCCCGGCGGATTATTTATTCATTCTTGAGCACCGCCGCCGGATTGGCGCGGACGATCTTCAGCGTCTGGAGGCCGATCATCGCAAACGCGATGCCTGCCACGACAAGCAGCCCGATAAACAGCTCGCCCGGGCGGATCGGCGGATGAAAGGCAAAGTTGGCCAGCACCACTTTCTCGAAGAAGATCCAGGTCAGCGGCAGGGCGATCAGCGCCGAAAGAAGAAGCAGGAACAGGAAGCTTTTGCTCAGCAGAACCATCAACAGGCCGTTCCTGGCGCCCAACACCTTGCGGATGCTGATCTCTTTGACCCGGCGCTCCATCGTATAGATGACCATCCCGAACATACCCAGCGAGGAGATGCAGATCGCCAGAAAGGCGAAAAAGCCGATGACTTTGAGGACTACCGAGAAATAGCTATAGGCCTCTTCGATCTGTTCATCATAGAACTTCGCCTCGAGGGGATGGACCTTGTCCACCTGCTTCCAGATGCTGGCGATACTGGTCATCGTGGCGGGGAGATTGGCGGCGCTAAGCTTTACATTCACATAGCCCCCGGGCTCGGCCGAATAGCGGAAGGCCGTCGGATCGATCTTACTGCCGAGCGTACCATAATGGAAATCGCGCAACACTCCCACGATGGTCAGCTTTTTGCCCGAGACCGTGACCACCTGGCCGAGGGCCTTCCCGGGTATCCGGCGGCCGATACCAAAGCGCTTGAGCAGCTGTTCATTCACGATGATCTCGGACTCGGGGGCATCCTTTGGCTGGCGCAGGAAGTTGCGCCCGGCCAGAAAGTGATACTCGTGCAGGGGAAGGTAGTGATCGTCGACATAGTTCAGGTAGACGCGTGATGAATCGGCCGGGTTATTGTACTTCATGTTCGAGCCGGTCATCGACCCGAGGCTGCTGACCAGTATCGACCGGGAAACTCCTTTTACGGCCGGCAGCGCGGCAAGCTGCTTTACCAGCGCATCGGATTTGTTGCCCCGCAGTTTTATGTTCAAAATATTGTCCGTCCTGAACCCCAGATCGAACCGCAAAAACCCCTTGTATTGATAATAACCGATAACGGTCGACGTGATGAAGATCAGCGAGAAGGTATACTGGATCACGACCAACGCCTTTCGCAGGGGGAGGTGGCGGAACACTTTCAGCGAAGAAGCATCCTTTAACACCTGCACCGCATTGATCTTCGAATAGAAAACGGCGGGCAGCAAGCCGGCGATAAAGCCGACCACCACCGCCAGCCCGACAAAGCCGAGGGCGAGCCGCGGCGACAGCCCGAGGGAAAAAGCCGATTGCAATTGCGGATGGATCGCCAGGAACTGTCCCCGCAGGAGCAGAAAGATGAAAAAGGCGAAAAAGAGCGAGAGCAGCGAAATGATCACCGACTCGGCGATAAACTGCCCCGCCACCTGTCCCCGGACGGCGCCGATCACTTTGCGGATGCCCACCTCCCGCGAACGCCTCAACGAACGCGCGATCGACAGATTGGTGTAATTAAAGCAGGCGGAGAGGATAATGATCAGCGCGAGCCCGGCCAGGGTATATAGTTCGGCCGTGCCGACAACGGGTCCGAGTTCATTGCCCATTTGCTTGCCGACGGCAATATCTTTTAGCGGCTGGAGAGAAAGCGAGACCTTCTTATTGTTTCCCGGTACATTCTCCCGCTGATTCACTTTGCTCAATGCCGCCGTAAAAGCGGCCGGGCTGGTATTCTTTGCAAGCGTCACGTAGACGTAATTAGAGAAACAATTGAACCAGTCCATATTATCCCCATCGCCCGGGTTGGCGGCACTGTTGACATCGATGGAAGAAAGGGAGGCCAGCATTTCGAAGTGGATATGCGAAAGCTTCGGGATGTCTTTCATCACGCCGGTGACGGTATAGTTCACCGAATCCAACGGGATCACCCTGCCCATCGGGTCGGCCTGGCCAAATAATTTTGCGGCGGTGGTTTCGGTCAATACCAGCGTATGCGGCTGTTTCAACGCCGTGGCCGCAACGCCTTTCAGCAGCGGAAAGCTGAATACATCGAAGAAGCCTTCGTCGGCATACAGCCCGCTCACCGGTATAGTGCTCTCGCCGATCTTCGCATCTCCGCCAAAGTTATTGCGCAGGATGGTGATCGACTCCACGCCCGGGATCTCGTCGTGGATCAGTTTGCCACCCTTCCAGGAGGTGGAGGCCAGTTTCATCGGCGGCTGGTCGGGCCATTCCAGGGTACTGATGACGCGGAACATCCGGTCGCGGTTGTTGAGGGTGCTGTCATAGGACAACAGATCGGATACGACGGCGAGCACCAGCAGGCCGACCGACATGCTGACCGCCAGGCCGACGATATTGATCCCGGAAAACAGTTTGCTGCGCATAATGCTGCGCCCG
>NZ_DASYCH010000107.1:0-9040 GCF_036500295.1 Puia sp. | reverse complement strand
CTGGAAAAATAGAGTAAGGCCGCTCCCACGAGCGGCTTTTTTCTTTACCTTGGGTTTTTAAACATTAAACTTTACCTATTATGCAACCTGAACAAAATGTTCGGGCAGTCACCGTGGCTGCCATGGACCGTATTCAAAATGAGTATGCCCGCCTGATCGGCCAGGACTTCGGCCTTTCGCTTCTCGAAGCTTTTGATTCCTCCGCCTTCCATCTCGATGCCTATTGCCGGGACTATCATCCGCACCCGCAGATGGAGGAGATCATGCGCACCATCATCGGCTATGGCAGGTCTGCGGGCATTTTGCTACCCAACGCGGAGCATTACCTGACCTGTGCGTTGTACCTGTTCCCCGATGCTTCCCCGGAGAAGATATTGCTTATCGCCCGGAACTATGCCGTGGATTTCTATCTGAACGATACCATGGGCAGGGAGTTCCGGTCGACCTCGGAGGAACGGCGAAGGCTGAACGAGATCAGGGCCCGGCTTGTGGAAAGGACCGATGTGGAAAGCGTGGATGAAGCGGCGTCTGCCGCCGAGCGGGCCAACCTGGATGTGCTGGCGGAGATCGCCGGGACCTCGCCGGGGTCGTGGTTCGAATCTTTCCTGGGACTGTATCTGAAGCATCTGTCGGTGGCGCATAAATCTTATGACTGTATCTCGCTGGGGTATATTCCGTCGATACCCGAGTATATCGGCATCCGGGCCGATATCTCGGGGATGCCGCATACGGTTTCGATGATCGAGTACAGCCAGGGGAATTACCTGGACTGGCCGATGCTGGAGGCTACGGGTCTGGCCGGGGAGATGCGTGCCCTGGCCTGGACCGTGTCGCTGATCGGTGCGCTGATGAACGATGTTTTTTCCTTCGAGAAAGAGGTGATCGATAACCGAAGCGATTCGAATTTGGTGGCGATCATCGTGCTAAACAATTTCCGGATGGAGCTTCGGGAGGCCATGTCGGTGGCTGTGACGATCGTTCGAAATTTGTTGGCCGAATATGCGCAAACCGCCGGGGTGATCCGGGAAAAGATCGGCCGGCTGGCGGATGTCCGTCAGCGGGAGGTGCTTTCTTGGTATATGGAAGGCGTATGCAAATGTGTGCAAACCTGCTGGCTCTGGCAGGTAGAGACGAGGAGGTACAAACGGGCGCGGTCTATCTGGCGGGAGACCGTTCTTTCAGGCTCTGTTGTTGTGTAAGGGAAAGTGCAGTTCGACGGTGGCGCCGGTGGCGGGGCTGGAGTTGATCTTTATCTCGCCACCGAGCTGCTGTGTCAGATAGTTGGTGATGTACAAGCCGAGGCCGATGCCTTCCGGGTTTTCGGGGCCCCGGTTTGTCGAGTAGGGTTCGAAGATGCGGGTGAGCTGCTCGGGGTGAAAGCCGCTGCCCTGATCGATGACCCTTAACACCCAGACATCGTCGTGAACGGCCAGACATACCCGGACGCAGGAGGCGGGCGGGGAGAATTTCAATGCGTTGACGAAGACGTTATAGAAGATGCGATTGATCTTTACGCGATCGGTCAGGAGTCTGGAGGGAAAGTTATCGTCTATGCGGAATTCGACGCGGATGTGCTTTTCCAGGGCGAGGTACTGATTCAGTTGGACGATCTGTTTGACTTCGGCGGCGACATCGATGTTCTCCTCTTCGATCTCGTCGACCGTGCCCATTTTGAACCTCGAAAATTCCAGGAAGTGGTGGAGCATGTATTTGTAGTTCTGCGAGGCGAGCAGGAGACTTTCCGCCAGTTCGGGCGTCACGGGGTGGCCGGTATGGACTTTTTCGTGGATGACTGCGCAGATGCTGCCTACGCCGAAGTAGGCGCCCCGGATATCGTGAGAGATATGCTGGAAGAAGTTATTCTTGATCTTATGAAGGTTCTCTCCGGCATCGCGGGAGGCTTCGGCCTTGCGGGACAGGGAATGGAACCCAAGGACGTTGCCTTTGAACAGGAAGAAGATCAGCAAGGTCAGGGAAATGATGACCGCGTAGACGACGATGCGGATGAGCAGTTGGATGCCGGAACTGAATGTTATGGGTGGGATGAAGGGATGCCGGAACCCGATTTCCAGAAGGGTCAACAGGAGCAAGGTTATCCCGATACACACGATCCTGCTGAGGAGGTTATCGAATACGAAGAAGATGAGTCCCAGGATGAAAAGGAACATCAGCTGCGGCTGGGCAAAAGGGCCGAGGATCGAGCCAAAATAGAAGGTGGCGAGATTGATCACGAAGTAGAAGAGGATATTGGCGAGGACGTAGTTGCGCCGGTGGTTTAATGCGACGATGCCCAACATGAGGAAGCCTTCGGCATAGGAGCCGACAAGGATCATGATCTTTCCGCTGAGGAGAAAGAAGACCAGACCTGCAAGGAGATTGAGCAGGAAGATCGACACGCACATGGTGTTCACGCCGATACAGATGGCGCGCGGGATGTCGGATTCGCCGAATCCGTCCGCACCTGCGTACTTTAGTTTTCGCCAGAGTCGATTCATATTCCGTAAAATATACTAAATAATTGACCACCAGTCAACTAATGATCAACAAAATACGCAAACCGGTGAAAAAAACTTTTTGCCTGTCGAAATATCTCTACAAAATAACTGTGAAAATGCGACTATTTTGCTGTTAATAGGATAAGGTTTAAATGGCTAATGCATCTGATTTTAGCGCATCCCTGCATAAATATGCAGGGATTTTTATTTAATTGATTATCAGCGATTGGATTATATTTACGAGGTTTCTTAGCCGGCCGGCCGGGGGTTAATAGTTATAAATGCTTCACCCTTGTAGTAATAAAGGCGATGCCAAATAAACTTCTTATTGCTGACGATCATAGCATGACCCGGAAGGGTCTTAAGCTGCTGGTGGAGTGTCACATTGGGAAGGAGTGGGTCCAGGAGGTGTGGACCTGCAATCAGCTGTTGAAAGAGCTGCGGTCGAAGACCTACACGCATCTTATTCTCGATATCTTTCTTTCGGACGGCAGTGCGCTGGAGGTGATCCCGGCGATCAGGAGTCTTTACCCGGAGTTGGAGATCCTGATCTTCTCGATGCAGCCGATACCGGTATATGAGCGGGCGTTGATGCCGTACCGTATCGGGTATTTTGTCTCAAAGGAGGCGAATGAGATCGAGACGCTGCGGCTGATGGGGCAATTCCTTACGAATCAGCGCCCGGCTCCCAGCTTTGGGAAGAGGGGGGGCGCCCTACCCTTTTCGGGAATGCCGGCCCGGGAGATGGATGTTCTGCACTATCTGCTGAAAGGCTGGAAGACGACGAAGATCGCGGATACGCTGAATCTAAGCGTCAGTACGGTGTCGACGTTGAAGTCGCGGATCTTCGAGCGGACGAAGACCAGGAATGTCATCGAATTGATGGAGCTGGCGAATATTCACAATGTAAATTAGTCGTAAACCTACGATCGTAAGCCATGGGGGTATTACGAAGGCTAAGGGTTTCCCTCAGGGTCTCCTAGGTCTATGGATGATTATCAATGAATAGGGATGCGAATATTATGTTGTGGGGGTGAAACGCCGCATCTTTGTGGTGTTAGCAAAGCCTAAGTTTTATATCCAATATCCACCGAAAAGCCATCCGGCTTATGAAGACTGCAATGCGTTCATTATCTATGAAAAGCCATTGTTGAGACCCGCCGGACATAATTAAAATGGGCCGCCAGCGTAGCTGGCGGCCCTGCTTGTTTAGGACGGGTACCAATTCTTCAGTACTACATTTATGTTCTTATCGCCGGCTTCGACGTTTGATTTGAAGGCGTTGACGTCGCTTAGCCCGCCCTGTCCCCGGTAGTGGTAGGGATAGACCGTTTTGGGTTTGAAGGCGAGGACGGCGTCGGCGGCTTCGTCGACGTTCATGGTATAGGGAAGGTTCATGCAGACGAAGGCGATGTCGATGTTCTTCAGGGCCCGCATTTCGGGAATGCCCTGGGTATCGCCGGAGATGTAGATATTCTTTCCGCCGATGTTCAGCACATAGCCATTGCCTCTTCCCCTGGTATGCATGGCGGTAGGGCTTTCGGGGAGGTTGTACATGGGCAATGCGGTGATCCTGATGCCGGCCTGGGTGCTTTTATCGCCGTTTGCGAGGATGACGACCTTGTTTTTCATGGAGTCGGGCATTTTGTCGGCGACGGCCTTTGGCACTATGATGGTGGTCGTGGAAGTGCGGACATCGGAGATGGTCTTTGGATCGAAGTGGTCACCGTGGATATCGGTGATGATGATCATATCCGGCTTTTTCAGGCCGTTGTAGTTCTTGGCGCCACCGGTGGGATCCACGTAGATGGTGACAGCTTTAAGGCTGAGGACGAGGCTGGCGTGGACGATCGGTTGGATCGTGAGGGTTCCTTTTGACGTAGAAACTTCGTCGGGTGTGGCGCGTTGAGCGACGGTGCTCTTTATAACGAGGAAAGACAGAAAGGCAAAAATGTAGGATTTCATAAATGCATTTTTTGAGGGGGTAAATGTAAGGAAGTTGCCCTACACCCGAATGTAAATCTTTCTCTTGTCGAGCATGAGGCCGATGAGCCAGTAGATCACCACGAGAGACCCTGCATACAGAATGGAGGCGTTCTCTTCGTGGCCAAAGGAGAGAGGTTTGCAGCAATGGTTATAGAACCAGGCCAGGGGATCGGTGTATCCGCCGTTGTCGGTAAAGCGGATGAGCCAGACGAGCCGGGGCACTACGCCGCTGAGGATAAAGATGAACAGGGGGTTTTTGCCGAATACGTCGAAGAACCTGCTCCAGGAGCCGGCGGCGCCGCGAAATTCGATGAAGTAGATGAGCAGGGAAAGGGTGGCAAGGGCCCAGCCGGCAGCGACGAAGACATAGCTGCTTGTCCAGATCTTTTTATTGATGGGGAAGACGCTGCCCCAGCAATAGCCGGCGAGCAGGAGGATGAAGGCGGCCACCCAAAGATGGGCGAGCATCTCGTAGGTTTTTCCTTTTAGGCGGATATAGGTGCCGGCGAAGTAGCCGAGGATGACGCTGACGATGGCGGTCATCGTTCCGATGAGTCCTTCGGGGTCGAAGGCCAGGCCTTCCCCGTGGTACATGTGTTCGGGTGAGAAGATGGCTTTGTCGATGGCGGTGCCGAAGTAGCCGTTGAGGCTATAGGGGTCGGCGGGGTCGCCGAGGAAGAGGCAGAGGGCCCAGTAGGCGATGAGCAGGCAGCCGCTGATGAAGAAGGCGCCACGGAATTTTGCATAGTATACTATTAGTGCGGCGCCGCAGTAAGCCAGGGCGATGCGCGCCAGGACTCCCATGATGCGGATGCCGGCGAGGTTGCCGTTATCGGTGGTGTATGTCCAGCCTTTGAAGACGAGGTGATCGTGACTCCAGCGGATGAAGGGAAACCAGTTGAGCAGGACGTTGATGAGAAAGATGAGGAGGGTGCGGCGGAAGACCTTTTTCAGGAAGAAGGCGTTGCCTTTTTCTTCGAAGCGGGGCATGACGAAGGCGAGGGCGTTGCCTACCGCGAAGAGGAAGAAGGGGAAGACGAGGTCGGTTGGGGTCAGGCCGTGCCAGGGGGCGTGGTCGAGGGGGGCGAAGGATGGACCGGCCTGGTTGTTGACGAGGATCATGAAGGCGACGGTGAGGCCGCGGAAGACGTCCAGGGAGTAGTAGCGTTGCGTGGGAGGGTTCATGGGTTGAAGATAGGTATAAGGTCGCATTTTGCGACCTTAAAAAGGGGATCCCGGCCCAGGGGGCCGGGATCGGGGAGGTTGAGGTTGGAAAGGTAGGTTTATTACTTTCGCTGCCGGAATCCAATGCGGCGTCTTTCCTGTTGTTCGGGTGGGATGAGGAGTCGTTTGACTGCGGCGAAGAGTGTTTGTATTTCCTCACTGTTACGTGTAACTTTTTTTTCGAGTTGTTCGAGTTTGAGGAGAATGTCCTTGTGAGTGAGAAGCATTTCACGAAGCTTTACGAAAATGTCGATGATCTTTATACTCATTTCAATGGCGTGCTTGCTTTTCAACACGTTTGAAAGCATGAGCACACCGTGCTCTGTGAAAGCGTAGGAGGTGTATTTGGAATGGGCGCCACGGTCGGAGGTTTCTAAGGTCGCATTTTGCGACCTTAAAGATTTCGATTCCTGGGCGGTTAGCTCGAACATGAAGTGGGAAGGAAAACGGGCGAGATTTCTTTTAACTTGTTCTTTTAGGCGTTTGGTTTCGACGCCGTAGAGATGAGCAAGGTCGCGGTCGATCATAACTTTTTGACCTCGAATAATATATATCTTATTTATGATCGCCTCCGTAGGAACAGAGGCTAGTTTTATCACTTTTGCCATAAGAATCGATTTTTAAGGGAACCAATTTCGCACAAAGTTTTGAGATTTTTGCACATAGAAGGGGATTTTAAAAATGACGATCCCGGCCCAGGGGGCCGGGATCGGGGATATCTGTTTGGAGTGGTGGGCTAGTTGGTGGCGCCGCCGTTGATGAGGAGGTGCTGGCCGGAGACGAAGGAGGAGAGTCCGCTGGCGAAGAATTCGGCGGCGTTTGCGACGTCTTCCACTTCGGCGAGACGGCCCATGGGGCAGCTGTCGAGGAGTTGTTTGCGGAGCCGGGGATAGGCTTCGGGATCGACGAAGATACCGGCGTGGTCGACGGCGAAGGGGATGATGGAGTTGACGGTGACGCCGCGGTGGCCGATCTCTTTGGAGAGGACGTCGACGAGATAGCGGGGGGTTGTTTTGCTACCGCCGTAGACGGCCATCCCGGTGACGGGGAAGGAGGTGGTGCTGGAGGCGATGTAGAGGATGCGGCCGTTGTCGGCGACATGCTTTGCGGCCTGCTGCATGGTGAAATAGGAGCCTTTGGCGTTGATGGAGAAGACGCGGTCAAATTGTTCTTCGGTGAAGTCGGTTACGGGTGTTTCCACCATTTCGATACCGGCGTTGGCGACGACGATGTCGATCTTGCCGAAGGCGGCGACGGCTTCCCTGAAGAGTTTTTCGATATCGGCGACCTTGCTGACGTCGGCTTGTATGGCGATGGCTTTTACGCCCATGGCTTTTATGGCGCTTAGGGTCTCTTCGGCGGCGACCTTGTCGCGGGAGTAATTGAGGACGATGTCTGCGCCGAGGGCGGCATAGCGTTCAGCGATGGCTTTACCGAGCCCTCTTGCCGATCCGGTGATGAGGGCGACTTTACCTTTTAAGGAGTTCATGATCTTGTTTTTTTGTGTTTGTCGAATTGTGGGCTGTTATCAGGAGAGCATTGCGCCGTTGACCGGGATGACCTGACCGCTGATCCAGTGTGCATCATCGGAGAGCAGGAAGGTGATGACGGGAGCGATGTCGGATGGTTGGCCGATGCGGTTGAAGGGGCTGAGGGAGGCCTGGTATTTGATCACGTCGGCGGATTTCCCGGTGGTATAGAGTTCGGTCATAACGGGTCCGGGGGAGACGGCATTGACGCGGATGCCCCGGCCTACTTCTTTGGCGGCGACCTTTGTCAGGTGTTCGACCCCGGATTTTATGGCGCCATAAGGACCATAAGTGGGGATGGGAACGCGGTTGACGCTGGTGGAGATGTTCAGGATGACGCCTTTGTCGGAGACCTTTGCCATCGCTTCGCGGAGGACGAAGAAGGCGCCGGTGAGGTTTATGTTCACCTGGTTGATGAATTCTTCGTCGGTGAAATCTTTTATGAATTTGGTGATCATGATGCCGGCATTGTTGACGACGGCGTCGATGCGGCCGAATTTTTCGATAGCCGCGGCGAAGAGTTGTTTTATTTCCGCCGAGTTGCGGACATCGGCCTGGATGGCGACGGCATCGCTGCCGAGAGTCTTTATCTCTGCGACCAGTTTGTCGGCGGGTTCTTTGCGACCAGCGTAGTGGACGACGACCTTTGCTCCGGCTTTTGCGATGCTGCGGGATATTTCTGCTCCGATGCCGCCAGAGGCGCCGGTAACCAGTACTACTTTTTGATCAAGCGTGCTCATATATTTTTGTTTTGATTGATGGATCAAAGGTACAGTGGGGTAAGCCCCGCAAAAGGACGGTATTTATAGCATTTGATGTATAAATCATAGGAGGGGCGGCGAGAATGAGATATCTTAGGGTATAAATACAACCTTATTTTATGTCATTACGCATCACCCTTCTGGCCGGGCTATGTCTCGCTGCCACCCTCTCCGCTCATTCCACCGCCACCATCGCCAATCTTACCGCCCTGCGGTCTTACGCTTATACTTCGGGCAACGAATCCGTTTTTGTTCAGGGTTATGCCGCCGTCGATGACGGCGGCCAAGGCTTTTTTGCCTGGGATGCGGCGAGCAGCCAGTCCGATAATGACGGAACGGTGATACAAGTGACCGGCACGTCTACCGGCCGATGGATGCGCATTTATAGCGGGGCGATCTCCGTCAAATGGTTTGGTGCGAAGGGGGATAGCACAAGCAACGACCAGCCGGCTATCTCGCATGCCCTTAACGCTGCCTTGCACTTCCAAAGGGATCTGCTCCTGCCAGGCGGAATCTATCAACTTACCACCTATGGGGATCGCGCCAGCAGACAGATATTCACTCCGCCAGGCGGCGACCCTTCGAACCCCTATCGTATCCGCATCTTTGGCGAGCAACAGGCCATTCTGCGAACCTCGCTTTACCCTCCGGCAGATTCCAGCAATACCATGTTCTTCTTTCTTGGGGCGTATGTGCATTGTACCGTCGAGAATATCATTTTCCAGAACACCCATCCATTACCTGCCGGAGCCACCTCCCCTATCGGTCAGACCAGTGCGCTGTACTTGTTTGGCACCGGTTCGGTGGCCAACAAGGCATTTTCGATCAGGGGTTGCCATTTCGAAGGCTTTTCTACAGCAATTACGCTCAACGGCACGCAGGATACGCGGATCGAACGATGCGGTTTCGGCGCCCCCTATGGAAGGGACAATGCGCAGGGAACCAATCCGCAACCTGCGGTGTTTATCTGGATGGTCAGCAATGTCAACGGGGAAGTGATCAATCCTACGATCGAGAATTGTTATGCAAACGGCTATTCCGGCGC
>NZ_DASYCH010000106.1:0-32147 GCF_036500295.1 Puia sp. | reverse complement strand
GGTTTGCATGGTATTTAGCCCCGTTAAGGGGATGGCGCCGCTTTGCCCATTGCCGCTCACATAGTTGAGGCGATTGTCCAGCAGCATCCAATTTAAGTACGCTTTCGGCGTCGAGGTCGTGTTCGTGTCCTTTGACGAAAGGAATGAACCGACGGCGGCATACAACGCCGAAGAGGGATCCGTGAGACTTGTAAAATCACCATGTGCGGCACCCGTCTGCGACACCAGACCCGTAGCCAGGGTATTGAGAACATATTGGAAGGAGCTATGCGGTGGCTGAACGACCCCGTCGAAGGCAAGGGCATTCACGCCGATGTTCAGATTGTCGCCGCTCATCACCTTCAGCAGAATAGAAGGGCCGATATGGGTGGAATACCCATCTGTATTAGCAATCGAGTTGTTAGGGTTGGGTGTACCGGGCTGGACAGGAAACCATCCCGGGTTGGACGTAACACAATTATCGATCCCATAAAAAAGTGCGTCCTCCGTCGTCCGGTATTGGTCCTCCATCGTGGCGATATAATTGGCCGTGTCCCGCTCCTGCGTCAGCAGCACCCGGGTATTACCCAGATGATCCTTTTCCATGAAGTCATATTCCCACCCGTAGGCCGAGTCGCCGGTGGTGTACTTATGGAACGCCCAGCGCGCCCTCCCTTCCTCATGCCCCATGAATTGCAGGGTATCGGTCCCGCCGGAAGGGGTCGCCATCGGAGTTCGCCGCTGATACTGGAAGCCGCCCAGATAGAGAGTAGTGGTGGCGATACCGGCTGCACTATCTATCACCTGTTTTTGCAGCTTGTTGCCGGTGGCATCGTAGGTGTACAAGATATTTCCCTTGCCGTTAATGTGCACTTGCTGCGGCAGGTTGAGGTAGTTGTATACAATGTAGTCGATTTTCTTGTTGTTATCCAGCGTTAAATTGCCGTTCCCATCATAGGAATAGTCGGCCGACTGCTTTGTCCCGGAATAATGGAAGTCGCCGAGCGTACTGTTGGGATCGTTAACTCCGTCAGCCACCTGTGCAAGCTTATTACTGTTCGGCTGATAGGTGTAAGTGAGCTGATCGATCAGTCCCGTGGGACTGCCCAACTTGAATCCATGTTGGTACATCGACAGGATATTCCCGTTGGCGTCGTAGCCAAGACTATCCACCGTAAAATCCATTACCGATTTTCCCCAGCCACTTTGGTTGTCGAGATAAGCGGCCCCGGTCAGGCGGCTGACATTGTCGTAAGTAAAGTCATACTTACGCTCTATCTGATCGCCGGCGCTTTTCCAAACCATACCTGCGATGTTGCCGTTGTAGGTAGGATTTAAATAATTACTTCCGGAAGCGCTGGTAGCCTTTTCGTAGCCTAATTCCAGCCCGAAGTAGTTGGTCCCCGGCCCTGTCTGCGATACATAATCCTTGTTAATATAGGCCAGCCACCCGCGAATATTATACGTATAACTAAGGTTATCGAGGCTTGACCCACTGACGAGGTCTTTGCCTAGCTGTTTCATACTCAATTGCCCTAAGGCGTCATATTGCATACTCGAGATCAACTGATCGCTGCTTGCTCCGTCGATATTCTTCCAGCAATTGATCTCCCGGTACATCGCATCATAGTCAAATTTTGTCATCACCGTGTGACTCTGAGGACCGTTGCCGCCCTTTTGGTGCTGCAACAGATTTCTCAACGGCTTTCCGGAAAAGTCATACTGCGTGGACAGAACATCTGCGCTTCCCGTATAGTTGGTCTGACGCGCCTGGATCACCCGATGATAATCATCATAGAACGAAACAGAAGAAAGGTATTGATTTGTCGTACCTAGTACTCTTGTCAGGGTGCCCGTCACCAGGCCGGCTGTCTGGGAACTTGCCGTCATTTGTTGCGCATATTGCGGCGCTGTATTGTAGCTTGTGACGAATCCCGAGGACGGCGGCGCGGCGTACGAGCCGCTTACTCCAGCCGGAGTCGTCCAATTGTAATTGTCATAGTAGGTGACTGTTAATATATCGAGCGAACCGCTGGAAGCTATGGGATTATTGGCAACCTGAACGGTAGATATTGATTGCCCGGCCACCGTATAATTCGTAACGCTGGTGGTTGCTGTCAATGTGGTCACAGCACTCTGAAGCTGACTCCAGGAGCTGTTGTCCGATAAGAGTCCGGTTATGACTGGCCGGTTCAATGCGTCATATAGGGTAGCCATCCATTTCAGCTGGCTTCGCAGATTGGCGTCCTGGGTCATGACTAGTCTGTCGACAACATCATATACCATAAATACAGGGCCGGCACCAGGCACCTGCTTCATGATTAATCGGTTCCGTTGGTCATACTCATAGCGGAAGCACTGTTCTGCCAGCAAGGTTGAATTAGAGCTCAACACCCAGCCATTACCGGCGAGAACGGCCACGCCTGACGGCTGTATGACACAACGAAGATTGTTGAGATTGTCGTAAATATAACAGGTGCTAAGCGAACCGGAATAGCCGGATCCATTTCCGTTGTCTGTAGCCGTCAGTTCCGTCTTTTTTAACAACGTTTTCCCTTCATTATCTTTGTATTCAATCACCTGCTGACCATTTTCATCCGTAGTTATCGTCTTGTAAAGCGAGCCCGTCGGATAAAAGTTGGTCGTTGTATACGTTGCAAAATTACCCAGTCCGTTGTCAACAACCTGCCAGATAGGAACCGAGTCGACGCCTGTGTTGCCACAATAAAGCGTGCGGACTCCTTTGTTGGAGCCCAGCCAACCATTACCCGGGGGCATCGTCAATAGTGTACGGTCAAGCGGAGAATATTCGAGGTTTGTTTGTGCATACGCATATACTCCATTTTCGACCTGGCCGGCAACAGGACTGTTAGTGCCATTGTAAAAAGCAGGCTGAGCAGTGAGTGCATCCGACTTATAGGTACCATCAATAGTCGCCGCAGCATATGGAAGGTATTGCTTGCTTGGTCTGGCGACATCGTCAAATCCCTTTAGGCTGACCAAATCTCCGGTAAGCGCCGAAGCGGTAACAAGAGACCCCTGCTTAACTACGGTCTGCACGGGTCGGCCAAGCCCATCCAAGTAGTTCGATGTTGGTCTGGCCTCGTTAACAGGCCGGGTGATCACCGCATTGGGATCGAGATCCGGCGCCGTGATCGTCCAACTGCGCACGTAGTTGATCTGGGCAAAGAGGCATTGAGCTGCCAGGCACAATGAAAGTGTCAGCAAGGTCGCTTTCGTCATCCTGGCGATAAACTTTGTATTGCTATTGTGGATGCTCATATCTTTTCGTATTTGGCACATCGCTTATTATATGGGATAGGAGAAGGAGGAAAAGGTAATAGTGGTATGGGCGCTGATCGTTGCACCGCAACTCACTTTTATCTCACCAGCACTGGTAACGGTGACGGTCCAGACATTGCCTCCGACTGCCGTAACGGGGAAAGATCTGTTGGCAGAAGGCACACAGTCGTTTGTGACTACACCAATGGTATACGTAACCCCGCTTGAGATCGGATTATTCGAGTTCCAGGTAAGGTGTCCGGTTACCACCCCGCCATTCATGTTGACACCTTCCGTCGGCGCGCTAAAGCCGGTGTTCATGATAATTGACCCTGGGAACGGCGGACCGGTACTTAGATCGAATGTATTCGGCAGATTGGCGTTCACGTTACTGAATGAAAAGCTTTGTCCTATGTAGGTTACGCCATTATATAACAATTGAGCATTCGCGGTCAATGCATTGTCGGGTGTAAGCGTGACGCTATAAGAGCCGGGAGCCAGGTTAGCGAAGACGGTTGGGGGTGATCCCTGATTGATCGTATAAGGTACTGATCCGGTTGCAGGACTGGTTAACGTAGCCGTCCACGATGTCGTCGTGGTATTGGTAGCAGTCAAAGAAGTACTAAGTACGTCAGAAGCTCCATCCGGCATACCCGCATACCCATAGGCGAACCGCTTTACCACATTAAGGTGCTGGTCCTGCACATAAGCCAGCCTGCCATCACCATCATAATTGAAATAGCTTGTTACGCCGGAAGGATCAGTTTGAGAAGTCATCCCGGTGAACACATCGTAAGTATAAGATGTTACCAGTGCATTTGGCAGGCCGGTACGTAACTTATTTAATTCCGTCCTAAGCGCTCCATCGTCGGACGGACTGTTTACGATAGCGGAATTGACGTGCCCGTTGGCCGAAAGAAAATCAGCTCCAATAATTCTTGCAACGGGAAAACGCTTCCCATAGCCCCATAAGAATGCTTCTTTTACGCCATTCGGCAGCTGGCGTTCGCACAAGTGTCCTTGTGGGTCATAGTAATTGTACAGGAATCGGGTCTCCAATGGGTCGCTTCCGGTCTGCACCTGAGTGTACTGCGGGACAAAGACATTGACGGTGGGACTAGTGTAGTTTTGGTTGATAAAACTCACAGGAGACCCATTCCGCGTTACCGTAGTCGATAATACAGGGGAGAAAATGTGAGCTGCAATCATGCCGTTGATAATCGAAGAGCCCGAGCTCTGCTGATCAATCGGATATTGATAAGAGGTGAGAGTCGAACCGCCATCAGAAGCAAAGTGTTGTTCCGACTGCAGTTGAAAAAGGGAGTTGTACGTATAATAGGTTCGATTGGTGACGGCCGACCCATTTAAATAATCTGTTTCCACTACGCTATCCTTCAGTGTAGTATATGTTTTGTTCGGAGAAACCAGGATAGTAGCTGCCCGCCAGCCATTTGGACTAAAGAAAGCCCCCGTATTCCCAACGCTCCCCTGAACATTATCCAATGCACGAATGTCATAAAAGTTCTGGCTATAGTTGGCCTGGTGGTAATAATAATTGACAGTCTTTACCCAATTATTGGAAGTGTTGAAATATTGTTCCTGCAGGAGCTTTCCATCCAAATTCCCGGCAGGTGATGGTGGAAAGGCAGATTTGCTTAAGTTAATGAATTGAATCGTGGACACATTTGGAGGATTGATCGGCCATGCCGGAGGATCAACCTGAAAACCGGAATAGGGTGTCGGTACGTTAAACGCTTTGACTATTTTCCCATTGGTTTGACTAGTTGGCCCCGATTGAGTGATAGTAACGGCGGGATAGGCGATCAACAGGTCGTTGTCGTTGGAAAACCCATTGGAAGAAATGTTAAATTGATCCGTAACTGGGCCGGGATTAACTGGTCCACTCGCCAGTTTATAAATTTCAGTCTCATAGTTCACACGCCCCATAAAAACCCCCTGAACATATGAATAGCCGGTGCTATTAGTCAGACTACCAGACGCCGCATAATTTCTGATAGTTTTTATGCGTAAACCACCCCCAATGCCAGTGGCAGCGTTGCTTTGGTGTGGCTCAAATTCAAAGGAGGTGCTTCCGCCGGTAGGATAGGTAATACTTTGCAAACTCATAGCCAGCACGGACGTGACGTCGCAATTTCGATTGGCCGAGCCCTCATAGGATGGATATCCCAGCGAAGAAGCAATTCCGATAGCGGGAATAAGTGAGGTTGGATTGGCATCATGCTGGTAGTTATTGGCGGCATTGTAATAGCCCCAATGGTCCTGCGAATAGGACAACTTGTCAATCAGCGTGGAATTGTAGGCGAATTGAAAGGGCGGCAGGTCATTTATTTTCAGAGCATCCAGTCTAAGTCGAATGTTATGACAAGCGAAGTAGGCCGACAACGAAAAATTTGGCCCGTCCGGTAAATTGGTAAAACCGCCATATCCGGCCAAATGGGCGTTTACCGGAGCGGTGAAATAGGTGTAATTAAATTTAGCCATCTTCCAGACCCGCCCTGTCTGTCGTTCTTTGACCGTGATCTGATCCAATCGCTTGCTTCCCGAACCATAAATATCATTTCTTGCCCCCAACGAAAAATCCGCTTCCATATCCGGAGATTGGATGCTGGTAAGGTAGTAAGGCGAAAGGATCCCCTGGTTTTGACCACCGCCTGATTGGGATTGACTGATATCTACGGTACCTACGCCATTGACCCCAAAAGTCGTAAAACCACTCGGGCTCACCATCGGGTAGGAAGAACCGAAATTGGCATAGTTAAATTGAATATAGTCACCGCTAGGATGAACGACTTTCGTAAGAAGATAGGCTGAAATCACCGGAGCTATCTGCCTTACATTAGCCGGCAAAGTGAAGGTAGTGATCTCCGTCAGGTTAAAATAATATACAACTCCGTCGTTATCCGTAATAACAAAGGAACCGATCCCCCCCGCGGCATTCAATGTCGGTTGAATTTTAAACGTGGACTGCTCACCTTTGAACGTAAGATTACCGGTCACCTTATCATAGAAAAAGGCAAAGGAATGTCCCATAAAATTCGCTCGAAAGATATCGGTATCGAGATATCGGGTGTACCGGTCAGTTCATTTACCGGCACTTTACCGAATTGCTCGATCCCTTCGGCTTCAGGGGTTTTTGATACCGTGACGTTGTAATAGCCTTTAGTAGCGTCAGCATTCGTAGGCTGCTGTGCCTGCGCTGTTAAGGCCAGAAAAAAAAGAACCGGGAAGATCAGTCTATACTTGAAGTTCATAAAAATGCATTTGTTCATCGTTGTTCTTGGATAATCGCGTTAGTTAAAGGAGTAGCCCACCCGAAACACGATCGGCTGCGTCTTCGGCACCGCCTGATAACTCAGGAAATCCCATAGCAGGCTGATATTCGTCTTCTTGAAGACCTTACTCTTCGTCGAAACAGTCTTCGTCACCCCGATAAGCCCGCTCTTCGTCCAGTATTCCAGCTGCTTGAGCTGCTGATACGAAGTAAACGGCGTGGTATAGTTGTACTCAAACCCGCCACTCGCCGAGAAAGTACCCTTGATCCTGATCTGCAGAAACGACCGGAGGCCGATCCCCTCGCTGCTGAAGGCGATATGCTGGATCCCGTTGCCCCAGCCCAGTTTGTAGCTGGCGCCGACACCGATGATATTGTTATGCCCCAACTTATAGCCGAGCGAAAAACCGAAGTCGGTAACTGTGGGAAACATATAGTTGTTGCGGGTGGTCTGGAAGTTGACGCCATATTCCAGGCGGCGCCAAATGGTCTTTGTCTTCTGGTCATTAGGTGTGAAGTCCGGCATGTCCGCATTGCCGTTACCCGCGCCGAGCGTGCTTAACTTGCTCTTATAGTCGTCCAGTTGGGAGTTGGCCGACTGGAGACTCGACTGAAGGGCTGCATCGCCGCCCGCCCCGCCGGCCTTCACCTGGTTTTGGATCTGCTCGGCGACCTGTTCCTTTGTCTGCAGTCCCGACAGCGAGGCGGCCGAACCATAATTCCCCGGGATCCGGAAGAGCCCGGCGAGTTGGGAGTGCTGCTGCATAAAGGTCTGGAACGCGGGCAGCTTGCCGAGAACACTCAGCGCCTTTTGCTCCAGCTGATCGGGGTTGTTCCACATCTCCTTGTATTGCCGCAACTGCTGCGAGTAATAGTAGACGTCCTGCTGCATCCCGGCATAGGTTTTACCGAGCAGCGGCTGGAGATCGGCATGCTTTGCGAGATAGGCCCCGATCTGCTGTTTGCGCTGCTGAACATAGGCTTTGGCAAGATCGGCATCCTGCATCTTTGCCTGCAACGCCTGAAGCTGCGTGCCCGCACCCTGGAGCTGGGATAGATTCGTGATGCCGGCGGTGAGCAGCTGCGGATTTTGTTTCAGGAAAGCCACCGAACCCTGAAGCGAGTCGAGATAAGGCTGGTACGTGCCGTTCAGCAGTGCGTGGGCGCTGCCCGAGTCCGTTTGTATCCGCGCACCCAGGGCCGCATATTGGCCAGCGGAATTGGCAAACAATTGTTTCGCCGCCGACGAATCCGTCGTCGCGAGTTTCTGCCGCAGCCTTTCCTCGCGCCGGGCCATCTTTTGCAGATAGCGTTGGGTCTGCCGGGTGAGCTGGTCGTTCAAGCTCGCTGCCCTGGACCGGATGCGACCGAGTAACTTTGTCGGGAAATTGATGACCTTGTCGGCCGATGAGTCGACGGCCTGGGCATGAGCGGGGCTTAGGGCCAGGCATAACAAGGCCAGGCCGCATAAAGCGGGGATTTTTAGCATGAAGCCGGGATTAGGAGTGCTTAGCCTGCCGGAGATATCCGGGGCTCGACGTTACAAAACGGGATCAGTAAACAAACGGGAGATAAAAAAGGTGGGGCGCGCTTTGGCACGCGTGCATGAGCAGTCAGGAGGTTCATGTAAGCAGACGGTTTAGAGTTTAGGTATTACGGCGGTTGCTAAGAGTGGGTACGAACGGCGGAAAGGATAAAGCGGAAAGGTTTGAGAGTAACGCTGCGAAGTAAAGGAAAAACTTTTACATTTTTATAAGGGCAAACTCGGAGTATGCAGTTTTGTGCCCCGTACGACGCCTCTCAAAAGACAAAGAGGTCGAATTGCGCGCATGTCAATAAACAGATGAGCGAGTTGAATTTCAGGATAAGCGTGAAGGAATGAATGATAATCGTGTAATCCCTTTTTAGGCTTTGGTCGGGTGAGCCAAGGAAAAAGCAGGATGAAAATACCGTGAAAAAACGTTAGAAATTTTGCGAAAATTCGCAAGTTCGCAAGATTGGCGGGCTATAACACGCACAGGAAGCCAAAGACAACCACCGATAGACCATCCGCTGAACGGATCAATAGAATTCTTTATCTTCACCCTATGTGCAAGCATGAAACAAAACATTGCGGACGTTGCAACACTCCCTTCGAATGCAAAGTGGGCAATATTTTGCAATGCCAGTGCAATGGCATCTCCCTGTCGGATGCGGAAAAGCAATTCATCGCCGCCAACTACGCCGACTGTCTCTGCCGAAACTGCCTGCTCGCAATAAAAAAGGAAACGGTCTTCCGATCGGCCGAAGAGAACAGGCAGCTCTTAAATTCCATTGTAAAAACCCGATAAAGGCGCGCAAGGCCTTCCTCGATCCCTGCATTCCTCCGTCCACATCTCCTTCAATCCGCACCTCTCTCAATCCTCGCTTTGCAGGTTCTCCCACAACAGACGCTTGCCATTCCAGGAAAAAGTGAGGAACGTCGTCCCCTGACAACCCTCCGATTCGTCGGCCGCCGGCTTTGCCTTTGCCTTCCACTGTGGATTTGCATTCAGATCGAAATGCAGTACTACCATCGTGTCACCGGACACCTCCGCGACATAGGAGGTAAAACATTGCAGGTCCGGCAGGATCTCGCTATAGCCGACACTATCCTTCGTCAACAACCGGTTCCAGTCGGCCTGCCGCACAAGGGTCCGGATCTCGGCCCGGATCACCGAATCCACCGGCGGCGCATAGCGGTTATACATTTCCGCGGTGAGGAAGGTTGTCTTCGTCTCCTCCGCATACAATGCCGAATCCACGCTGAACATGGTAGCATTGCCATAAGGCAGCGGCCACCGGATCAACTCCCCGATGCTCGCCTTGTCACCCGACGCAAGCGTGGAATCCAGATGCCGGATGGCGGCGACCAATGCGACCCGGGGGTTTTCGGGCTTTGGGGATGCGGCGGTGTCCACAGCCGCCTTTCCCGGTTCATGGGAGGCAGATTGACAGGCCAGGGAGAAGAGCGGTAAGAGGAAATACAAGCGGGCAGGCAGGTTCATATCGTTAGGTTAGACCCTCAAGATAGCAGACAGCCGGCAAAAAGGCAAATAATGAAAATTGCAGTAAATTACAGGCATGAAAGAGATCGGAGACATCCTCCAGTCCTTTGCCCGGGCCCGAACGGAAGGGAAGAAAGCGGCCCTTGCCACGGTCGTCCATGTCGAAGGATCATCCTATCGCCGGCCCGGCGCCCGCATGCTCGTCACCGACGACGGCCAGCTGACCGGCGCCATCAGCGGAGGCTGTCTCGAAGGTGACGCCCTTCAGAAGGCGCTGCTGGCCATTCACCAACAGCAGAACAAGCTCGTCACCTATGACACCACCCATGATGACGATATGGAATTCGGCATCCAGCTAGGCTGCAACGGGATCGTTCATATCCTGTTCGAGCCCATCCATATCGACGAGCCCTGCAATCCCATACAGCTTTTGGAAGAAGCAGTCCGCGAACGAAAAAATACCGTTCTGGTCACGCTTTTTTCGCTTCTCCGCGATCAGCAGCAGCCCGGAACAAGCCTCCTGTATGCAGACGGGAATATCCAATCACGCCTGGCCGAATCCCTCCGGCAACAAGTGCTCGCCGATGTCCAATCCGCCTTCCGCGACAAAGTCTCCTCCTTTACCGTGTATGATGCCAATGCCCAGAACCTCCACGGTTTTATCGAGTTTCTCAGTCCTGCCCCCGCATTGGTGATCGCAGGCGCCGGCAATGATGTCCTCCCCCTGGTCGAACTGACCTCTCTTTTGGGCTGGCACACTACCATCGTAGACGGAAGACCCCATTACGCAACGCCCAAACGATTTCCAAAGGCAGACCGCGTATTGGTCGCCAAACCGCAGGAGGTCCTGCCACAACTGAGCCCCGATGCACAGACCACCTTTGTGCTCATGACCCATAACTACCAGTACGATCTCGCGCTGCTGCGGGAGTTGATCCGGGCAACAACGCCCTATCCCTATATCGGCCTGCTCGGCCCCCGAAAGAAACTCGACCGGATGCTGGACGAGCTCCGTCAGGACGGCATCCACCCCGATGACCACCAGCTGGCGGCCCTTCACGGCCCCGTCGGCCTCAACATCGGCGCCGAAACCGCCGCGGAGATCGCCATCTCTATCGTCGCCGAGATCAAAGCCATGCTCTCCGGCAGGGACGGCGGCCCGCTAAAAGCAAATCCCGCCTCCATTCACAATCGCCCCGGCATCATTTCCAACCATGGATAACACCGGCATCATCATCCTGGCGGCAGGCAACTCCTCCCGGCTCGGCCGTCCAAAGCAACTCCTCCCCTACCAGGGAACCACCCTCCTCGCGCATGTCGTCACCGAAGCGCTGGCAGCCAACCTGCACCCCGTTGTCGTCGTCACCGGAGCTTTCGCCAACGAGATCACCACCGCCCTTCCCGTAGAGAAGATACAAATCGCCCATAACCCCCGCTGGCAGGACGGGATGGCCGGCTCGATCGTCATCGGGCTTAACGCCATCCAAAATGCCCAACCCGCACCAGCCGCCGTCATCATCGCCGTTTGCGACCAGCCCCATCTTACCACCCAACTGCTCCAAACCCTGCTGCACACCCGGGCCACCACGCAAAAGGGCATCGTCGCCTGCATCTATTCCGAGGCCATCGGAACCCCTGCCCTTTTCACCCGGCATTATTTCGACGCGTTGTCGACGCTCTCCGGTAACGAAGGCGCAAAAAAGCTGCTGCGCCAATACCCGGACGACCTTGCCCTGGTTCCCTTTCCAAAAGGAGCTATCGATATCGACACCGCCGAAGACTACGAATCCCTGACGTCGCAAGGAAACTAAATGCCTAATTTTGCACTTGACTAATTTTCACCCGTGGAAGAAATACTCCGCCAACAAATAGAACAGATCGTTCCGCTCACCGACGACGAGTTTACTCAGATACTGACGTATTTCGGCGAAAGAAAATTCAAAAAGAACCAATACCTGATCCAGGCGGGCGATTATGCGCCAAATGATTTCTTCGTCACCAAAGGTCTCCTCAAATCATCGTTCACCGACGAACACGGCAAAGAGCATATCCTGCAGTTCGCCATGGAAAACTGGTGGATGTCCGATCCCCAGGCCTATCACAACAGCTTAAAAGCAAGTTTGAACGTTTCCTGCCTGGAAGACACGCACACCTATTTTATTTCGTTGGACAACCGGGAAAAGCTCTGCGCCGACTGGCAAAAGATGGAACATTTCTTCCGCAAAAAAACCCAGGCAGGGTATGTCGCCTTACAGCGAAGGATCCTATCGCTGATGAGCCAGACCGCCGCGGAACGCTATACACAATTCGTCCAACTCTATCCACAGCTGCTGCAACGCGTTCCGAAAGCGCTGATCGCCTCCTACCTTGGCGTATCGCGGGAAACGCTGAGCCGGCTTTTCCTCCACTAGTGTGATCTACCTCACACCCATTTTGTGAGGCAGGTCCTGGGCCGCCGCTTCGAATCGGCCGAACTTCGCCGCACAAAAGAAATAACGATATGGAGAAAACAGCATTGGTTGTCGGCGCCAGCGGCATCACCGGCAGCATTCTTTCTGAGAAACTGATCGCAAGCGGATGGAGAACATTTGGCCTGGCCCGGAATCCATCGAATGAAATAGCGCATCTGACGCCGGTTGCAGCCGACCTCCTGGACCCGACAGGTCTCGCCAACGCCCTGACCGGTATCGCCCCCACACACGTATTTTTCACCAGCTGGATGCGCCAGGACTCCGAGGCCGCGAATATCCGCGTGAACAGCGCGATGGTCAAAAACCTGCTGGAGGTGCTGTCGCCCAAGCATTCGCTTCAGCACGTTGCGCTCGTTACCGGGCTTAAACATTATCTGGGTCCCTTTGAAGCCTATGCGCAGGAAGGGTTCCGGCCCGTAACGCCCTTGCGCGAAGAGCATCCGCGGCTCGACCTCGAAAACTTCTACTATGCCCAGGAAGATGAGGTCTACAGCGCCGCCGGACGGGACGGGTTTGGCTGGAGTATACACCGGCCGCATACCATTATCGGAAAAGCGGTGGGAAATAGGATGAATATCGGCACTACGCTCGCGGTCTACGCCAGCATTTGTAAGGAGACCGGCCGCAAATTTCGATGGCCGGGTTCTTCCGCGCAATGGAACGGCATCTCGGATATGACGGATGCGCGTGTGCTGGCCGATCACCTTATCTGGGCTTCCACCACCCCGGCCGCCCGTAACGAGGCCTTCAACGTGGTCAACGGCGATATATTCCGATGGAACTGGTTATGGCCGCAGCTGGCCGATCGGTTCGGGGTCGAGGCGACCGGCTTCGATGGAACGGTCCATCCGTTATCGGAAGAATTGGGCCGGGACCACTCCCTATGGAAAGAGATCGCCAGGCGCCACGGGCTCAAAGAACCCGACCTCGATCGCCTTGCTTCCCCATGGCATACCGATCTCGACCTGGGCAGGCCGATAGAAGTGATGACGGATATGTCCAAAAGCCGCAAACTGGGCTTTACCGTTTACCAGCCTACAAACGAATCGTTCTTCGATCTTTTCGACCGGCTTCGCCGGGAGAAGCTGATCCCGTAGGATCTGGCAGAAAGCGATCCCGTCAAATCCGGTGCTATTCATAGAATTCCAGAATATAATTCCCAATCGCCTTTACCAACCCTTCCGGCCGGTCGGCGCCGGAAGGGTCCTTTTCGCTCCAGCCATTGTCGCCGCAGCACAGATACGCAAACAACTTATCGCCGAGGGTCACGCGGAAATACACCGGCATTCCGCTCTTGCCGGTTTCCGTGGAGGGCGTGATCCTCCCGGTATAATGCTGGCCGGCGAAATCCAACGTGAGGGGAAATGTCTTTTCATCGTTCATGAGATGTTTACCAAAAAAATTGTGCCATGCCCCGCTTCCCCGGGGTCCAGCCCCGCCTCCGCCTATTGTACCCTGCCGCCGGCGCTCTATGCCACCGCAAGAGAACAGGCCACCGAAAAGGCCTTTACCGGGCCGACAACTCCTACGGAATGCAACGCACAGAAGTCCTTTGCGCCCGCTGCAACTCCCATCCCGGTTATATCTTCGAAGACGGACCGCCCCACGCATATACGATCTTGCATGAACTCCATCTCCCTGGACTTTCAGCCGGATAAGTAGAATGTACAGTGGCCTCACGCGTCAATTGACGAAATATCGACAATCGCTGTCGTCACTCCGCAGATTGCCGGGATATCTTATTTTCTCCCACAGGTAAGAAGATGACAATCACGCGACTAAGTCCGACCGAGACTTGGCCCCAAACTGGATTCGTCAAAGAAAACCATTAAAACATGCAAACAACAATTTCTCCGGCAAAAGATCGGGTAAACAACATCGTATTGGTACATGGCGCCTTCGCCGACGGTTCGGGATGGCAGCGAGTCTATACGATCCTCAAGGCCCGTGGCTACCGGGTAAGTGTAGTGGGCAATCCCAACACGAGCGTGGAAGAGGACGTATTGGCCACGCAAAGAGTCCTGGACCGGCAGGACGGCCCCTGTATCCTGGTGGGCCACTCCTACGGCGGCGCGATCATCACCACCGCAGGCAATTCGGCGAAAGTTGCCGGATTGGTCTATGTCGCCGCCTTCGCCCCTGACAAAGGCGAGACCCTGGGCGCATTGCTTGCATCCTATCCCCATGATCCCCTCTCCGGCATCGGTGAACCGGTCGATGGCTTTGTATGGTATGACCTGGAAAAATTCCATGCGGGCTTTGCCGGCGACCTGTCCCGGGAAGAATCCGAATTCATGTCCGACTCACAGGTTCCCGTAGCGGCTTCCGCATTCGGGCATGTCTTCGGGGAACCGGCCTGGAGGTCGAAGCCCACCTGGTACATCGCCGCTTCGCAGGATCACTCTATTCCGCCGGCGCTTGAACGTTTTTTTGGTAAGAGAACGGGCGGAACCTTCTCCGAGATAGACGGCAGCCACCTGATCTTCATCTCGCATCCCGAGGAAGTCGCAACGGTCATCGAAGCGGCGGCGGTCAACGCATTGATTCCCGCCAGGAACTGATCTTCCCTGCACTCCGACTGATCTAACGGACCCTTCCCGCCCGGGAAGGGTCCGTTAGTTGTTCGTCATCACAAACCCATCTCTCACCACCCCATCCGCGCAGATCCACCGGAATACGAGCCGGTCCCCGGAGATCTCCAGCATCGGCGCGCCGCCATGCTCCGCATCCGAGAAATACATCGCATTATGCGGAAAGCTCGCCTGTTGCCCGCCCAACTTCCCCGCCGACCCCGCCACCACATAAACGGTGCCCGGACCACCCACTCTTTTCGCGTATGGAGCCGAGCCCGGGGAACCATCATCCCGCCCCGAAGAAAGACTCAGGTCATATTTCGCCGAGTCGAAGGCCTGCTCATTCCCATAGTATCCCCGCATCAACCGGCTTCGTTCGTAAGCATGGCTATGACCGCATAACACCAGATCGACCCCATAGCGCTCGAGGATACGGATAAAATTTTCGCGGATATGCACCAACTCCGCCTCCTGATCGCTATTGTGCGAACCCATCGTAAACGGCGGATGATGCCAGTAGGCAATGACCCATCCCCTCCCCTGCCGGCGCCAGGCTTCCAGATCCTTTTTTATCCATTGCACCTGCGGCCCCAACGTATCATACAGCCGGTATTCACCCTCCTCCTTCCCATAGGAGTCCAGCGAAAGGAAGTGCGCATTGCCGATCGTAAAGGAATAGAACGCCTGGGTATGCGAAGGCACACCCCCCGACTCCCCATTTTCAGGAACGGAAAAGTTCTGATAGTACGCCACACTATGCGTCTTCTGCGCCAACGCCGCCGAAAATTCCTTATCGTGATAGTCATGATTGCCCGGGGCGGGAAACAACGGGTATTTCTTCAAAAGACTCTCTTTGTAGACATTGAAGAAGTTGGACTGGAACTCCGCGTCGGTCCCATCCGTATAGGCATTATCACCCAGCAGGATCCATGCGTTGAGATAGGCCGTATCGAGATGTTTAAGGAACTGATCGCGCACCGACCGCTGGTTCACCGAATTATTTCCGCAATCCCCAAACACGCCCACCCGGATAGTCCCCGTACTGCCAAAAGCCGGTAAGGTAGAGAAATAGTTATCGCTGCCCGTCGACAGCGTATCCTTGATCCCGCCGACCATATAATAATACCTGGTCCCCGGCGTCAACCCCTTCAACAGCACGCGGTGCTCGGTAACCAGAGAAGAATCATCCGAAAGAGAGGTCATCGCATCCGGTGACAACCCATACCGGACCCGGCTCCTCGCCGACGCATCGGTCCGCCAACGGATCAGCATCGACCTGGGAGTCGCACATTGAAGATAAGGTCCGCGGATCAACACCGGCTTCACCGTCGGCGGCTTACCCCCTTCGTCATCTTCTTCCTTGTGAACCTTCTGTGCCAGTAATACATACGAAAAAAACATCGCGGCGAGAATGAATGCACATTTTTTCATAGCCGCAAACTTAAACCCAAAACCAACTACTGCCGGGTTAAGGAAACATCAACACATTCTGTGCATAAGCTGGAAACACTCTGGAAAGATCCTGCGCAGATTTAAGATAAATCTCATTTATGAAGTAGCGGTTATGAAATCAAAAACTATCCGCCATCAAATTCTTAACTCCTTATTAATTCACCCCGAAACAAAATTCCACTTCCTCAACAAATATACTTTCGCTGCAAAACCAAGCTGCATGAAATTGCCCGCGCTACTAACCCTCCTCTTCCTTGCGCAAACAGTATTTGCACAGAATTCGGGCAGCGTCAATGGAAAGGTGATGGGAAAAAATAAAGAACCACTTGCCGGCGCCTATCTATCCCTGAACGGCTCCCGACAAAAGACAACCACCGACAACGAAGGCAACTACAGCTTCCTGAACCTGCAACCCGGTGACTATACCCTGACCATCGAGTTCATCGGCGCCACCACCCTCGCCCGGAAGTTTACCATCCACCCCGGCCAACGGACCACGCTCGACCTCCTCCTGGACCAAAACAATGCTGCGCTGCAGGAAGTAAATGTCTTCGGCCGCATCAGCCAGGAAGAAGAAGCCGGCTCACGACAACGCGAAAAGCACGCCAACAATATTCTAAATGTGATCTCGGCACAGGCTATGGAGCGTTCGCCAGATATTAATGCCGCCAACGTCCTCCAGCGCATGAGCGGGCTCACCATCCAGCGCAACGGGGGCTCCGACGAAGCCTATCCCATCATCCGCGGTCTCGATCCGCGTTACAACAATACCCTGGTCAACGGCATCAAGATCGCCGGCCCCGATGATAAATCCCGGTACGTGCCGCTCAACATCGTCCCGTCGGACCTCCTGGGCAGTATCGAGGTTCACAAGTCCCTCCTGCCGGAAATGGAAGGGGACGCCATCGGCGGTTCCGTGAACATGATCATGAAAGACGCACCCGAACGCCCCGTGTTCAAAGCCCTAGGTTCCATCGGCTACAGCAAGATCTTTCTCGACCGGAAATTCCAGAACTTCACCAAGGCCGATATCCAACAAAAAAGTCTCAACGAACGCTTTGGCTCCGCATACACCGCTCAACCCAACGATTTCAGCCGCGGCAACCTCGATTTCACCAAAACCCAACCCCCACCCAACAGCGTAGCCGCCGTCACCTGGGGTCGCCGCTTTGCAAAAAACCGGCTCGGATTACTGGTCGCCGGAAATTTCCAGGACCAATACTATGGCAGCGATGCCATCTACAACCAGGCGGCGCCCAATGTGCATGCCAACGGCGCACCCGGGCTCTCGGATTATGCCAACCGCTTTTTCTCGACGCGACAGATGAATAACGGCGTCACCGCCCACCTCGACTATACGATCAACCCGCGAAACAAGATCACCCTCACCGATGTCTTTTTATATACGTATATCGCCCAGGCCCGGACGATCATCGACACCGCGATCCTCGGCGGCAACGGCGGCCGCACCGTGCCCGGCACCGGTCCGGTCTCGACGGACTATACCTCCATCACCAGCCGCCAATGGCTCGAGAACATCAAACTCGAAGGAAAGCATATCCTCTCGAAACATTTCCTCGCCGACTGGACCGGGGTCTTCTCCTATGCCGCCAAACGCACCCCGGATATGGCTGATCTCTCCCTGAACTCGAAGATCGACACCACCCACACGACAAGCGATATCCACGGCCCTTACACCTTTATCACCACACCCAATTACTTCGACGATATCACCCGCATCTGGCAACACAACCATGACCAGGACATCGACGGGATGTTCAACCTCAGCTACCGGTCGGGTATCCACACTACCGGGACCCTCGAGCTAAAAGCCGGCGGGCTCTACCGCCATAAGACCCGGTTCAATCTGCAGGATGAGTACGACCTCAAACCGACTACCAACGCAAACGGCGTCAAGCAGGTGTTCACCGATATCAACACCGCGCAATGGACAGTCTACAACACCAGCGGTACCTATGACTACGACCTCAACAACTACCGGATCCACGAAGATATCAGCGCCGGCTATGGCGAGATGAAACTGTCCTTCCCCCGCTTCGACCTCTTCGGCGGCGCCCGGATCGAACATACCCAACAGGGCTACAAACTGAATACCTTTTACCCCACGGGGATCAACGCCGTCGACAAGGATTATACCGATGTCCTCCCCAGCGTGATGGCAAAAATTAAACTTAACGACCGCACCAATCTCCGGCTGTCCTATTATAAGGCCATTGCCCGGCCCAACTACTACGACCTCGTCCCCGCTACCCGGTTCAGCACGACCACGGCCAATTCCACTACCGGCAACCCCTATCTCAACCACACCACCGGCGACAACTACGATATCCGGTACGAATGGTATCCGCGCGCCGAAGAACAGGTCTTCGCGGGGATATTTTACAAAAAGCTGCAGAACCCCATCGAGAATGCCTATGTCTCCGGTACCGTCGACAAACCCCAGAACTTCGGCAATGCCACCGATTATGGCGCGGAGCTGGCCTTCACCCGGTATTTCGGTCGTTTTGGGATCACGGGTAATTACACCTACCTCTACTCGAAGATCTCCTCGACCAAGTCCTACTACGATCTTACGACAGGCTACAGTAATCCCGATACGCTGCAAAAACGTTCGTTACAAGGTCAGACCGACCATACCCTCAATCTTTCCCTGCTGTACAAAAACCCCAAACAGGCGTTCTTCGCCGAGCTGGCCTTCCAGTACATCGGCAAGTCCATCGCCGTCGTCTATCCCATCTATGGATACGATTATTACCAGCGCCCGCAATCCAACCTCGCGCTTTCCGCCGAAAAAGGCCTGCGGAATCGTCACTTTACGCTTTTTACCAAGTGGAACAACCTCCTGAACACCCCAAACAAGGCCCAGATCAACGACCTGCTGGTACAACGGGAGATCACCAAATTCAACGCCAGCATCGGGCTGCGCTATTCAAATTGACACAAAAACAAAACATATGAACCGAACAAAAATTTATCTGGTCCTTGCCGTCGTCGTCGCAGCACTGGGCGCCTGCTCAAAGCACAACAATGACGACACGAAGGTCGTTACGGCAACGGTACCCGCATCCAATCCCATCGCTCCCGGCAATATCTCGGGATTTGTAAAGGGGACCTTTACCACCGGAAACACGTACACGATCACCGGCGACCTCACCATCAAAGCCGGCGACACCCTCGCCTCACAGCAGGGGGTCACGATCGTCATCCAGAACAATGCCCAGATCATCGTCCAGGGCGTGCTCAATCTCGTCGGCACCCAGGCCCAACCCATCTCGTTTAACTCTGCCAGCAAACAGCCCGGCAGCTGGGGTGGCTTTGCCTGCGACAGCGCACAGGCCGTCATCATCAAATGGGCGCATATCGACAATACCGGCGGACCCGATCCCGGGGGCGATCCGCGCAAGAGCGTCTCCGTCAAAGCTGCCATTAATGTCGACATCGAGGACAGCTGGTTCACCAATGGCCAGGATGACCTGATAGCCCTGCAGAGCGGCTGCACCATCAACATCCTCCGCAATACCATCCTGACATCGGGCAGCACCGACGGGGAGGCCATCAACATAAAAAACGGCGTCACCGGCACGGTAGCTTATAACGTGATCTACAGCCAGGCAGGCACCGGCATCAAAATGGAGACCAGCAGCACCGTTCCCATCCCCCAGACCAGCATCAACGTCTATAACAATACCCTGGTCAGCAACGGCTGGAGAAGAGGCGCCGCCGAACCAGGTCGTGGAGTGTCCATCGATCTCAACGCGAAGGCCAACATCTACAACAATCTGATGGTGAATAACTACCAGGGCCTCGAGATCTTCACCGGCGCCGATACCATCAATACCAAATACGGCAATAACCTCTTCTACGCAACGGCCGACACGTACACCGACACCACCGTGACCCCCAATATCGTGGTCAATCTCCGCAGCAATTTCTATCCCGGCGACGGCGTCGGCAAACCCCAGTCCACCGATCTGATCTCGACCAAGGTCGGCGACAAGGACCCGATGTTCAAGAGCTATGACGGCAAGTTCGCGACGGCCAATGGCGCCCCCACCAGCAACGACTTCCACCTGAACGCGGGCTCGCCCGCCATCGGAAAGGGCAACAGCACCTACAATAGCGATATCGGCGCCTACACCAGCGACGGTCAGGGCAACAAGCACTAAGAGGCAACAAACTTTAGAAGGTAATCATTAATTTCCTGCCCGCTGCCACGCGTCTTCCGTTTCGGAACGATCCTGGCGGCGGGCAGGTTTACCGTTTTATCGGATCAGCACCAGCGTCCCCGCCACGATCAGCAGTCCGCCAAAGATGGTCTTCGGTTCCAACGGCTCGTGCAGGATCACCGCCGACAAAGTGATCGTCAACGCAAGGGACAGTTTATCGATCGGCGCCACCTTGGACACTGGCCCCGTCGCCAGCGCCCGGAAATAGAACAGCCAGGAAAGCCCCGTGGCCACTCCGGACAAGATCAGAAAAAGTAAATTCTGCCGGGTAAGCGTCTTCAACGCGGGCAGTTCCCCCGTGGCCCCCACCACGGCCCAGGTCATCACCACGATGACGACACAGCGGATGGCCGTTGCCAGATTCGAGGGCACGCCTTTCAGCCCCAGTTTTGCGAGAATGGCGGTCAGCGCCGCAAACAGCGCGGACAGCAAAGCGAAATACTTCCACATAGACCCCCAAAATACCGAATAAAAACTGAATATATCCTGAACCGGACACCCGCCGGACCATTGGCGCCACTTTCACCCCACGAGCAACCGGTTTGAACCCATTTTTTAGAATACGTCAATTTTCCTTTCTAATCTTGGGGTCAAATGAATTCAATATGAAGATCAGGTGGCGCGATCACGAATGGATAATGACAACCATCCTGGCTATTTCCGTGATAGCCGGTAACATTTGGACCTTTCTATTCCTGGGGATTCGCCCATTGCGCGTCTCAGCCTTCGAACAAAACAATTTCCACTTTAACATCTACCGGAATGAACTTCTGCCGGACGTCCTTTTGGTCATGACGGTCTATTCGGCGTATGTGATCCTGAACCGAAAGATCATCGTTCCTTATCTGGAAAACCTTAAATCTTCCAGGGCAACATCATGGAGGTCGCGATTTCCCCGACTGTACTGGCAACTCTCGTCGTTGATCGTGCTTGTTGGTTCTGTTGTCTATCTCGCTTTATATTTCAAACATGAGTGGGCCGCCCTAACCCTTCGCAATCTGTGGGGATGCTACCTCGGAGCCCTTCTCGGACTGATGGTCGCCTTGCTGTACCTCGCCATAAGGGAAGGGGTCATCTTTGCGATAGAACGTTCCGGCAGCCGTATGCCCTATTGGACCCTGGTTTGTAACCAGTTGACAGCATTTTTATCCATCTATATCACCATCCCCTTCGTTTCGGCAGCGCTCCGTCTTGTGCACGAGGGAAGCATGATCGATCTCTATTTTGCGGTTCTTCTGCCCTTTTTTCTCGTTTACATGGCGAATACTTACTGGATATTTCCGCTGCAAGGCGACCGTAAGCTTTTCAATATCCCGACGGTGCTGCGTATCATCGTAACGACGGGTATCAGCTCCCTCCCATTCTTCCTGGCACCGTTTCATGAGGGTCTGGAGTTCGGGTTTCTTGGCTGCTGGCTGGTGCACCTGTTCGTTACCACGCCCATTACCTGGATCCTTTATCAGGGACGCCGGGATAAGATCCTTCAGTTAAGGGGCGCCGAGACGGCCCTCTCCAAATCGACCATGGACCTGCAACTCCTCCGCTCACAGATCAACCCTCACTTCCTGTTCAATACACTGAATACCCTGTATGGCTTCGCGATCCGCGAGAATGCCGCACTGACCTCCGGCGGAATTCAAACGCTGGGCGATATGATGCGTTTCATGCTGGAAGAGAATACAAAAGACTCCATACCCATCTCGCGTGAAGCAGAATATCTGCAAAACTATATCCGGCTGCAGAAGATGCGCATCGATGATACCCTGGACATCCGGGTGGAGGAAAAGATCGATCTGGCCTGCCGGGATCAGGAGATCGCGCCCATGCTCCTCATCCCTTTCGTGGAGAATGCCTTTAAACACGGCGTCAGTCTCGATCACCCCTCCTGGATAAAGATCGATCTGAACTGTGACAAAAAGAAAATAGTTTTCGAGGTTAGGAACAGCCTTCATCCCGGCGCCGGGAATGACCCCGAGAAGAACCGGGGCGGCATCGGGAATAACAATGTCCTCACACGGCTGAAACTCATCTATCCTTCCCGCCATCAAATCTTCCTGACGACCACGGATACAGAATATATCGTCAGGCTAACCCTCCATTTTTAAACAACAGTATATGTCCTATAAATTCACCTCTCTATTGTGGTGCGGACTCCTTTGTCTCGCCGGTTCGGCTTGGTCCCAGGACACGATCCCCGGAAAGCTGGACGAACTGATCGGCCGGTACGCCGCCTACAACAAATTCAATGGCACCGCCCTTATTGCCGTCGAAGGAAAGATCCTCCTCGAAAAAGGCTATGGCTGGAAGGATATCGATCACCACGCTCCAAACGACGCCAACACCATCTTTCGGGTCGGTTCGATCACAAAGGAATTTACCGCCGCGGTGGTTCTCAGGCTTGCCGCGGAACAAAAACTCGATCTCGCCGACAAACTCAGCAAGCATTTTCCAGGCTTTCCACAAGGCGACAATATCTCTATCCAAAACCTGCTGAACCATACTTCGGGGATCTTCAATTATACATATGTCCCCGATTTCTGGACCTTGTCAAAGCGGCCGACCTCCGAGAAAGAGGTCCTGGACTCCATAATGGATAAGCCGTTGCTTTTTACACCCGGTTCGCAATTCAGTTATAGCAACTCGAACTATATGCTGCTGGCCTATATCATCCAAAAGGTGACAGGACAGGGCTATGAGTCCATGGTTCGCAAAGAAGTATTCGGGCCATTGGGTATGACCCACAGCGGTTTCGATTTTGTCCGTTTGAACAGTCGGGACAAGGCGACGGCCTATTGGCAGTTCTCTCCATTGGGATATACCCTCGGGCCGGATCAGGATTCGACACAATTCATCGGCTCCGGCGGGCTATATTCAACCGCGGAGGACTTGTACAAATGGCATCAGGCCCTGCAGCAAGGCCGGATTATCGACAACACCCTCCAGGAAAAGGCGTATACGGCAGGCAAAGGCCCCTATGGCGATGGCTGGGAATTGGACTCCGCCTATGGAAAAAAGCTCGTCGGACACGGCGGACGGGTATTTGGGTTCGAAGCAAAAATGATCCGCATCCCCGGCGATGATATCTTTATCATCCTCCTGAACAACACGGCCGATGAACCGTGTATCGACGTGGTCGGGAAGGGCATCCTCGCGATCCTCTTTCATCAACCTTATACGCTACCCGAAGCCCCCGTTCGCCTGCCGGAAGACCGGTTAAAAAAATATGTCGGCCGGTTTAGTCCGGATGGCCAGCGTATCTTTGAGACAACGATCGTCAACGGACATCTTTTCGGAAAAGAGTCCTCCGAGCATCCCCCGATGGAGCTCTTCCCCATCGGCCACGATCGTTTTATGGTGGTCGTTCGGGACGGAATGAGAATAGAACATCAGTTTCGAAGGGATGAAAATGGCGAGATCAAAGAGATCGAGATCAGTATCGAAAAGCTGGGGCGAAAATTGACCCTACCCAAAATAAAATGACAGGATATGCTGAAGTCAATTGCTGTGGATGACGAGCCGGTTGCCCTGGAAGTGATCCGGAAGTTCGGCGCGGGAGTCCCGTACATCGACCTGCTGGCTACCTTTACCCGCGCATCAAAAGCGGCAGAATATTTGCACAAAACCGAGACCGATCTCCTCTTTCTCGACATCAAAATGCCGGACATCTCGGGCATCGATCTGATAAGATCCCTACCCCGCCCGCCAATGGTGATCTTCACGACGGCCTATTCAAACCACGCCGTGGAAAGCTTCGAACTGGATGCGATCGATTTTCTCTTGAAGCCTTTTTCCGAAACCCGCTTCCGGAAAGCCTGCGGCAGGGCATTCCATCAGGCTGAACTAAAGCAAAGCTTTCGATCGACCGTGGCCGGGCCGCCGGCCATCTTTGTCAAGACCGGCTATGATCAGGTGCGGGTTCCCCTGGACGAGATCCTGTATGTGGAGGGCAGCGGCAATTATGTTCAATTTATGCTAAAAGGGGAAAAGATCCTTTCCAGGGTGACCCTCGCCGAAGTGGAGAAATTATTGCCGGCGCCCGCGTTCTTACGCATCCATCGGTCTTATATCGTTGGTGTCCGGCACATTCGCCGACTGGAAAAGACCCAGGTCCTGGTAAACGGCGTTTTCCTGCCCATAAGCCCTAATTATAGCGAAGCCGTTGAAAAACTAACAAGGCCCTGACGACTATTCGCGCAGAGATCGGTCCCCTTTTTATCCAGAATCTGCCTAGAATCGACTATTATCTTGCCAGTAGACAGAAGAGTCGATCATGAAACTGAACAACAAGACCATCCGCAACTACCTGGTATACTCTTCGGCGCTGTTCCTGCTAACCATCCCGGTTTTCTATCTGGTAGTCCGTAAGGTGTTGTTACATGCAGTGGACAGATCGCTGCGTATCCAGTTTCACGAGACCCGGGAGCATATCGGCCTCATCCAGTCCGAACAGGAACTCGCCATCTGGGCGAAGATGGACAATGATATCTCGATCTCCCCGCTGACCATCCCGCAGCAGGATCGCATCTATACGATCGACCGGTTCAACCGGCGACACCGGGAAGCGGAACCTTATCGCGAAATGGCGGGTACGGTGACGGTTAGCGGACGACCCTATGAACTGATCATCCGAAGCAGTCTCATCGAGAACGAAGACCTTCTCGGCAGTATCCTCTTTGTCCAGACGACCGTACTTTTCATCCTTGTCATGGGCATTCTATGGATCAATCAACGGATGTCCAAACGCCTCTGGCAGCCGTTTTACATCGCTCTTCGGACCATGCAGGACTTCGAGGTCAATAAGCGTGCCGACCCGGTTTTCATGGCCAGCACAACCGATGAGTTCAATCAACTGAAAAAGGCGATCGAACAGCTTTTCAGTCGCAGCCAACAGCTTTTTCTGCAACAGCGGGAGTTTACGGAAAATGCCGCCCATGAAATGCAAACGCCCGTTGCCATCTTACAGTCGAAACTGGAACTGCTCATGCAGACGACCCCACTCAGCAGGGAGCAGGCCGAATTGATCAATATCCTCGACTATACCATCCGCCGGATCACCAAACTCAATAAGTCCCTCCTCCTGCTGGCCAAGATCGAGAACAATCAATACAACATGATCGAAAGGATCGATCTCCGGGAAGCCTGCGAAAGAATGATCGGTCACCTCGATATCCTTGCCCAGGAAAAGGATATTATCATCCACCAGCACTATCAACCGGAAGTTTTCGTCTATGCGGATCCGGCGCTGATCGACATCCTTATCGGAAACCTCCTCTCCAACGCGATCCGTCACAATGACAAATGCGGCGATATCCTCGTTACGCTCGATCACCGCGAATTGATCATCAGCAACACGGGAGACGAGGTTCCGCTGGTGGGCGGCCGGATATTCGCCCGGTTCCACAAGCAAAGCCGGCAGGAAGGAAATGAGGACAGCACCGGTCTCGGCCTGGCCATCGTCAAAAATATCTGCGCCCTCTATCACTACAAGGTCAATTATAACTATATCAAAAGCCGTCACGCTTTTTCCGTTTGTTTCAACACTTCCCGCGACGGAATTCCGGTTTCATCCAGAATCCCCGTTTAGCTTTATCGAAAGAAAAACACTTCACCATGACAAGATCATTCATTCCTGGGCTTCTCGCCCTCGTACTGACCGCCAATCAGAGTTTTGCTCAGAAAGTAAAAAGCGCCGACGTCCCAGCTGCCGTCAAATCGGCACTCACGCAAAAATACCCCGCGGCCAGTGGTGTCATCTGGGAGAAAGAAAAAGGTAATTTCGAAGCCAACTGGGGCGGAAAGTCCAACGAGGACAACTCCGTTGTATTTACGCCTGCCGGCTCATTCGTAGAACAGGTGGTAGCCATCAGGGTCACCGAACTTCCTATCGCCATCGCCGCCTACGTCAAAAAGAACTACCCGGGCGCAAAGATCACCGAGGCGGGGAAGGTCACCGACGCCGCCGGGAAGATCGGCTACGAGGCCGAGGTGAAAGGAAAGGACCTGGTCTTCGATGAAGCGGGTAATTTTATAAAGAGAGATTAGCCGGCTGGTCATCGCGTCATTTTATTCACAGAAAACCCGGAAAGCCGGATCAAAGCACTATCGGCCATATTTAGCTTATAAGAATCGATTTGCACCGGCCCCAGGTCCAGCTTCGCAGTACCATTTAAATGAATATCTGCCGAGCGTACCCGTATCAATTTGTTTGCTCCGGCCCCAGGCGACATTTCAAAATTTAGATCACTCGAACCGTTTGCAATGACTATAAGCGAATCCATCTGTGAGAGCTCGCTTTCAACTTCCATTTCCGAGTTACCTGAAAGCTCGATAGAGATGCTTTTTTGATGCATCTTCAATAGATCGACATCGGTGTCAATCCCCTCTATAGAAACCAATTCCGGCGCGAAGATCCTTACAAGTGTCGTATGTTTGATCCAGTCCTTTACTTTTGCGTTGTCGGCGCTATTCTCCCTGGGAAACCTGATAAATAAGGTATCAGCCTTTACAAATGCTTTTACCGCCCTGCTCTCATATCCGGGCCATTGCTTTAATACCCGTACCGATGGCCTTTCGCTTTGTTCAAAGGTCATTTGGGTAATATTGCCGCCTTCGATCTTTATATGCTTAAAGGGTTGCTCAAGGATCTTACCATATCCCCAATAACGATCGTCTTTATCGGTGTTGTCATAATTTGTTTTGATGGATAGGTTTGCAGAGAGCAGCGCGGCAATTGTCAATACAAACAACCCGGCGAGCAATTTGGTACTAAGTTTCATTAAATTTTATTTTGAGCATTTTCCAAATAGGCTTTTATCTCATCGGGGTCTATTCGCAACAGACGCATATTTTTTACAAACAAGGGCAGATCCTGCTCAATAAACTGCGCCCGGCGGAAGGCCAGGACCTTTTCCTCCGCCCCGGGCGTTACGAAATAACCGATCCCTCTTTTATTGGCGATGATGTCAAGCTGAAGCAAAAAGTCATATGCTCGTTGCACCGTTATCGCATTGACCTGCATGGTGGCGGCAAATTCACGGATGGAAGGGATCTTTTCGCCCAATAGCCACTTTTTTAAAAGTATCTGATCGCATACATACTCCGCAATTTGCGAGTATATCGATCCTTTTTCCCGAAATTCCATATTTGTAATTTTAAAATTCTTTTTCCCTTAACCGAACATAGGAAATTATCCATAAAGCACCCGGAAGAAAATAACGAGTCAAAATATCAATGGCTTTCCCCGTGTTTGAGGGCAGGTCAATCGACCTGTCTACGGAAGAGATGGGTTGCAGGCCGGCCGAAAATTTTATCACCGATATGTCTACGCTCTCAAAAGGAAAGGCGTTTTGAACATCATGCATGACGATCTTAGCGATCAGCAGGTTAACTAAATAAAGGGACAGGAAAACCCCTCCGACGACAAGGGCCACTTTTATAAAGGTTACCTTATTAAAATAGAGCGATCCCACGAGCATGGCGCCCGCATAATTTGCAAAATAGCAATACACATCCCGTGCTTTGTCGCCGTCAAACGGGAAAACACCGACTGTATCGTAAATCTTTTTATAATTGGGCATGGAAGTATCCAGGTGATCGTGAAACCACACCACAAAGGAAACGTCCACAAGGCGGAAGAATAGTAGAAAGACCGCCGGATAGAATATCCCGGTTATTAATACGACACAGAGCCATTTTTCAAAATGTGATGCCGGCAAAGTGAGATATGAGGCCCCTTGTGCATTGGTGGAAAAATACCCGAACATAAAAGACGCCAGGAACATCCCGCCGCCGGTTAAGCCAATGAGGAAAGCGGCTTTTTGTACTTCGATCCATTGGTGCAGGGGCAAATGATAGATCGCATAATAAATGAACAGTAGTAACAATATCGCTCCAGTGAAGCCAAATATCTGCATGGGCCGTTCCAATAACGTCTTTTTTAACAAACGTCCAAAACGCGGCAGGTGAAAAGTATCGTACATTATTGCTGGATTTTAATTTGCAAAAATCTCCTTTGTCAGGGCAGGTTGCGCCGTAACGGCATTGAACAAATGTTCCAGATTGACCTTGGAATCCTGGTTTTCCAGGTTTCGCATCACCACCGATACCCCTTTCAGTGACTCTTCCGAATAAAGAACGTCATCAACTCTTTCTTCCGGCAGGTGATAAAGCGACTTAAAACAAAGCTTTTCTGTTACCTCGGCCATGGAGGTATTCAGGAGAAGGCGGCCGTTGTCGACTATAACGATCTGGTCGATCAGGTTGTCGAGATCCCGCACCTGATGGGTAGATATCAGTAACAATCGATCCTTTGAAAAAACCGAGGAGATCAGCTTTCTGAACTGTGTCTTGGAGGGAATATCCATGCCATTGGTAGGCTCATCAAGCAATAGTACCGTTGTGTTGCAGGCAAGCCCAAATGCTATGGCAAACTTCTTCTGCTGGCCGAAAGAGAGCGTCCTCAATTTGCCTTCCGGTTTAACTTCCAGCACCTTCAGACAGTTATAAAAAAGATTTTCATCAAACTGAGGGTAAAAGGATGCAAACAGGTTAAGATAACGCCCAATTGTCAGCGAAGGCACCGTTACTTCTTCCGGGATAAAATAAATGGTTTCCAAAAAAGAAGGCTGTCTTTTCCGGGGCTCAAACCCGTTGATCGAAATACTGCCGCTTTGGGGAAACAACAGGCCTACCAGCGTTTTCAGAAAAGTCGATTTCCCCGCCCCGTTCTTCCCCAGCAAGCCGCAAATATTCCCAGGGTCAAGAGAAAGATCAAGGTTTTCATATAAAAGTGTCCCTTTCTTATAGCCGAAAGAGAGGTTTTGAACCCGTATCATACTGTAGTAGTTTTGTAGTACAGTACGAATGTATATCTCCTTTTCTATTCCGCCAAATATTTTCAATGGACCCCTAATTCCCCGCCCGCTGCCGCTCGTCCTCCGTTCCGGAACGATCCTGGTTGCGGGCCGTTTTACCGCTTCCAAAGCGATACGAAAAGCTGAGCGTGACCGCGCGGGTGTAGAACCGGTTGTAGTTATACTGGTTCAAATCGAGATAATGGTCGACGCCGGCCCGGTTCTCTCCCTGCAGGATATTATGCGCATTCAGAGTGATGGCCGCTTTTTTACCGGGCAGCTGCTGTTTCAACCCGAGGCTAAGGATGGAATAGGCGCCATAAGTAGACTGGACGATCTGGCGCTTTGAATTATATTCGAAGTCCACCTCGGCGGACAGCGAACGGGTCAAAGTGAGGTTGTTGTCGCTCTGCCCATAAAAAGAAACGATCCCCCGGTTGTCCAGCGGGAAGCCGTTGGCGGTGCCGGTAAACGAATTCAGATAAAGGGAGGCCGTCGTATTGGTAGTCCACCATTTCGTGATCGAATGATTCACCACCAGGTCGACATTCCACGACCTGGCCCCCTGCAGGTTGGTAGGAATGCGGGTAGTCGTGGAATCATTGGCATCGAGGTAGGGCAAGGTTCGGACATAGTCTTTATCGATATCATAGCCGGCCGTCAGGAACAACAGGTTCTTCCACGACCAGGTCATCTCGCCATGCCAGGTCAGCGCAGGTCTGAGATAGGGATTTCCCTGAAAGAAAAGCGTCGGCCCCTGCGGCCTTCTGAATGGCACCAGTTCGTGATAGTCCGCCCGATCGATGCGGCGGCCGAGTTGAACATTGAGGTTGTTGCGGGAATCGAGCCGGTCGTCGATAAACAGGGTTGGAAACAGCTGAAAATAATGTTGCTCCACCGACGCGCCGCCGACGTTATAGAGCTGCCGGCCCTTCATCACGGTTTGCTCAGCCCGGAGACCGGCCTGCAGCGTCAGTCGCCTGAATTGACGGTCGACATTGAGATAGGCGGCATTGATGTTCTCGGTATTCCGGTTGTAGTCGCTTTGTGTGGAGTCGATCAGCTCCCGGCCGCCGGCCTGATTGTAATAGCTGCTGTTATTGTCGGTTGCCACATAACTGGATTTCAACCCGGCCTCGAATTTTCCTTTTCCCGGCCAGGGCCGGACATAATCTGCGCGGGCTCCGGCGATCCGCAGCACCCGGGTCTGATCGAGGAACACATCGGACCGGCCCTGCAGGTCCCCGGTGGGACCGAGAAAAAGCGTAGCGTTGTACTGCCCGGGCCAGTAGTGAAATTCCGAGTAATCGGCATCGATGGAAAACTCCGATCCGGTGGTATCCAGGAGATGGCGAAGCTGGAGCCCGGTCGTGTAGTTGACCGGGTGATCGGCATTCAGGGCAGTAAAAGATTGTCCGCCGCCGCCGCTACCTCCGCCGCCCGCCGGGAAAACGCTCAACAGCGAATTCACGCGTTCACTCTCGGTACGGCTTCCACCGTTGGCGCTCAGGGTGAGTGTGGTGCGTTTGGTCAGGTACCAGTCGATGCCGGCCAGGCCATGATTGGCCCTCGCGGTGGAGGTCCGTTGGTTGGCCGAGACCTGACGGGTCAGCAGCTGGCCGCCTTTGAGAAGCTCTGCCGTCGAATTACCCCCCAACAAACTCTTGTTATAGTTGTAGCTATAGTTGAGGAACAGGTTATAGCGGTTCGTCTTGCAGTTGATCAGGAGACTGCCGCCATAACGCGGGTAGTGCCCCTCCCCCACATTCCCCGAAAGATTTCCGTTCCAGCCTTCCTCTTTATTTTTTTTGCGAACGATGTTAATAATGCCGCCGGTGCCGGCCGCGTCATATTTCGCCGGCGGGTTGGTCATGATCTCTACCTGTTCAACGGAGGACGAAGACATCCCCCTCAGCAGGCTGGCCAGGTCGTCCGCGGAGAGCTGGGTGGGCTTCCCATCGATAAAGATATTCGCGCCTGCCCTGCCGTTTAGCGAGACCTGACCCTCGTCGGTCATCTGGACGCCTGGCAATTGCCGGATCATTTCGAGGGCGGTCATCCCGCTGTTGATGATCTGCCGGTCGACATGAATGACGATGCGGTCGATCTGCCGTTGGACCAGGGGGCCCGGCCGGGTGATCGTGGCGGCTTTAAGGGTTTTGGCGAAGGGAGTATCCACGCGGGGAATGCGGGAGGTATCCTGCGCAAAAACGGCGAACGGCAAGCAGCTCGTGACAAAGAAAAATAACCACGTTTTGGAGAACATGCTGAGGATTTTCTACAATGTTACCAAGGAAGGAAGGGCGATTTTCCGGTTGTCGACCGGCGCGGCGACCTATCGGCCATACGGACCATTGCGCCGGACAGGTCGTGTTCAGGGGGTGATTTTGCCTTTTGGTCGACGATCGGGGAAGGATGCGGCGAAATAGCTAATTTGTGGGCTATGAATGGGCTTGAATCGCTGATCCGTTTTCATCAACGACACCGCTGGTGGGCGCATGGCCTTTACTGGCTGACCGTGTTGCTGGTCTCGGTAAGCTCCAGCAAATATTTTGATGGCAAAGCGGGGAGTTATGGCTTCGAGTTGGTCACCGATGCCTTGTACATGGTGCCCGAAATGATCGAGGCGTATGTACTCGCCTACTTCATCCTCCCATTTTATTTTTACCGGAAGCAGTACCTTTCTTCCGCGGTTGCCTTTTTGGCGATCAGCTATCTGACCTGTGCCCTGTCCCGGATCTTTATCGTGAAGATCTGCGAACCGCTTGCCCACATCCAACCCGAACCTTTTGAAACCTGGGCCAACCTCCTGACCGACATCCCCAAGCTGTCGTATGTCTATTTTTTCCAGATCCTTTCGGTGGCCTTCGTGTTCCTGATCATCAAGGTCGTAAAGGATCAACTGCAGATCCGGCAGCGGACGCTGTTGCTGGAAAGAGAGAAGGCGGAGACCGAACTGAAACTGCTGAAAGC
>NZ_DASYCH010000105.1:0-57674 GCF_036500295.1 Puia sp. | reverse complement strand
CAGGTGGCGAAGGGAACGGCCAGCCTGATCAAGAAAGACATTTTTAAGAATCTGATGTGGTATGTCCTGCCGGACAGCAACAAACAGTATCCGCTGACGATCGAGCGCGTGCAGAAGATCAGACAGTTGAATCTCCAGAATCAGATCCCGGACAACCTGGATCCGGTTGAAGTGAGCACGGGTAAGCCGAAAGAGACGGAGAGTCCGTATGTCGACCTCGTGGGGCAGATCAGTCTGAAGACGCTGGAAAAGGCCGACCGCAAGAAAAGACATGGCCAACACAAGCATCAATCCCAACATAATTCCGGCCGGGGCGGCGGCGACAATTCTGGTCGCGGCGGCGATAATGCCGGACGCGGTGACAATGCCGGACGCGGCGATAACAGCGGACGCGGCGATAACAGCGGTCGCGGTGGTGACAATTCCGGTCGCGGCGGCGGCCCGGAGAATGCCGGCGGCAGACGTTCTGACAACGCCAACAACCGTGGCGGCAGAGACGGCAGAGGCGGCAATCCGCAAAGGGGCAATCCCGGAAATGCCGGCAATCGCGAGCCCAAAAAGGCCAGTCCTCCTCCTCCACCCGATAATAGCAAAAAGGGTTAATTTTTCGGGGAATGTTAAAGTTGCACTGACAGTTTAGCAGACTGTGGGTTTCCTTGCTATTTTTGTATACAATTTGTACATTACTAATATCTAAACACAAATATTATGGCACTTTTTAAATCCGGTAATCCTACCCTCTCGGAAAAGATCTTTAACCGAAGTCTTAACCCCGCCGACACTGAGGTGATGACGGTAAGAGGCTCTATACAGAAATTTGGATTCTTGTTGTTGATGGTGGCTGCGGGTGCAGCTTACACCTGGAAATTATATGCTGAATTCAAGTTTCCCACCATGAACACGTTGATGTGGGTTGGCCTCATCGGCGGGTTGATAACGGCCTTGATCATCTCTTTCAAGCCTACGACCGCCAAATGGCTATCTCCTGCTTATGGCCTGTTGGAAGGTTTGGCGCTCGGGGCTTTCTCGGCCGTCATCAATGATGCGTTCAAGAAAAATTATCCGGGCATTGTGCTTCAGGCGGTGATGTTGACCTTTGCCGTGGCCTTTGCCGTCTTCCTGCTTTATAATTTCAGGATCATCAAGCCGACGCAGAAATTTAAAGCGGTGATCATCGGGTCGATGGCGGGCATCGGCGTGTTTTATCTGGTATGGATCGTCCTGGGGTTTTTCGGCGTGAACCTTAGCTTTATGGCCTGGGGTAATTCGAGCCCGCTGGGTATCGGTATCAATCTTTTTGTCGTCGCTATCGCGGCGCTTAGCCTTGTCCTGGATTTCGAGCGGATCGAAGTCGGTGCCCAAATGGGTGCACCTAAATATATGGAATGGTATGGCGCATTTGGCCTGCTGGTGACGATGGTCTGGTTATATATCGAGGTTCTGAAATTGCTGACCCGTTTTGCCAACAATAGAAATTAAAAAGCTCTCTCCATAAAAAAAGGCCCGTCTTCCGACGGGCCTTTTGTATTTTAAAACCAGCTTCTGATCCAGGTCTCATCGGCCCCGCGCCGGCCTTGCAGGCGACGGCGGCGGCGAGCCACCTCGTAGCGATGCCGGAAGAGGGTGATGAACAGGAGCAGGAGGAAGAGGATGGTAAAAGGCGGTATCCCCAGGAAGGATATCCATTTCCCGCCCCAGTGACGGCGCATCGGCCGCCTCAGCCTTTCCGCCAGCAGGTACATACTGGGAACCATGAACAGGGTCATGAAGAACGCGAAGGCCAACCCGAAGATGATGGTCCAGGACAGGGGCTTCCAGAAGACGGCGTTATCGCCGCCAAAGTAGATATGCGGGTTCAGGTCGGAGAACAGGGTAACGAAATTGATGTTGAAGCCGATGGCCAGCGGTACGAGTGCCAGGATCGCGGCCAGGGCCGTAAGCAGCACAGGGATGATACGGGTTTTCCCGGCCTCGATTGCCGCCTCTCTTGTCTTCATCCCACGACCACGGAGTTCATCGGTAAACTCGATCACGAGAATCCCGTTCTTTACGACGATACCCGCGAGGCCGACGATCCCGAGACCGGTCATGATAACGGACACTTCCATCTTTGTGATTGCGAAGCCGAGGATCACGCCGATGACGCTGAACAGGATCTCGTTCAGGATGATCACCGACTTGCTGACCGAATTGAACTGCAGCACGAGGATGGCGAGGATGGTTGCCAGCGCGATGACCAGGGCTTTTCCAAGGAAAGCGCCCGTTTCCGCTTGTTGTGCCCCCTCCCCTGTCTGGGTGATCGTGACCCCATCCGGTTTCTTTTTAAACTCGGCGATGGATTTCGCGAGCTGCTGGTTCACGGCGGTGGGGGTATAGCCGTTGAGCACATTCGACTTCAGGGTGATCACCCGCTTCTGGTTCTTGCGTTTTACGCTGCCCAGGGTGCTGGTATAATCGATATGGACCAGCGAGCTGATCGGCACGTTCTTGATGGCGCCGCCGCCGGCCATATCCCGGAAGGTTACGTTCATATTCAGGAGATCGACCAGGTTCTTGCGCTGAACGGCCAGGTTGCGGATCTGAATCTTATATTCTTCTTTTCCTTCTTTGATCTTCGACGCCTCCAGTCCGAACAATGCTGTCCGCAACTGCTGGCCGATCTGCGCAGAACTTACGCCTTCGGTCATAGCCCGTCGGCGGTCAACTGTCAAGGTTATTTCGGGATTGGTAAGGTCCACATCCATTTTCAACTCTTCGACGCCGGGAGTCTGAATGGAGTCGAGGTAATTTTTAAGGTTTACGGCTGTTTTTGTCAGGTCATCGAAATCGTCGCTGGATACTTCGATGTTGACAGGGGGATCGGTAGGCGGCCCACCCTGTTCCTGGTCGACCGTGATCTCCGCGCCGGGGATGCCTTTTATCACGTGGCGGATCGAGTCGAGGTATCTGGCGGTATTCACTCCATTGCGTTTGGCGAATTCAACGAAGGACACCTGGATACGGCCCAATTCGGGATGGGTGCTCTGGTCGCCGCTCGTCGGGTCGTTTGCCCCGATGGCCACGTTGGCAATGACGCTTTCCACGACCGGGTTTGGCTTACCATTCTCCATATCCAATACCTTGTAGACCTTGTTTTCGAGGGTTTTGGTGACGGAATCGGTGTAGTCCACGGCCGTACCGACGGGGAGTTTCAGATAGACGTAGATCTGGTTGGGATCGCCTTTCGGGAAGAAGACGACCTGTACATTCCTGGCGCCGAACAGAACAAACGAGAAGATCAGCAGCAGGAAGGTGCCGAACAGCAGCCAGGCCGGTCGCCAGCCTTTGAGCGCCCAGCGGAGACTTCGCTCGTAATGCCCCATGATCCAGGGAAGTACCCTGTTCTGGAAGCCGTGGATCATGGCATCGAAGACGAATTTATTCAGGATGGCGAGGAGTACGAGGAAGAGCAGCAGGTTCCCCAGGAAGGTGACATGCGCCAGATCGAAAAAGATCCCGAAGGCAACCGCGATCCAGAAACCGGGTTTTCTGAACATCGCCGCCTTTGAACGCGTAGTGCCGTCATCGGGGTGGTTCATGAAATCGACGGCGAAGACCGGGTTCATAATAAAGGCGACGACGAGGGAGGCGGCCAGGGTAAAGATGAGCATGGCCGGTAGATAGACCATGAATTTCCCGATGATCCCCGGCCAGAACAGCAGGGGGAAGAAGGGGGCCAGGGTCGTCAGGGTTCCGGCGAACACCGGGATAAACACTTCACCGGCGGCCATCATTGCCGAAGTGGAAGGATTGATCCGGCCTTTCCCCATGGTAAATATGCGGTGGGTGTTCTCTATGACCACGATGGCGTCGTCCACGATGATGCCCAGGCCGAAGAGCAGTGCGAAGAGAACGATGAAGTTGAGGGTGACCGCCGTGCCGATAATGACATTCGCTGCCGGGAGGAAGACGAAGGCCAGGAACATACTCAGCGGGACGGAAAGCGCCACGAAGAACGCGTTGACCACCCCCATGAAGAACATGAGGATGATGAGCACCAGGATAAAGCCGATGATGATGGAGTTGACCAGATCGTTGAAGGAGGTTCGGGTCAGATTGCTCTGGTCGCCGGTGACCACCACCTTCAGGTCTCTCGGGAGACTGGTCTTCATCTCTTCGACCGTCTTCTTTACATCATCGGAGGTCTTGATCAGGTTTTCACCGCTGCGTTTGATGATGTTCAGCGTTACGACGTTCTTGCCGCCGAGCCGGGCATAGCTTTCCCGGTCCTTTATCGTATCCTTTATCGTAGCAATGTCCTTAAGGTAGACGGCGGAGCCGTTGTCCGGGCTGCGAACGATGATCTGTTCGATATCCTGAGCCGTATGGAACTGCCCTTTCAGCTGCAGATTTCGTTTCATGTTGCCGACATCCAGCTGACCGCCGGAGATGTCGAGATTTTCGCCTTTTACCGCATTGTTGATATCGTCGAAGCTGAGGTTGTGCGAGCGGAGCTTGTAGTTATCGACATTGATCTGAAACTCGCGTTCGGGAGCGCCGACAATATCGACGCGATTAAGCTCGGGCAGGTCTTCCAGTCTGTCCTTCATATCGTCGGCGAATTTCTTCAGCCGCTGCTGATCGTAATCCCCGCTGATATTGACGTACATGATCGGCTGATCCGAAAAGCTCACTTCAAGGGCGGTTGGCTCCTGGGTCAGGTCGGTGGGCAGGTCTTGCTTCGACTTGTCGATAGCGTCCTTTACTTTTTGCAGGGCGATATCGGTTTGTACATCGGTTTCGAATTCCACTACGATGGCCGAATAATCCTGCTGCGAAGTGCTGGTGAACTTATTGATCTTGGCGCCCGTAATGCCTTTTATCTGCTTCTCGATGGGCCGGGTGACCAGGTTCTCCATGTCTTTGGGGCTGGTACCGGTATAAATGGTGGAGACGTAGATGGTTGGGATAACGATATCCGGGAACTGTTCTTTTGGCAGGGTGACGAACTGGAACACCCCCCAGGCGCTCACGACGAGCATAAACAGATAGATGGACGTCTTATTCTTTATACTCCAGGTAGTGGGCCTGAAGTGTTTGAACTTTCCTGTAAAATTTTCTAAAGCGCTCATAAGTGTTTTTTCAAATGATGAGAAATCGACTACCTGCGCGGACCCTATTGGGTCGTGATCAGCTGGCCTTCATAGAGACCCTGGAAGCCATCCGTTACAAGCTGGTCCCCTTGCTCGAGGCCGCTGGTGACTTCCACCTGGTCGGCATAGGACTGGCCGATGGTGATGGCTTTCTTATGTGCAATGGTCCTGCCTTTTTCCGTTGAAGCCACCATCACGTATTTCCCTTTTTCGTCTGTTTGAAGCGTGTTGATAGGAATGGTCAGGACGTTTTTCGCGGTATAGTCCTGCAGCTTGACGACGGCGACCTGATTGGCGCGGATGTCCCGGTCCGCGGGGAGGTGGATCTCCACCTGGAAGGCGCGGTTGCCGGTGTTGATCACTTTGCCGACAACCCGGACGGTGCCGGTGACTACTTTATTATTGAGGCCCGGGAAGGCAATTTTAACAGGGGTGCCGACATGGATCCGTTCCTGGTAGAGTTCGGGTATATTGACCGTGGCCTTCATATTGTCCGTGTTCATTATCTGCAGCGACGACGGACTATTTGCCGTGGACTGCGCCTGCACCGCCGAAGAGAAGAACTCGCCGACCTTAAGACTGAGATAGTTCACGGTGCCGGGGATATCGGCATAGACATTTGTCCAATTCAGTTGTTCCTCATTTATCTTTACCTGGGTTTCGGCCTGGTCTACCTGGTTTTTCGCGTTGATGAGCTCTACCTCCGTACCGATCTTTTGATCCCAGAGATTCTTTCTGCGGTTGTAGATATCCTTTGCATAAGCCAACTGGGTTTGGGCATTGGTCAGTTGTTGGCGCTGGATAGCGTCATCGAGGCGAACGAGCAATTGTCCTTTATTGACGTGATCGCCTTGTTTGACCAATACCTCGCGCACTACACCGCCGCTGCCGTTGGGCGAAACATTGGAATAGTTCTCCGCTTCGACATTCCCCTGAAGATCGATATAATGGGTGAAGGATGTCGGAACGATGCCCGTCAATGCCACCAGCTTTGCCTTTTCCCTGGGCCCGGCCGTCGAGTCGGTTTTTGCGATCACGTCCTCGAGGGTGGTTATTTGTTTTGCCAGTTTTTCCTGTTGGTCTTTCAGAGCGGCGAGCTGTTTCTTTTTCCCGTCAAGCGAATCATCCGACTGAACGGAGCCGCTGCCGCAGGCGGCCAGCAACAGGGAAGAAGCGAATACAACAGTCAGTAGCTTATGCATATCGATCAATTTTTTATTTTTCTTACAATAGGTTAGTTACAGTTTTCCGATGGCGTTGAGATAATCCACCCTGGCGGCTATCGCGTTGTACAGGGCGTTGAAATAGTTGGCCTGGGCCGTGCGTTGATCGTTCAGCGCCGTGGTAACCTCGAGGTTAGAGCCAAGACCCTGTTCATATTTTTTCCGCGTCTGGGTATACACCCGTTGGGACAGGTCCATGTTCTTTTTTTGATAATCGAGGGTTGCCAGGGCCGCCGTGAAACGGATCTGGGACTCTTTGACATCGTTGTCGATCCGGTTCTTCAGCGAGTCGATGCTATTCGAGGTCTGTTGCAGCCTGAGCTTTGCCTGTTTTATATTGGCGTCCTTGTAAAAACCATCGAAGATGGGCACATTGATAGCCAGGCCGACGTAGGTGGTGGGGAACCAGGACATTTTCTGACCCCAATTGAAGTCGCTGGTGTATTGGTTCTGGGAGTAGTTAACGTTTAGCTTAACCGTCGGGATATATTCTTTTTTGTATCGTTTGATGTCGAACTCGTTCAGCTGCCGGTTGATCTGGAGCAGCTGATAGTCGCGGCGGTCGGTATATTTATAGTCGTCGTTTAGCGCAGCATCCCGGACCATGTCATAGGTGAGGGTATCACTCAGATGCAGAGAATCTTTTACCGGCATGCCCATCAGGACCTTCAGACCGAGATAACCATTGGAAAGCTGGTACTCCACCTGTATTTTTTCGGATTCAAGATTGGCCAGCTGAACGGTTGCTTTGTCCACATCCAGTTGTTCGGCGAATCCATTCTTGAACATCTCGGTGGAGTTATGCAGCAGTTCCTGCTGACTGGAGATATTGGCGTCCACCTGATCGATCTGCCATTTGCCGACGAGCAGCTGGTAGTAGATCTTGTTGATGTTGGCACGGACCATCTGTTCGGTGATCTCGGTTCTCTTCCGGTAGAAATCCAGTGAAGCCTGGCGGGCCTGCAACCCTACGAACACCTGACCATCGAAGAGGATCTGCGTAAGGGTGACACCGGCCGTGGTGTTGTACTGGGTACCGAATTTCAGCGGGGTGAAGGTGCCGGGCTGGCCGCCGGTAAACTCCGAGGGGATCAGGGTAGTAGGGATCTGGATATAGTCTGTCCAGCCGAGGTTACCGCTTACCTGTGGCAGCGCCTGAGACGTGGTGGCGCGATTGCTTTGCACCTGGAGCTGGTAGTCCAGCAGTGAGTTCTTTACCAGCACACTGTTCTTCGATGCATAGTCGATCGACTGTGCAAGTGAAAGATCATGTACTTGCTGGGCACGGAGGTTAAAAACCACCAGCAGTAAGGGAATCCCCAAAAGACGGCTAAGCGTGTTGTTCATGAGATAGTTTTTTGGTGCGTTCTTCGGTGTATTTTTCGATCAGCTTTCTGCCTTTATCGGTCACGATGCCATACAGGAAAAGCATGGCGAGTTCAAAATTGACTTCGGACATCTTATAGCGGCTATGGGGGAACAGGTCGATGTTGAAGACGAGGAAGGCGGATTCTATCCGATTTTTCGCCACTATATCCCGGTTGATATCCGGCCGGTAGACCCCATCTTCGATGCCTTTCCGGAGATTTTCCAGGATGGCCTCATGCAGGAACTGGTATTTATACTCCCTGATCTTCTGAAAGGCCCGGGGATGGTATTTCTCCAGGTCATAGAGCATCATCGGGTTGGTATAGCGCAGCATTTCTTCCAGGTCCTCCACCGCCAGAAAGATCTCGTGTACGCTGTCGTTGGAGCTATAGCGGTATTGGAGACACTCTGCCTCGTTCTTTTGGATCTCCTGCCCGATTACCGCGTATACCATATCATCCTTATCTGTAAAGAATTGATAAATAGTCTTTTTCGAAATTCCAAGTTGGGCAGCGATCTCATCCATGGTGATGGACCGGATGCCGTACCGCATAAACAGCTCAGCGGCTTTTCCTAATATTCTCTCTTTTACATCCACGGCGGCAAAACTAGAGAAACTTTTATCGTTACCAAAGTTTCCTATGACGAATTGTGTATTATTTACCGGTGAATGGCGGATTTTGTCGGTGAACGGCAAATGGGCGGGATCGGGGCAGAATGCCTAATTTTGACCCCTAAATAGCTATACATGCCCTCACGCCAAATTCCCCGCAACCTTTTTCGGCTTTTTCTCCAGGGGCTGCTTATCCTCGCACCGATATCGATAACCATCTGGATCCTGGTGACGGCGTTCTACTGGATCGACGGCATCCTTCCCAACCTTGTATACTCGATCTTCCCCAAATTGATCGGGACGGATGCCTTCGGGCTGCCGCGGCGGCTTCCCGGGTTGGGTTTTGTCGTATTCATTGGCATTGCGTTGATTGTCGGTTATATTTCGCCGTCGTGGATCGTGAGCCGGGTGGTTGAGTTTGCCGAATCGCTGCTGGAGCGGACGCCGGGTATCAAGCTTATCTATTCGACGATCAAGGATTTCTTCGAGGCGTTTGCCGGCAGTAAACGGAAATTCACCAAGTCCGTGCTGGTGAGTATCGCCGCGCCCGATGTATGGCAGGTAGGTTTTATCACGCAGGAAGATCTTCAGCAATTCGATCTACAGGAATATGTCGCTGTATATCTGCCGCAGTCCTATGCATTTGCGGGTCATCTTTATTTTGTAAAAAGAGACCGGGTGCGGATCCTGACGGACATCAGCTCGGCCGACGCGATGAAGTTTGCGATCTCGGGTGGCGTCGCAGAAGTTGACGAGCAATAGCTTATCTTTGACCTTCATTAAAAATTTTCGCGTCGTGGTTCATAATTTCAATGCCGGTCCGAGTATCTTACCAAAGGAAGTCTTTGAACAGGCCAGCCGGGCCATAGTGGACTACAATGGTACGGGACTGTCGATTCTCGAGATCGGGCACCGGACCGCTTTATTCCAGGAAGTGGTCGATGAAGCAATGGCAACAGCCCGTGAGCTGATGAAGCTGGACAGTGATCATGAACTTCTTTTTCTTCATGGAGGCGCCTCCACGCAATTCTTCCAGGTTCCCATGAACCTGCTGAACGAACAGGACACGGCCGCCTACCTCGACGGTGGCGTCTGGGGCAAGAAGGCGATCAAGGAAGCAAAGCTTTTCGGAAAGGTGGAAGTTGTCGCCAGTTCGAAAGACCGGAACTACAGTTATCTCCCGAAAGGATACCGGATACCGGAGAATGCCAGTTATTTCCACTACACGACAAATAATACGATCGAGGGCACGCAGATGCATTCCATCCCCGAGACGGCTGTTCCGCTTATTGCCGATATGAGCAGCGATATTCTCAGCCGGGTGATGGATTTCAACCGGTTTGCGCTTATTTATGCGGGCGCCCAAAAGAACATCGGCGCCGCGGGTGTCAATATGGTCGTTGTCCGGAAGGACATACTGGGCCATGTCAGCAGGCCGCTGCCATCGATGATGGACTATCGCGAGCATATCGCGGCCGGCTCTCTGCTGAATACGCCCCCGGTATTCGCGATCTATGTATGTATGCTAACCCTTCGCTGGCTGAAGCAGCTGGGGGGTGTTTCGGCAATCGAGGCGATCAACGACCGGAAAGCCGCGTTGTTATATGATACCCTGGACCGGCTCCCTGTTTTCCGGCCTACCGTGGCAAAAGAGGATCGAAGCAAGATGAATGTGGTCTTTGTAATGGATGACGAAACGCTCGAGAAGGAATTTCTGGCGGAATGCAAGGCCAACGGAATGGTTGGGGTAAAAGGGCACCGCAATGTCGGCGGCTTCCGGGTATCCCTGTATAACGCGATGCCTCTCAGCAGCGTGCGGACGCTGACGGAACTGATGAATGAATTCGCACTAAAAAAAGCCTAACTAATACTATGTCTACGATTGTTCCTTTTCAGGCTCTACGGCCTGATCCGCAGTTCGCCGGCCAGGTTGCGTCGAAGCCCTATGATGTGCTCAGCAGTCATGAGGCCCGGGAAGAGGCTGCGGACAATCCTTATTCTTTTCTGCATATTACCAAGTCGGAGATCGACCTGCCGCTGAACATCGACACCCATTCACAGGAAGTATACGATAAGGCAAAAGAGAATCTGCAATCTTTTATCGAAAAAGGCATTCTCCTCGAGGAGAACACGCCCTGTTATTATATCTATCAGCTGGTGATGAACGGGCGCAGCCAGACCGGTCTTGTGTGCGGCAGCAGTGTCGACGACTATGAGAAGAACATCGTCAAAAAACATGAGCTGACCCGGCCCGACAAAGAGGCCGACAGGATCCATCATATGCAGACCATCCGGGCGCAGACGGGGAATGTTTTTCTTGCCTATAACAGCGTCAGCGCCATCGACGATGTCATCGAAAGCTGGAAGCGGGATCAGTTGCCCGTCTATGCTTTTAAGGCCGATGACGGCATCGGTCATACGATATGGATCGTCAATGACGAGGGAACCGTCAAGACGATAACCGCGTTATTCGCCAATGAGGTGCCCTTCACCTATATCGCAGACGGTCATCACCGGGCTGCGTCGGCCGCCAAGGTGCGCAAGGCGTTGGGAGCGGGGGCTTCCGCCGCAGCGGATTATTTCCTGACGACGCTGTTCCCTTCCGATCAACTGCAGATCATGGATTACAACCGGCTTGTTCATGATCTCAACGGGCATAGCGTCGAGGATCTTATCGATCTGCTGCAAAAAGATTTCTTTGTCGGGAAGGTGGATAAGGCCGTTCAGCCGCAGCAGCTGCATGAGTTTGGCTTATATATAGACGGCGGCTGGTACAAGCTGGTTGCAAAGGACGGCAGCTTCAGCACCGACGAGATCGGCATCCTGGATGTGACCATCCTTCAGAAGAATATCCTCGACAAACTGCTTGGCATCAAAGATCCGCGGACAGACAAGCGGATCGATTTCGTGGGTGGTATCCGCGGCTTGCAGGAGCTGGAGCGGCGGGTCGACAGCGGCGAGATGAAAGCGGCGTTCAGTCTTTATCCCGTCAGCATCCAACAACTGTTCGACATTGCCGACAGCGGCCAGGTAATGCCGCCAAAGAGTACCTGGTTTGAGCCGAAACTGCGGGACGGACTGCTTACACATCTTATTTGATCAACAAAGCAATATGCATGAACAGGATCCTTGTTTTTTTCACGGCACTGACCCTTTCACAATTCTCTGTCCTTGCACAATCCACGGATGATAAATCCCCGCAGACGGTTGCCCGCGGATATACCCAGCAGGGGGATTATACGAATGCCATTGTCGTGTTGAATACGGCACTTCAAAAGGATCCGCAAAACCTCGAGCTGTCAAAAGACCTCGCTTTTAACTATTATCTCAGCAAGGACTATATCAAGGGAGTCAGCCTTGCCCGCGCGCTGGTCGACCGGCCGGACGCGGACGTGCAGAGTTACCAGATTGCCGCGATGCTGTACAAGGCAATCGACCAGGCGAAAGAATGCGAAAAGCTGTATCGGGATGGACTGAAGAAATACCCCCGCAGCGGTCCGCTGCACAGCGAGTATGGGGAGATGCTTTGGGCGCGCCAGGATTATGGCGCCATCAAGGAATGGGAGAAAGGCATCGAAGTGGACCCGAATTACTCCGGTAACTATTATTTTGCAGCCAAGTATTACTATTTTACCTATGATAAGGTGTGGAGCCTGCTTTATGGGGAGATCTTCCTCAACCTGGAAAGCTATACAAAACGCACCGCGGAAATAAAGGAGTTGTTGCTCGAAGGGTATAAGAAACTGTATACCGAGAGCGATATGCATAAGAACCAGGATACGAAGAGTCCCTTTGTCAATGCCTGGCTCAACATCATGGGGCCGTTGAACTTTACCGTCAAGGACGGGATTACGGCAGAGTCGCTTACGGTTCTCAGAACCAAATTCATCCTCAACTGGTTCACCACCTATCCCACCAATTATCCTTACCGGCTGTTCGATTTCGAGCGCCAGTTGTTAAAGGAGGGGATGTTTGACGCGTATAACGAATGGATCTTCGGGGCGGCGGGTAATTTACCGGCTTTCCAGACCTGGACAAATGTTCATAACGAGGAGTACAAGCGCTTTATCGACTTTCAGCGGGGAAGGGTCTTTAAGATGCCGGAAGGACAATATTACCAGGTGGCCGCGAAGTAGGAATTTTTTGCTAATTTGTCGTCAAACAGTTATTTATGACCGAACCCAAGCGATTGTTCGACTGTCTGACGCTGAACCTGGAAAGAGACCCGTTACCGGATATGCTGGCGGGCAAAGTGGGTGGGGTCTATAAGACCCATAGTACGCAGGAAGTCGCTGAAACCGTTGATAAATTATGTACCGGCCTTCTCCGGCTGGGAATTTCCGGCGGAGACCGAACCCCCGAGACCATTGAGAAGGTGGGGATCATCTGTAAGAACCGGCCGGAATGGATCATGCTCGATCTTGCCGTCCAGCGCATCGGCGCTGCATTGGCGCCCGTCTATCCCACTATTTCACCAAACGAACTCGAGTTTATCCTGAACGATGCGCAGGTGAGGTATCTTTTCGTCAATGATAAGGATCTCTATCACACCGTGCAGGCGATCCGGGAAAAGGTGCCCTCCCTCAAAGAGGTCTTCACCTTCGAACCCGTACCGGGAGCCCGTAACTGGCATGAGTTGCTTGTTACCGCGACGGCGGAGGAAGCCGCACAGCAGAAAAAGATCCGGGACGCCATCGATGAGGACGACCTGGCCACCGTCATCTATACTTCGGGGACGACCGGAACGCCAAAGGGGGTGATGCTTTCACACCGGAATATCGTCAGCAATGTCCACTCCTGTATGCCCTGTTTGCCGCAAGGCAAGATCCGGGCCCTGAGTTTTTTACCGCTTAATCATATTTACGAGCGGATGCTGACCTATGTCTATCTTTTTAATAACAGCACCATTTATTATGCGGAGAGCATGGATACCATCGGGGATAACCTGAAGGAGGTGAAGCCGCAGATGTTCGTTACCGTACCCCGGCTGCTGGAGAAGGTCTACGACCGGATCATGCACAAGGGGTCCGAGTTGACGGGGATAAAGAAAAAACTGTTCTTTTGGGCGCATGATCTGGCGGCCCGCTTCGAGATCAACAAGCCGATGGGGCTTGGCTACAACATCCAGCTTTCCCTGGCCAACAAACTTATCTTCAGTAAATGGCGGGAGGCACTGGGGAATAATATCACCTGTATTGCCAGCGGCGGCGCTGCGGCGCAGGTCCGGCTGATCCGCATCTTCACGGCGGCGAAGATCCCGATCCTCGAAGGATACGGGTTAACGGAGACCTCTCCCGTCATCAGTGTGAACCGGATGGAGGTGCATGACCGGCATTTTGGTACGGTGGGTCCGTTGATCCCCGGCATCGAAGCGAAGATCGCCGCAGACGGGGAGATCCTTGTCAAGGGGCCGAACGTGATGATGGGTTATTACAAACGGCCCGATCTCACTGCGGAAGCGATCTCCGATGGCTGGTTCCATACCGGGGATATCGGGGAGTTCGTCGACAACAAATATCTCAAGATCACGGACCGGAAAAAAGAGATGTTCAAGACCAGCGGCGGCAAGTATGTGGCTCCGCTGGCCATTGAAGGCAAGATGAAGGAGTCGCCTTATATCGAGCAGATCATGGTGGTTGGACCGGAGCGAAAGTTTGTCGGTGCGCTGATCGTACCGGCTTTTCCCCGGCTGGAGGAGTGGAGCCGGCAAAACGGTGTCACGGCCACCACCCACGAGCAGATGATCCACGATCCGAAGGTGCTGGCTTTTTACCGGCAGGTCATCGATGGCTATAACGTCCACTTCAGTCATGTCGAGCAGATAAAGCGCTTCGAACTGTTGCCCGCGGAATGGACCGTCGAGTCGGGTGAAATGACGCCCAAGCTGAGTCTCCGGCGCAAGGTGGTGACGGAGAAGTTCAGCAAACTCATCGAGAAGATCTATCTGGAATAAATCTTTATTTCGCTCCGGACCGCTCGTCCGGCTGGAATTTCAATAATTGTACCGGCCCGTTTCCGACGATCAGGAAAAGGATCAGCAACAGGAATACGAGGATTGCGAGGAGCATTTCGGAGAAAGGACGGTAAAGCGAAGTATTTACAAAAAATATGGCACCAAGGAGGACCGGGATCTGCAGCAGGCAGGCAAACCGCGTCAATGCTCCCAGGATCAGCAGGATGCCACCGAGGATGTGAGCAAAGGCGATATAATTGCCCATCAGCATCTCTGTAAACGAACCAAAGGACATTCTGTTGGTGATGAGGCCGAGCATGGTGCCCATGTTCATCAGGAAGTCAATGCCCTTATAACAGAGAAAGACTCCCAACAAAATGCGTACTATATCGAGCCATTGGGGGTGATGAGTGTCACCCCAGTGTTCCACACGTTGTACCAAATTCATATAGCATCGTTTTTGGGTTATAAACAAATAGTTTCCAGCGAAACAAAGAGCTTCCCTTAAGTTACGACATTTTTTTGATCAGCGCTCCCAGCATCCGCAGGGCATCTTCCACTTCGGCGTCCCAGGGGCGGGCATAGCTGAGACGCAGACAGTTGCCAAACTGTCCCTGGGCCGAGAAGAGCTGGCCGGGAGCGACTGAGACGTTGTGTTTCAATGCTTCCTGATAGAGGCGATAAGCATTCAGCTTCCGGTCCAGCTGTATCCAGAGGACAAAACCGCCCTGGGGCCGGGATACCTTCGTATCCGGCGGGAAATGTTGCCAGATACCCTGCAGATAGCGGAGGCACTGCGTGTGCAGCGCCTTACGCAGTTTCTTCAGATGAAATTCGTAGCGACCGATACCCAGGAAATGGGCGATGGCCAGTTGGGTCAGCGTGGTACCTGAAACGGTATGCATCATCTTGATCCTGACCAGTTGTTGGGTGAACCGGCCGGGGATGGTCCAGCCGATGCGATAGCCGGGAGCCAGGGATTTTGACAACGAGCTGCAATAGAGAACCCATCCTTCGGTGTCGAAAGACTTGCAGGTACGGGGCCGGTGGCGGCCGAAATACATCTCTCCATAGATATCGTCCTCGATCAGCGGAATGCGATGACGGGTGAGCAACTGCACCAGGGCCTTCTTTTTCTCATCGGGCATACAGGAGCCCAGCGGGTTGCTGAAGTTGGTGACGAAGACGCAGGCCTTGATCGGGAATTTTTTGATCAGCACTTCCAGCTGTTGCGGATCGATCCCCGTGAGTGGGTCGGCGGCGATTTCCACTGCTTTCAACCCGAGGCTCTCCATCACCTGGAAGATGCCGAAATAAGTGGGGTTCTCGATGGCGACGGTATCGCCCGGCTTTGTCGTCGCTTTCAGACACATGACCAGGGCCTCCATGCAACCGGCCGTCACCACCACATCTTCCGCGGTATATTTCCCGCCCCAGTGAAAGGCCAGGAGGGCCAGTTGCCGGCGAAGTTCGGCATTGCCCTGGCTATGTTCATACTGGATGCCGTGATGTGGGGAGGCCCGCAGCGCGTGCACCAGGGATTTGTTCAGCTTTGCCGCCGGCAGCAGGCTTATCGGCGGGGCGGCCACGGAGAAGTTGACAAAATCTTCCCGGGAAAAGCGTTGGAAAACATTGGCGATCATTTCCTGCACGCTTATCTCGCTGGGCACCGGTTCGGGTTCCGCTATCCGGGGCAAGCCCGGCAACCGGCGAAGGTTGAAGCGGACATAGTAACCGGATTTCGGCCGGGATTCTACGAGTCCCTTGCCTTCGAGATGATAATAGGCCTGGAAGGCGGTGCCCATACTGATGCCATATTCCTCGCTGAGCATGCGGACGGAGGGGAGCTTGTCGCCGATCTTGAGGGTCTCGTCCCCGATCATTTTTTCGAGACCTTCGGCTACCTGGAGGTAGAGGGGGTCTGCGGAAGCGGTTTTCTTTTTCATACTTAAAAGATGAATCTGATCTAGTCAAAATTAAAAATTCTGCATCTGTTTTTTTTCTTTTTTGTTCCGGACCTTTGTCCTATAAATGATAAGCCATGCAAACAAAAGCCGCTCCTGCGCCCGCCCTCGGGGCCCAATACACCGATCATATGTTCGTGTGTGACTATGCCGATGGCCGATGGAAGGACGGTTCGATCGTTCCGTTCGGGCCTTTTTCCCTTATGCCGACTTCTCTTGTCTTCCACTATGGTCAAGCCATCTTTGAAGGGATGAAAGCCTTTCGGACGGAAGACGACCGTGTCCACATCTTTCGCCCGGACAAGCATTACGAACGGCTGACCCGGACGGCAGCCCGGCTTTGTATGCCGGTGATCCCGCGGGAGTTGTTTCACGAGGGAATGCGCCGGCTGATGGAACAGGACCAGGAATGGGTTCCGGGGCAGCCGGGCAGCGCGCTGTATATCCGGCCCTTCCAGATCGCAACCGATACCCGGCTTGCGGTGCGGGTGTCGGACAGTTACAAGTTTGCGATCGTGTGCTCGCCGTCGGGGGCCTATTTCTCCGGACCGGTGCGGGTGAAGGTCGAGCGGGAATATGCGCGCGCGGTGCGCGGGGGAACGGGTTACGCCAAATGCGGCGGCAACTATGGAGGCGCGTTATATCCGACCGAAAAGGCGAAGGCCGAGGGTTATGACCAGGTGCTGTGGACGGATGGGCTGACGCATTCGCAGGTGGAAGAGTCCGGAATGATGAATGTCTTTTTTGTTTTTGGGGATGGACTGGTGACGCCGCCGCTTGGGGATACGGTGCTCGATGGGATCACGCGGGACAGCCTGCTGACGTTGGCGGCCGCCATGGGTATTCGGGTGGAAGAGCGGGCTATCTCGGTGCCGGAGCTGGAGGCGGGACTTGAGAGCGGAGCGGTACGGGAAGCCTTTGGCGCGGGGACGGCTGCCGTTGTTTCGCCGATCGGCGTGATCGGCATCGACGGGCGGGATTATGAATTACCGGTCGTGGGTGGAGACGGCTACAGCATTGCTGACCGGCTCAAGGCCGAACTGGATGATATCCGTTACGGGCGCCGGCCGGATATCCATGGATGGAATCGTTTTGTGCATGCATAACTGGCCCTTCGATCCATTTTGGTTAGCTTTATGGAATGGAAAAGCAACGGCTGCAAATTCCCGACTGGAAGAAATGGGGCCCCTATCTGTCTGAACGTTCATGGGGCTCGGTGCGTGAAGATTATAGTCCCGATGGACAGGCCTGGACCTATACCACGCATGATATGGCATACAGCAAGGCCTGGCGATGGGGTGAGGAAGGCATCGGCGGGTTTGCCGACAAGCGACAGAATTTTTGTTTTGCGTTTAGTTTCTGGAATACCAGGGACCCGATCCTGAAAGAGCGGCTCTTCGGGCTCAACATCAACGAAGGCAATCATGGCGAAGATGTCAAGGAGTTGTATTACTATCTCGACTCCTCTCCTACCCATTCCTACATGAAGATGTTGTATAAATACCCGCACGCCGCCTTTCCTTACGAGCAGCTGGTGCAGGAGAACCAGCGGCGCACCCGCGAGCAACCGGAATTTGAATTGATGGATACGGGTGTATTTGACAAGGACGAATACTTCGATATCTTCATCGAATATGCCAAGGCGGATATGGAGGATTTCCTTATCCGGGTGACGGTGCACAACCGGGGCAGGAATTCGGCGCCGATCCACGTCCTGCCCACTGCGTGGTTTCGCAATACCTGGAGCTGGGGTATCGATGATTATAAGCCGCTGATGATGTCCACCAACGAGGGGGATATCCTTATCAGGCACCGGGAACTGGGTGAATGGGCGCTGTCTGCGGATGACGTGGATACGATCCTGTACTGCGACAACGAGACCAATGTCCGCCGGTTTTATGGAACGGAAAAGCCCGGTTTTTATAAGGACGGTATCCAGGAATATCTTGTTCATGGCAACGGGCAGGCTGTCAATTACTTTCAGGGGACAAAGGCTGCCTTCCATTATGAGCGTGTCGTCCCGGGCGGCGGGAGTACGACCTTCCGGCTCCGGTTGTCAAGGCGCAGCACCGGTGATCCCTTTGCCGACTTTGAGTCGGTGTTTACGGAGCGGATCCGGGAGACGGATGAGTTCTATGCCGGGATCCAAAAAGATATGCCGGATGTGGATCACCGCCGGGTACAGCGGCAGGCCTTTGCGGGGATGCTTTGGAACAAGCAACTTTATATCTACAATGTCGAAGACTGGCTGAAGGGCGATCCGGGGCAACCGCCACCGCCGGCACAGCGGCTAAAGGGGAGGAACTATGACTGGTTTCACCTCAAGAACAGCAACATCATCTCGATGCCCGACAAGTGGGAGTATCCCTGGTATGCCGCATGGGATCTGGCTTTTCATTGTATCATCTTCGCGCTGATAGATGTCGACTTTGCGAAACATCAATTGCTGTTGCTGACCCATGACTGGTATATGCATCCGAACGGGCAGTTGCCGGCCTATGAATGGTCCTTCAGCGATACCAATCCACCGGTTCATGCCTGGGCTGCCTATCGGGTATATGAGATCGAGAAACATCAGAACGGCGGGAAAGGGGATATCGCCTTTCTCGAGACCGTCTTTCACAAACTGCTGCTCAATTTCACGTGGTGGGTCAACCGAAAGGATGCCGAGGGCAATAATATCTTTGAGGGCGGATTTCTCGGGATGGATAATATCGGGGTCTTTGACCGGAATAACAGCCGGTTACCGGATGGCGGCAGGCTGGAGCAGGCGGACGGCACCAGCTGGGTGGCGGGTTATTCGCTGAACCTGATGCGGATCGCGCTTGAACTTTCCATGTTCAATCCCGTCTACCAGGACATGGCCAATAAATTCTTCGAGCATTTTCTGCATATCGCCGCGGCCATGGCGAGTCTGGGCGCCAACAACACCGGGCTTTGGGATATGGAAGACGAGTTTTTCTATGATACGGTACGCATGCCGGGAGATGCCGTGATCCGGATGAAGATGCGGTCGATGGTAGGACTGATCCCGTTGTTTGCGGTGGAGGTGATCGACGATGATATCCTGCAGAAGCTGCCGGAATTTGCCAAGCGGCTGAAGTGGCTGCTCGACAACCGGCCCGATCTGGCGTCGCTGGTATCGCGCTGGCATGAGAAGGGTTCCGACCAGAAGCACCTTCTGTCCCTGTTGCGGGGACACCGGATCAAACGCATTCTTTACAGGATGCTGGATGAGACGGAGTTTCTGAGTGACCATGGGATCCGGTCGCTGTCCAAAGAGTACGAGCAGCATCCTTATCAATTTCAGGTAGACGGACAGGTGGTGACGGTGAAATATACGCCGGCAGAATCCACCGTTCCCCTGTTTGGCGGAAATTCCAATTGGCGGGGTCCGATCTGGATGCCGATGAATTTCCTGATCATCGAGGCCTTGCAGCGATTTCACCACTACTACGGGGATGATTTCAAGATCGAATACCCGACGCATTCGGGCCAGATGAAGACGCTGGATGAGATAAGTACGGAATTGTCGCTGCGGCTGTCCCGGATCTTTTTGCGGGATGAGAAGGGGCGCCGGCCGGTCTTTGGCGAGAATGAGAAGATGCAACACGATCCGCATTTCAAAGACTATGTTCTCTTCTTTGAATATTTTGATGGGGATAACGGGAAGGGGCTTGGCGCTTCGCACCAAACCGGTTGGACCGGATTGGTGAGTAAGTTATTGCTGCCGCGGAAGTGAGGTATCCGGGCTTCGTGCGGCCAGCAGGTTACCGATGGCTTTTGCCGTCGCGGTAAGATTGGCAGCTGTCTGTTGCAGTGCTTTTGCCGGATGGAGGAGTTGATGGTTGATGGGAAGGAGAACGTCGAAGTATTCGTCCAGTTTTGTCGTGACTTGTGGCAGCCGGCCGGCGAGGCCGATAACGGGTATCCCTTTTTCTTTTGCGCGGAGCGCCACTCCAAAGGGCGCTTTCCCCTGTAGAGTTTGTTCGTCGATGCTTCCTTCTCCCGTGATGAGCAGGTCGGCATCGGCGAGGGATTTGTCAAACCCGGTCAGCTGCAGAAAATAATCGATCCCATTTACGAGGTCGGCGTCAAGCAGGCCATATAGTCCGGCGGCCGCCCCGCCGGCGGTGCCGCCTTTCGGCAGCGCGCCAATTTCTTTGCCCGTTGTTTTTTGAATGAGACCGGCCAGGTTTTGAAGCCGGGTTTCCAGTTGGCGGACGGCTTCCGGGGTCGCGCCTTTTTGCGGTCCGAAGACGGCGGCCGCGCCGCGAGGACCGAGGAGGGCGTTGTTCACATCGCAAAGAACGGTTAGCCGGGCGCCCGCAAGCCGGGGGTCAAGGCCTGTCGTGTCGATGGCGGTGCCGGAAAACCGGATCCCCAGTGCTGTCAGGATGCCGACCCCGCCGTCGACGGTTGCCGAGCCACCCATGCCGAGAATGATCCGGCGGGCGCCGTGGTCGAGTGCCGCGCCGATCAGCTCACCCGTCCCGAGCGACAGCGTATGAAGGGGATCGAGTTCCTCCCTTTTCAGCAGCCGGATACCGGAGGCGCTGGCCATCTCGATGATGGCGATCTCGCCGGCGAGGCCGAAAGAAGCCCGCCGCGGCCGGCCGAGCGGGTCGTGGACCGGCGCTTCGACGAGAGTGGCGCCGAGTCGTTTGATCAGCAGATCGCCTGTGCCGTCGCCGCCATCGCCTATCGGAAAGCACTCACCGGTAAAGGACAGGCGGCTTTGCCGGAGTCCCTGCAGGATCGCCGTGGCAGCGGCGTCTGCGGTGAGGCTATTCTTAAAGGCGTTGGGAGCGATGAGTATTTTCATAAAACATTTGTAGGATGGCCGGAATGCCAGGCCGCGAAATTGGCCAGGGTGGCTGTCATCAGCCGGGTCCGGGCTTCTTTTGTAGCCCAGGAGATATGCGGGGTGATGATACAATTCTTCGCTTTGAAGAGCGGATTACCGGCGGGCGGCGGCTCGGTCGAGAGCACATCGAGCCCCGCGCCCGCGAGGCGGCCGGCATCGAGGGCTTCCACCAGGTCCTGTTCCACGATGATGGGACCGCGGGAGGTATTCAGCAGGAAGGCCGTCGGTTTCATCCCGGCGAGGGTCTTTTTGTTGATGAGTCCCAGCGTCTCGGGAAAGAGCGGGCAGTGGATGCTTACGACATCGGACTGGGCGAGCAGCTGATCGACCGCGGCCCAGCGGAATCCGGGGCGATGGGATTGATCCGTTTGCGTCCGGCTGTTGCCGATGACCTTCATGCCGAAGGCTGTGGCAATATCCGCCACCTTGCTGCCGATATGCCCCATCCCGATGATGCCGATCGTCTTGCCCGATAATTCGACAAGGGGATAGTCCCAGAAACTGAAATCGGGCGACCGGGACCATTTGCCATCCATGACGGCGTCGCTGTGGCGCTGGACGCGGTGCGTCAGCTCCAGCAGAAGGGCAAAGGTCATCTGTACCACCGAGGCGGTGCCGTAGCCGGGGACGTTGCTCACGACGATGCCTTGCTGTTTTGCCGCCGCGATATCGATCATATTATAGCCGGTTGCCGTCACCCCGATATATTTCAATCCGGGCAGCCGGGCGAGCGTTTCGCGGGTAAAGGGCGTTTTGTTGGTGAGCACCGCCGCGGCTCCGGCGCAGCGGCCGACGATGGCGTCGGTTTCGTAGGGCGTACGTTCATAGACGGTAAGCTCGCCGTACTCGCGCCAGGGATCCCAGGAGAGATCGCCGGGGTTGAGGGTATAGCCGTCGATGGCGATTATTTTTTGACTCATGTATGATGTATGTATGTTGGGATCATCCACCGGATCCAGTAGGCCTGAGCCATGACGATGCAGCAGATGATGCACAATAATATAAAGCTGTGGCGAACCGTAAACCGGAAGAGATCGGATTCTTTTCCAACGAGGTTGCCGGCAGCGGCCGCCACGGCGATGGACTGTGGCGAGATCATCTTGCCGATGACCCCGCCTGAGACATTGGCGCCTACCGTAACGACCGGGTCTACGCCGATGGACACCGCCGTAGAAGCCTGCAATTTACCAAAAAGTGCGTTGGAGGAAGTATCCGATCCTGTGATAAAGACCCCGAGCCAGCCGAGTACCGGGGCAAAGAAGGGGAAGAGGGGTCCCGTATTGGCCAGCAGACCGGCGACGGTCTGGGTGATACCCGAGTCATTCACCAGGTAGGCAAAGGCAAGCACCGTGGCAATCGTAAGGATGGGAAAACGTAATTGACGGAGGGTGGTGACAAACACTTGTATTCCCTGTCTCAGGGTGAGCCCCGAAAGGGGCAGTGAGATGAGCGCGGCGATAAAAATCGCCGTGCCTGCCGCAGAGCCATAATTGAGTTTGTAGATATGAGCGATCAGGCCGCCGCTATGTTCGCGGATGGCATTGTGCAGGCCGGGAACGGCGAACTGCACCGTGGCATGGGCGTTTAACCCCTCTTTTACGGGCGCCAGTCCCCAGATGACGATCATGATCGTGAGCACGATAAACGGACCCAGCGCCCATAGCAACCGGCGGGCGGAGAAGGTTGCCGTTTCCTGTTCCGGCGCCGCCTCTTCGGGAAAACGCCAGATGGTGCGCGGACGCCAGAATCGCAGCAGGATCAGCAGGCTGATGATGGACCCGATGCCGGCCAGTACGTCGGGGAGGGCCGGTCCCAGGTAGTTGGAGGACAGGAATTGAATACCGGCAAAAGACAGGCCGGATGCCAGTGCCGCCGGCGCCACCTCCCGGGCCTTTTTGAAACCCGCCATCAGTATGACCAGGTAGAAGGGTAAGAGGGCGGACAGGAAAGGAAGGGTGCGGCCGATCATCGTGGACAGCGCCTGTTCGGGAATCCCGGTCACCTGCGCGGCCACCGTGACGGGGATGCCGATGGAGCCGAAGGCTACGGGGGCGGTGTTGGCGATCAAGCAGAGGCCTGCGGCATACAGGGGATTAAAGCCCAGGCCGGCAAGCATCGCCGCGGTGATGGCGACGGGCGCGCCAAAGCCTGCCGTTCCTTCGAGAAAAGACCCGAAGGAGAAGGCGATCAGCAGGGCCTGGATCCTTCTGTCGGCCGATATGGTGGACATAAAATGGCGGATGATCTCGAACTGCCCGCTATGGATGGTGCAATTGAACAGGAAGACGGCGGGGAGGATGATCCAGCAGATGGGAAAAAGTCCATAGAGGGCGCCGTTACCCGTCGAAAGCAGGGTCAGTTTTACCGGCATCCGGTAAACGAGGATGGCGATGAGAAAAGCGGCGCCGATGGCCAGGAGACCGGCCTGGAACCCCTTCATTTTCCGCAAAACGAGGGCCCAGAAGATGATCAGGATCGGAATAAGGGCCACACCGGCGGATAGCAGAAGATTATGACAGGGGTCGATAGGTTGTATCCATGGCATTTATGAATATCGGCAAAAAATTAAACAAAAATAATTTTTTGCCGATCTAGTTGAATATCTTGATCGCGGGGAGTTCGATGGTGAAGACGGTGCCGTTGCTCTTGTCGGAAACGACATGGATGATGCCCTTGTGCAGGGCGATGATGCGTTCGGCCATGGCCAGGCCAAGGCCAAAGCCGCGGGTCGTTGCTGTAGTGGCCCCGCGATAGAAGGGCTGGAAGATCTGGGGGATCTCTTCGGCGGGAATGACGACGCCCTGGTTGACGACTTTTACAAAGATCTTGTGATAGGCAAAGGTCAGGTCTACGACTGAGCGCTTATCGGGGGAGTATTTACAGCCGTTTTCCACCACGTTCCGGATGGCGATGTACAGGAGTTCGCTGTTGCCAAAGACCACGAAGTCTTTTTCGTCTTCGGGGAATTCGCCAAAATCCAGTTCTACGTTATAATCGGCGTTGTTCTTTTTCACCTCGCCCACCACTTTCATGAGAACCTCGTCTACGCGCACTTCGTTGAGTTCGATTCCACCCTGGGAACCCGTCTTTGCGATCTCGAGAAGACTTTTCGTCAGCTGGCGCATCTGCTGCACATCCTCCCGAACGGAATAAAGCACCTGTTTATATTCATCGGCGGAGCGATCTTTTTGGAGGATCACCTCCACCTGGCTGGACACCGAGGTCAGGGGAGTCGATAGTTCATGGGAGGCATTGGAGATAAACCGTCGCTGGATGGCAAAGGCTTCCTGCAGCCGGCCAAGCAGATCGTTAAAGGTATTGCCCAGCTGGCTCATTTCGTCCTGGCCGGTGCCGGCCCGGACGCGCTGGGAGAGATCGAAGGAGGAGATGTCTTTTACTTCCCGGATGATCTGTGCAATCGGGCGCAGCAGCTGGCGGGCAAAGAGGAAGCTGACGAGCGCAGTCAGAAAGACGCCGAGGATCAGGCTGATCAGCAATATCTTATTAAGGGTTTCGACCCGCTCGATACCATCGTCGTCATGGCCCGCCACCACGACGATAAAATCCCTTTTGCCGGCATTGCGATGGACGGCAATGGCCTCCCGGTTGTCCATGATAAAGGCTTTTTCCCCTTTCTGCTGCACTTCCCCGAGGAAATCCCGGGTGACGGTGAGGCGTGGGGTACCGGGCATATCAAACTGGTAAAGAACCGTTCCATTATCGGTGTACATCCCGATACTCCGGGATACCGTGGCCCCGATGAGGGAAACCGAATCGATCCGGCGCAGGATGTTGAGCCCGCTGTCTCCCATGATGGCATAGAGCTGGGTATTGTAGGTAGCCCTGGCCTTCAGCCGCTTTGCAAAGACCTGTTTGCGCTCGAGTTTTGCAAAATAATACACCGATCCGGTCAACAGCGAAATAATCGCCGTGACCAGCAGTGTAAAAAGGAGCATTATCTTGTAGCGGATCTTCACGTCAAGGGGTTTCTTTCAACACGTAGCCCATCCCTACCTGGGTATAGATGAGCTTGGAGGAAAAGTCCTTTTCGATCTTTTTCCGGAGGAAGTTGACATACACGTCGATCACATTCGTTTTGGTGTCGAAGTCGATGTCCCATACGTTGATGGCGATGTCGATCCGGGAAACGACCTTGTTCTTATTCCGTATAAAGTATTCGAGGAGTTGAAATTCCTTTGCCGTAAGGGGGATGTTGCGGCCTTCGCGGGAGACCTCCTTGCTGTCGAGGTTCATGATCAGGTCGCCGACCCGGAGGACATTGGCGCCGACTGCGGGTTGATGGTGCAGCCGCTTCAGTAGGGCCCGGATACGAACCAGCAGCTCCTGGAAGTCGAACGGCTTTACGATATAATCGTCCGCCCCGGCTTCGAAACCTTCGATCTTGTCTTCCGTTGTGTTCATAGCCGTGAGCATGATCACCAGGATATCCTCATTGAAACTGCGGATATGCCGGGCCAACTCATAGCCGTTCATCAGGGGGAGGTTGATATCGAGGATCGCCAGATCATAAGCACTTGTATCGAAGAGCTTTTTGCCGCTGAGGCCGTCGTAGGCTACATCCACCTCATAATGCTGTTCAGTGAGGCCTTTGCGGAGGGATTCCGCGATCTTCTTTTCGTCCTCCACCAAAAGGATCTTTGTTTCTGCCATAATTCGTGCTAATTTATCCTATTCCCCCCGTTCCTCTTATCATCGGCGATTAAAAAGAAATTAAACCGATTTAGCAAAATAAACTTCCTAAGTTCTTGCATTATGTTGAAAAAAAGTGTAAATTTTGTACACTCTTCCCTAATTACCCTTCGCGTAGAATTCCCATGTTGCCGGCCATTTTGAAGATACCCTATTGAATACGATTATTAAAATCTAAACACAAGGGGGTTGCTATGAAACTTCGCGAATCGCCGTATATCAACCGGCGGAAAAAAACGATCGAATTCTACATTCATCATCTGAATGCGACATCCGCAGCCCACATTGCCCTGGCGGGCACTTTTAACCATTGGTCACCGGACGAGTTGCAATTGCAGCCGGTGAAAGATGGGTCCTGGAAGGTGTCAATTCCCATGCTGCCGAAGGGCAAGTACTATTACAAGTTTCGCATCGATGAAAAGATGTGGATGGAAGACATCGAGAACCGGCTACGGGAGCCGGACGGGGCGACGGGCTGGAACAGTGTGTTAACCGTGTAAAAAGAAAGCGATCCCGACGGATCGCTTTCTTTTTATGCGTTATTGTATATTTTATATACCGGTTCACGAATTGCATTTCCCTCGTCACTGCAGATAAATTCCAGCAGCGAGGCGATCTCCTCCGGTTTTACCCAAGCGTTAAAGTCCGCATCCGGCATACTTTTCCGGTTGACCGGGGTGTCGATGGTGGAGGGTGCTATAACGGAGGCCACGACATTCTTTCCCTTGGCGGTGGCATTGAGCAGACCGGCAAACTGGAAGAGAAGCGATTTGGTCAACGAGTAGGCCAGCACCCCCTTTCCCTGTTCGGGTTTCAGTGCGGGGCGGGCGCCCATGAAGGCGATGCGTCCATACCCTTTTTCCAGCATGTGCCGGAAGAGGGGCCGGGCAAAGAAATAGGCGGTCTCGAAGTTGAGGGAGAACATTTTTCGCAGTGCCGCGCCGTCGGTTGCCGCGACATCGCCCATTGCGAATCCACCCACCAACAGCAGGGCGCCATCGATGTTGTCATAGAGTTCGATGATCTCTTCTACAAAGGTCGCCACGGCCTCTTCGTTGGTGGCATCCACCGACTTCAGCTCAAAATTATCATGCGCGGCGGCAAAGCCCAGATGGGTACCCGACTGGTCGACGGCGATGACCTTATAGCCTTTATCGAGGAACTTCTTTACCGTGGCGGCGCCGAGGCCGCCGTTTGCGCCGGTGATCAGGATGGTCTTTGGCATATGAATACTCCGTTTAAGGGACAAAGTTCCGGTTATTTTGCCAAAAGCGCCTCGAGCATTTTGTCGGCGACCAGTTGGTTCCCGTTATCATTTAAATGAACGCGATCCTGAGTGAGGATACCGGACTCTTTATTCCCCGGATTATTCTTCAGTTCGTAGTTGTGGAAGATCTCACGAAGATCGACAAGCCCGCAATGAAATTTTTGGGCAAGGTTGCGGATCACCTGTGAATAGGCGTTGAGGTCGCCGTCCTGCTGGTTGGTGAAATCATTCTTTTCCCCGATTACCGCGGGTGTGACGAGGATGACCCGGATATGCTTATCCAGCAGCTTATTGATGATCGCGGTATAGAATTTCTCGAATTTGTCGATGTCGGTGCCCGTGCCGGACGTGGCTTTGTGCCAGACGTCGTTGACGCCGATATAGATGAAGACGATATCGGGATTCTGGGCCATCACATCGTCATCCATCCGGAGATAGAGATCGTATACCTTGTTGCCGCCGATGCCGGCGCCGATGAGATCGTAGTCATTGGCCATCGACTTTTGGGTCAGTGCCTGTTTTATTCTTTCGATATAGCCGCCGGGTCTTGCGCCCTGGGCGGTGATCGAATCACCGAAGAAGATGACCTTTTGGGTTTTTGGACGCAGAGAAGTCAGGAGAGTAGCAGCGGAAATGAGGGTCATGATGACTGCCGTACGGGAGAGAAGTCGCATTGTTGTAAATTTTCTTGATCCAAACCTACGGGATTTTTTCTAGTGTTCGCTCGAGGGTGTAGATTATTTGCATGCAGGCACGGCTGTTATGATAGGGACATTTCCAGAATCCGGCCTTATCCTGTCCAGGCATCGGCGCATGATTGGCGTCTACGCCCCAGTACCATTCTTTTCCCGACGGTTCACGGATGAATCGCTTTACGAAATCCCAAATGCCGGTGGAGGCGTTCCACCATCGTTCGTCGCCGCTGATACTCCAGGCCCGCAGAAATCCGACCATGGCTTCGGCCTGCGGCCACCAATGTTTCTCGCGGACAAGATGATCGCCTTCTTTTTCGTACCAGAGGCCGCCGTCTTTGTCCACTCCTTTGCAGGTTGCATCCGCAATTTTGAGACAAAGCGCGGCGGTGCGATCGATGTACCCGGGGTCTTCGACGGCGATGGCTGCTTCGTGCAGAAGCCATGCGGCTTCGATATCGTGGCCATAAGAAATGATCCGGGATCTTGGTCGCCAGTCAGCGGTAAAGAACAGTCCCAGGTGACCCGTACCGGGGCCGGCGATATGCCCAAGGAATATTTCGAGCAGCTGCAGGAGCTTCTCTCTCAATTGCTGGTCGGGCCAGACGCGGTAAAGTGTCGTGTAGGCTTCCAGGATGTGAAGATGCGTGTTCATGGTCTTCGCCTCGTTGGCGTCCTTTTCGCTGAGGCGAAGGTCGTCCAGCGGCTTCCAGTCGCGATCGTAGGCTTCGAAATAGCCGCCGTTCACCGGGTCGGAGCTGTGTTTTTCGATTGTCCGATAGAGATGGATCGCCTGATCCAGTGTGGTCTGGCCACCGGTGGCATGGTAGTATTCGCTGAGGCCATAGAGAGCGAAGGCCTGTCCATAGATCTGTTTACGGGTGTTCAGGGGCCGGCCGGCAGCATCCAGACTCCACCAGGCGCCGCCGGATCGCGGGTCGAAGAAATGATCGACCAGGTAGGTATAGGCCCGGGTAGCCACCGGGCGATAGATCCATTGACCGGTGTGGCGCCAGGCGGCGCTGAACGCCCAGAGGATGCGGCTGTTGAGCACGAGTCCTTTTGGCGCGTCAGGATGCGGCTGATCGTTCCCATCTATCCGGCCGATGAAGCCGCCCTGCTTTTCGTCGGGGGAATGGAGCATCCAATATTTCAGGATGGATTGCAGTTCCCGCTTCATTTCCTGCCGGTAGGTGCTGGCATTCATAACCGGGCTTTGTTCTTGTCGATGATACGTTGCAGGGTCATGACGGAGCCGGCCGAAGAGCCTTCGTCTTCCGGGGTGTTGACGACATAATCCAGCAGCTGATCGACGGTCGTTGTCGCCACATGCATCCGGGTATCCGAAGAAGCATAGTAAATAAACACCCGGCCGTCCTCGTCGGCGATCCAGCCATTGCAGAAGACCACATTGGAGACATCCCCTACTCGTTCTTCCCCGACCGGGGCGATAAGGTAACCGCCGGGCTTATAAAGAACCCTGGTAAGATCGTGCAGATCGGTCAGGAAAAGATAGAGGGTATAGCGGAGGCCCGCGGCGGTATTGCGAACCCCATGAGCAAGATGAAGCCAGCCGAGCCGGGTCTTTATCGGTTCGGGGCCCAGTCCGTTTTTTGTCTCGTTGATGGTGTGATAGATGCGGGAATCAATGATGGTCTCTTTTTCGATGACGGCGTTGGTGATCGAATCGGCGAGCCCAAAGCCTACGCCGCCGCCGGTGCCGGTGTTGATAAACCCGTCCTGGGGCCGGGTATAGAAACCATATTTCCCCTCAACAAACCCGGGATGAAGAACGACGTTCCGCTGTTGAGGTGACCGGGTGGTGAGATCGGCCAGTCTTTCCCAGTGGATCAGGTCGTGGGTCCGCGCAATTCCACACTGGGCGACAGCCGCGGATTGATCGGAAGAGGGGGCAACGGGATCTCTTTTTTCGGTGCAGAACAGTCCATACACATAGCCATCTTCATGGCGGGTGAGCCGGATATCGTAGATATTGGTTTCGGGGCTTCCGGTGCCGGGCATATGTACCGGCGAATCCCAGAAGCGAAAATTGTCGATACCGTTGGGGCTGTCCGCGATCGCAAAAAATGATTTTCTATCACGGCCTTCGACCCTGGCCATGACGGCATAGCGTTGGTTCCATTTGATGGCGCCCGCGTTAAAGACCCCGTTGATGCCGAAGCGTTCCATTAGCCAGGGGTTGGTGTTTTCGTCGAGATCATACTGCCAGAAGAGTGGCACATGGTCTGCCGTGAGGATGGGATGACGGTAACGGAGAAATATCCCGTTTCCCGGCAGCAGCGGCTCGTTTGGCCGGTCGAGCAGCTGTGCATGATGTTTATTCAGTGAGGCAAGACGGTCTTTAAACAGATGCTTCATCGTGGTCATATTTTGAATTAGACGGTTTAGTATTCATTGAGCCGGTTCCACCAGGTTTTCCTGAGAATAAGGACGATGATCAGCAACAGTGCGCTGTTGATCAGCAGCGGCAGCTTCAGTCCCAATACAATATACATGGGCAGGAGGGTCAGACAGAGTTGGGCGATGACCCCCAGGATGATGTTGAACAGGTTGCGGCGAAAATTCCGGTTCCCTTCGAACGACGGGTCTTCCGCGATCACCATTTTGTGGACAGGCCCCCAAAAACCCCAGGGGCGAACGGTCCGGTAGAATGAGCTCAGCACTTCTTTGTCTGTCGGTGGTGCGGCATAGGAGCCGATGATGGAGCCGGCCAGCGACAAACCGAAAAGCACCGGCCAGTAATAGAGATCGAGCCCGTGAAGGACATTCCAGGATTTCAGAACGGCGAGCGCGATGGCGGGGATGATCCCGGCCAGCATCCCCCAGAAGAAGCCTCTGGCGTTGAAGCGCCACCAATGCCATTTCAGAAGATTAGAGGCGATGTAGCCGCCGTACAGACCCGATACGATCCATTGGAGGACGGTATTGACATCCCGGACGAAGAGACCCAGCACGATCCCCGTGAATACCACGGCAACGCCGGCGAGATAATTCATGTAAATGGTCCGGCGATTCGAAGCCGCGGGATTGACGTATTTAAGATAGATGTCGTTGACGAGATAGGCCTGGGCCGCATTGAGGGTCCCCGAAAAAGTGCCCATGAATGCGCCGAGCAACCCGGTGAGCACGATACCCATCAATCCGACGGGCAGGAAATTATTGATGGTGGCCGGTAATATCTTTTCAAAATCCGTTCCGGCGGGAGTTTGGAGATCGCCGCTGATGCTATGATAATACAGAAGGGCGAGGACGGTGAGGCCGATGATCATCGAATAGCGGATGGGCAGCAGAATGATCGATACGAAGCCGCTCATCTTGCTGGCTTCTTCGGGGCTTCGGGTGCTAAGCACTTTCTGCATATCATAATTGGGCGCGGGTCCGGCAAGACTGGCAAAAACTCCCTTGAACAACATCATCATAAAGAAGAGGCCAAACAGGGAAAAACCGTCATCGGCAATCTTTTTGTTGGCATCGTCGATGAGTCCTTTCCAGTTGAGGTCGAGGCGCCAGCCAAAGAAAGGATCCAACCAGGATCGGGGGACGGCCAGTGTGTTGCCGGATTGATGCAGCCGCTGCATAGCGATGACGGCGATGCTGATACAGGCCACGGTCATCAGAATATATTTGATGACGTCGCCAAGAACGATGCTGTGCATTCCGCCGAGAATGGAATAGAACATCGCGAAGAGGGTAAAGACGATGCCATAGAAATGCGGAACGTACGCCAATGGAATATCGAACGGGATGTATCCCTTTATATTTTCCCAGGGAATAAAGATCTGCATGAACTTTCCCAGGCCCACAAAACCATAGGCCATGAATCCCAGGCAGCTCAGCAGGGCAAAGGCCACCACGATATTATGAGAGGCGCGGACGCCCGGCCCTGTGCTGCCAAAGCGGGTGGCCAGCCATTCGGCGCCGGTCGTGGCGTTTGACCGGCGAAGCCAGCGGGAGAGATACACCATCATAAATACCTGGTTAAAGACGGGCCAGAGCCAGGGTATCCAAATGCTTTTCATCCCATAAACAAAACAGAGGCTGACCATCCACATCGTTCCCGAGATGTCGAACATATCCGAGGCATCGCTGAGCCCGAGCATATACCAGGGAAGGGACTTTCCGCCCAGCAGGTAGTTGACCTTATTCTGTCTGGCTTTCTTACGCAAGGCCCAGCCTATCACGACCATGGTGATCAGGTAGGCAACGAGGATGGCGAGATCCGGTAATCGCAGTTTCATTATTTCTGATAAAACCTTTCCTTTGCCGCCGCCTGCTGGAAAAGTACGCGGGGTGAGGAGTGGAATTTGACAAAGTCGGGAGCAGAGGCCTGACCTTTAAAAGGTACATAATATTCGTGATGACCGCCGGGTTCGTCCCCGGCGTTGCGCCAGGCCATCACATAAGCGAGATGATGGACTTGCAGCACCGGCAGAAATGTTCCGGTCCACCAGGTGCTGTCCGGGAGGCCGTTGTAGCCGAATTCCGTCAGGGCAGGTATCTTATGATGTTGAGCGGTGATGGTCTCGAGAAGGGTCAGCATCCTGTCGAATGCTGTGGCAAATTGTGCATTGCCGGTTCGCTGATACGTATCAAACCCGGCGACATCCACCCATTCATCCCCGGGATATTTTTCCAGCCAGGCATCGGCCGTTGCAAAATTGTCCGTATTGCAGGCATAGAGCAGGTTATGAATCTGCTTCTCATCGCGCAGATAAGATACGGTGAACTGCCAGAGCCGCCGAAACTCATCCGGTGTACAATGACTCCCGCCCCACCAGAACCAGTTGCCGTTCAGTTCATGAAAGAGCCGGAGGATCACCGGAATAGATTCGCCATGATCGCCCTTCAGGCTGTGGAGGAAGTTGGCAACCTTGTCGAGCCAGCTTTTGTAAAGGGCATTCTTTTCACCGCCGGGAAGAATGGAGGCTACGGTTCCGGGAGCGGGTTGCCAGGCCGTACCACCGGTGAGGGGGTTATTCAAATGCCAGCTGATGGTAATGACTCCGCCCCGCCGGTATCCTTCCAGGATGAATTGCCGCATCTTGTCAAAGGGAACGCCATCGATATTATCCGGGTGATCCAGTTCGATCCGGCCGAGTTCCCAGCCATAGAGTCCGGGATAGTCACCGGTGACATCTTTTATATCGCTGCGGCCGGGGATGTCTTTCCAGCCGACGCCATAGGCAAGATCATCCTGATGTCCAAAGAGGAAGCCTTTTGAAGGAAGAGTTTTCAAATGGTTGTAAAGACGGATCGTCTCCGGCGTAGCTTTTTTGTCGACGGGTAATTCCTGTGCCTGGATCTTCAGGGTCAGGGGCAAGCAGCAAAGGCACAAAAAAAACTGTCTCATTGAAGGGTAAGATATCCCATTTTCACCGGCCCGAGTACTACTTTATTATCCGGGAATTGTTCATTTTTGACACCCGGGATGTTGTATCTTTAGAGAACCAACCTTCAAACGAACTAGTTGCTATATGAGTGCGAATATCATCCGTGAGATTACACCACTCACTCAAAATGACTGCTTCACCATTTTCTCCCGGGTAAAAAGAGATTTCAGTTTCCCCTTACATTATCATGAAGAGCTTGAATTAAACCTGATAATCAACGCGAAAGGCGCAAGGCGAATCGTCGGCGATCATATCGATACCATCGAAGACATGGAACTGGTGCTGGTGGGCCCCAACCTTTATCATGCCTGGTTCACGCATCAGTGCAAGAGTGAGGAGATAAGGGAGGTGACGATCCAGTGGCATAAGGATCTTTTCGAGGATAAGCTGCTCCGGCGCAATCAGTTGAGCTTTATCCGCAGCATGATGGACCGGAGTCAGAAGGGGATCCTCTTTGACCGCGAAGCCGCTTCGGAAATTGCGCCGCGTATTCTTAGCCTGAACCAGAAGAAAGGGTTCGATTCGGTGCTCGAACTGCTATCGATATTGCACGATCTTTCCATTTCGCGGAATATGCGCACCCTGTCCGATGCCTCCTTCACCAATCAGCATTTTACGTATAACAGCCGGCGCATCGAGAAGGCCTTTGAATATATGAACAACAACTATGACAAGCCGATTACGCTGGGTGAGGTGGCGCGGCTGGTCAGCATGACGGAGGTGTCTTTCAGCCGGTTTATAAAAAAACGGACGGGGAATACTTTTATCGACAGTCTCAACGAGATCAGGCTGGGTCATGCCTCGAGAATGCTGATCGATACGACCCATAGCATTTCGGAGATCTCCTACCACTGCGGTTTCAATAATATCTCCAACTTCAACCGCATTTTCAAGAAGAAAAAGACCTGCACCCCGAAGGAGTTCAGGGAGAATTTCAATTCCGGGACAAGAGTGTTTATTTAAACCTGAGCCGCGGCGGCGACGTTTTGGTGCGGACTGTTGATGAGGTCCATGTCGGGTTTCGACTCGTCGGTAAGCGCAACCTTCCCCCGTTCTTTACGGACGATCCGGGAGTAGAGCGATATTTCCTTATCGAAAAGAAACCGGAAAAAGAGCACGGTCCAGGACTTGTGCGAGACCAGGCTGTCATAATACGCCGGAGCCGTCTTTTTTATCTTCGGCAATTTATTCCAGGGGATGGAGGGAAAGTCGTGGTGTTCGTTATGATAACCTACGTTAAACGCTACGGCGTTGAGCACACCATAATAGCTGAAGGTTTCCTGCTGTTCGTCATGGGTGAGATAGTGTTCCTGTATCCAGCGGGCGCCCAGGGGGTGAAGACCGACGGAGAAGAAGAAGCTGAGCAGCAGGTAGGAGATGGCCTTGGGGCCGATAAAATACCAGATGGCGGTGATGAATACGATCTCGGCAATCCAGTTGAGTGCTACCCATTTGTCAAAGGGCTTTATCTCCCGGAGGCGGGAAATGCGGAATACCTGGAAGACCGGATAGAAGAGCAGCCAGATGATCTTGCCGATAAAATAGTTATTGATGAGTTTGGCTTCCCAGCGATTGGGAAGGTCCGCGTCCAGCTCGTGGACACCCTGGAAAGAGTGATGCTTGATATGATACCGTTCGAAAGAAACGGAGCTGGGGAACAACTGGGGGAGATTGGCCAGGATGCCGGCGAGGCGGTTTGCTGAGCGGTTCTTGAAAAGCAGGTGATGCGCGCATTCGTGGATCATCACAAAAAGCGAGTGATCGGCAAACGCGCCCAGCAGGTAGGCTGCACCGAAGACGATCCACCAGGACTGGTCTTTTACCAGCCAGGCCAGCGCTACCTGAAACAATACGAGTCCCAGGACCGCAAAGAACGTATACTTGTTCTTCCCGATAAGCCTTCTTATCTCCGGGTGTTCCTGCAATATCTGTTTGGTACGGAGCCGGTGGGGCTCTTGCTTAACGGAGTATACAAAATCGGTTCTCTGTGACATAGATGAGTAATAAGATCGGCAGTTAGGATGCCGCGGCTCAAGATACTAAAAAAACGGCTTTTTTAAGGCAACGTATTGCCTTACAGGCCCATTTTTAAGAGTTTAAAAACATATTGATGGTATCCTATGGGATTTGTATCTTGTTTTCAAATTCGATACCCATGAATATCCAGAAACTCTTATCCGGAGGGCTATTCCTTTTGACTGCTCTGGTCAGCCAGGCGCAGCCGGACTCGGCGAAAATCTCCCATAAAGCTTTATGGTATGCGGACAGTCTTGTAAAAGCGGATGCTTATCAGGACTGGGGGGCCTATGCCAATCTTGCGCCTTTCAGCGTAATGAAGTACTATGGCGGCAAGGACGGTTATTCCGGCCATGTCCAGCAGGTGCGTGTGTATACCACCAGTTATCAGGATGAGGCGCCGCCGGAGCTGCAGCTTCAGACGCTTGTGACGGTGAAGGATCAATGGCAGTGTGTGATCCGGCTTTCGCGTTATTTTCACCGGGACGACAAGAAATTCCACCTGGTGAGCTACCTTATTGGCCAGTCCAAAGATGAGGGGGATACCTGGCGGATCTTTGATGTCAACTACAATACCGTGGCGAATATGATGCAGATCTTCCCTGATATCCTGGATATGCCGCTAAAGGAGACCTCCATCCTCAGCGAGGAGCAGGAGCTGGCAAAGCAGCAGGCGGAGACCGCCGCGGCGGCGTCCGCGGGAAAAAAGACTGCGGCCAGGAAGAAGTAAATCGATTTTTAAGTGATTTACCTAGGTATTTTTAAAGTAAGTTCCTAAATGATTGATAACCAATAAACAATTTTCTTGAATTGCCATGTTACGGATGTAATTTTGGCTTTTCATAGGATAAGGTTTAATGGTTAAAAACACTTTGATTAGTACGCCCCGGGTATTCTTACCTGGGGCTTTTTTTTATTTCCTTTTTGGCGCTGTCAGGCCCATATCCGTCAGCCAGTTGGCCATCAGTTGTGGCCAGGCCTTCACTGCGGCGAGGTTTGACCGGTAGCCCATATTAAAGCCGTGGTTCCCACCTGAAAGGATATGCGCTTCCACGGGAACTTTTGCGGCCCGGTATTTCCCGAGAAGCGTGACGACGGGCGTTGAGCAGCAAGGGTCATCGTTGGCGGCGATGAGAAAGGCGGGCGGGGCATCGGCGGGAACTGTTTCGGGAATGCCGAGCGGTCCGGGATAAACGAGTAGCTGGAAGTTAGGTTTTCCGGGGAGCCGGTCTATCGGATCAGGCGCCTGCGGATCACCCTTACCGGGAGTATAGGCGATAAGGTTAGCCACTTCTCCGCCTGCGGAAAAACTCAGGGTCCCCACTCTCTCCGGATCGATATGCCATTCGGCCGCCCTGCTGCGCACCAGGCGCATTGCCCGGTAAGCGTCCTGTTTTACTTCTTTGTCCAGACTGTATAAGTTTGAATCCTCTCTGAACAGCCGATACTTTACAATGAACGCGGCGATACCCAGCTTATTCAATGCACGGGCCGGGTCTTTTCCTTCCGCATCAAACACGAGTAAGCGATGACCACCGCCGGGAAAGATGACGACGGCAGCGCCCGTTGCCTTGTCTTTTGGCGGCAGGTAGACGGTGATGCTCGGGTTGTGAATATTCTTTACCCAGTAGTCGCGGGCCTGTTCGGGTTCGTTGCGTTTGTTCTCGAATCCCGGTGCGCCTTTTGGCCAGAGCGGGATCTGCCGCGCGGTGTCCTGGGCGCCGGCGGTAAGGGAGAGCGCAAGAAAGAAAAGAAACGTCAGACGATGCATGCGGTGGTTGTTTGTAGCTGAAGTTACGGATTTGCAACGGCGTATCAACCTAACGGTGATAGGTATCGAGACGCCGCCGCTCTTACAGGCGGGCAACCGCTCGGCAGTCAAAATCTACCGCTCAGACCCGATATTTGACATTCAACCATCTATTTTGCCGCTTGTCACAGGAGGCGGACCGTTTATTGAACAAAAGGAACCGCTCCTACCGGTTCGACTAGCAGCGAGGGCTTTCCTGCTATTATCTTTACTCCATCAAATCAAACGAAGCCTACGCTTCTACGAAAATGAAACACACTCCACGGGGTTGACGAATTAAAAACCCCATCTACTGTTCGCCATCCGGCGACTATTGTTTCCCATCATTACCCATTCTATCTAACTAGCCGATTATGAAAAAGTTTATCGGAGTGGTCATCCTATTGCTCACTCTTGCCTTGTGCGTGATCTACCGTCAGCTGACCCATCGTACAGCGAACGAAACGCCGGAACATGCTGAGGCTTCTGCTTCTGCTTCGATGCGGGAGGGGATGCTCCTGTCGTACCTGCTTCTCCAATAAGAAAGCAATCACTACTCATAACCATTTAAAACAAACACTATGGCCAGAATTGGCAAGAGGATCCTTTCCGCGTTCGTGGACATCGGCGAGGATGCTGATCGAAAACAATCGCCGCCTGCGGCGGCAGAGATGCCGGCTGCGGCTTCCTCGGCGACATCAGAGACAGTTGGGACAGCCGGGACATCGGCGACGGCTGGGACATCGGCGACGAGCCGGACATCGGCGACGGAACAACGGTTTTCGGGGTATTTCGACAAGCTGTTCAGCGATGCGAACATCCCCGGTCCGGATTACTACGAGTTTTCGCGGATGATCGGCGCCATGCAGGCGATCCCGAATGAACGGGCGAGGTATGCCGCGGCTTTTGCCGGCCTGCAGGTGCAGGGGCTTGACAAGGAAAAGCTGCTGGCTACCGCCAACGAATACCTGCGCGTGCTGTCGGCAGACGCGGATCAATTCCAGAAGACGGTGGATGCCGCCTTGCAGGAAAAGGTCCATGCCCGCGGCGCCGAGGCGGAAGAAAAAAGCCGGCGTATCGAAGCCTTGTCCCGGGAGATACTTGAACTGCAACAGCAGATCGGTGTCCTGCAAAAGGAAATAGCCGGGAACGAGGAAAAGCTGAGTGTCAGTACCAACGGATACGGCGCCGAGAGTCAGCGACGCAGGCAACAGATCCTGGCCGATATCGAAAAGATCGGTCAATATATATAAACCTTAAAAACAAATGACCATGAACACGCTAATGCAAAAAACAAAAACACCCGGCTGGTGGAGTGAGCCGAAGCATATCGCCACGGCGGTTGTCGGCCTGTCACTTGTCGCGGGTTTGGCCTATGGGTTCCTTATGTATGTATTGCCCTGGCTTGTATCGGTAACCTGGAGTATCGTCAACCTCGTGATCGGCGGTGTCGTCTGCGGATTCCTGTTGATGCTTGTTTCGAACCGGAAGTTCTGGCGGGCGCTGAAATATCTTTCGGAGTTTCTCGCCAATTATTCCATCGGGCTGGCCATCGAGCTCAACCCCTTTAATATCCTGCAGGCAAAGATCGACCAGGGTTATAAGGACCGGGATACGCTGTATAAACAGTCGGGCAGACTAAAGGGCAAGCAGTCCGAACTGATGGACAAGCTCACCGAAAAAGAAAAAGAACTGCAGCTGAACATCCAGAAGGTGAAGATCCTGCAGAATGAAGGCGGCAACAACCGCCAGGTGAGCCTGTACACGAACAACGTCATGCGTTGCCGGGAGTACATCGACAATGTAACGCCGATCGTGGGCGATCTGAACAAGCTGATCCAGTTTGCGGATGCCGCCTACGAGGAGAGCGGCATCATGCTCGAGGATGCCAAACTGGACCTCGAAGCAAAGCGGGACCTGTATTACTCTGTGACCACCGGCCTGTCCGCCGTCACCAGCGCCATGAAGGCCTTTAAGGGTGATGACGAGCTGAACAGGGATGCCGAGAAGGCGTTGGCCCTGTTGAAGGTGAGGATCGGGGAAAAGATCGGCCATATCAAATCCGCCATCGACGTGACCTCAAGGTTCATGGATGACCAGGTGCTGGAGGACAAGGCGAAGTCCGCACAGGCGATCGAACTGATCAACCGCTTTGACCTTGGCCAGGATTTCAATTATTCGGGATCGGCGCTGAAGGATGGAGCTGCGAAGGGCCATCTGAAGGATGTGACGATTACCGATCGCTATAAAGACCTAATTAATTAAACTCTTAAAATCTACTTATATGTCAGTCAAATTAAAACCCGCGGGTAAATTATTGGTCATCGCTCTTGTCGTGGCGGGCGGCATTCTCAGTGTGAGATGGTATCAGGGCAGGCCGAAAGATGCCGGCAAGGCAGTCGAAGTGGGCAAGGTCGTTTTGCCCGATGCGCCCGAAGCATCGCTGAACGAAAAAGCCGTGTTGTTGCCGCTGCCCGCCGCGACGGAGGCCGTTAATGGCGGTACGCGGATCACCTGGGAACGGATGGCCTGGAATGCCCAATTCTCCGGGATGTATGCCAACGGCGGCGTGCGCACTACAAAGGGCTCGCTGTTTGACAAGGCTCATCTTGACGTCAGCTATCTGCGGCAGGATGACTGCAACAAGCAGATGGCCGACCTGGTGAAGTTTGCCGGGGAGTACAAGTCCAACCCGAATACGCCGGGGATCTTGATCTCCTTTATGGGTGACGGGATGCCGGCCTTTATGACCTCGTTGTCGAAGAGCCTGGAAGCGCTTGGCCCCGAGTATCAGCCCATCATCCTGCCGATCGCGCATGGTAAATCCTATGGGGAAGACCAGGTGATGGGGCCGGCCTCCTGGAAACAGGATGCGCATAATGCCATCGGCCGGTGTGTGGCCGGTGTACTTCGGGACGGGGACATCAACATCCTGTTGAAGTGGGCCGGAGACAACGGCATCAAGGTTAATCCCGATGAGACGACCTATGACGCCGAGGCCATCAACCTGATCGCGGCCAACGACTTCCTCGATGCGCCTAACAAGTACATCACCGGTTATACGGAAAGCAGGAAGATCATTGTCAACGGGAAGACCACGGGCCGGGATACGACCGTAGGTGTGGACGGGGTAGCTACCTGGACGCCGGGTGACGTCAATGTCGCAACGAAGAAAGGCGGCCTTGTGACGATAGCCAATACACATCAGTACGCATCGCAGATGCCTGTGCAGACGATCGCCATCCGAAAATGGGCGTATGACCACCGTACCGATATCGAGGAGATGATCATCGCGCTGGCCCAGGCGGGCGACCAGGTGAGGTCCTTTACCGAAGCGCGAAAATTCGCTTCTGAAGTAAGCGCAGCCGTTTACCAGGAACAGAATGCCGCCTACTGGCTGAAGTACTTCAATGGCGTCGAAGAGAAGGACGTCCAGGGCCTGAAGGTGCACCTCGGCGGCTCGGCCGTCTTCAACCTGGCGGATATGGCTAACAGCTATGGGCTTGGCGCGGACAAGGTGGACAGGTACAAGGCCGTGTACAACACCTTCGGTAACCTGATGGTGAAGATGTACCCTTCGATGATGCCCAATTTCATGCCCTATGAAAAAGCCGTGGACAAGTCCTTTCTGCTGAGCGTGATCTCCAATCACCCCGAACTGCTGGAAGGGAAGGCGATCGAGACAAAATATGCGAGTGAGATCACGGAAGCTGTGTCTTCCCGGTCCTATCATATCGAGTTTCAGACGGGGTCAGCGGTGCTCCGGGCCGAGTCCTACAAGCTGCTGGATGAGATCTTCCAGTCGGCCGTCGTCGCCGAAGGCCTGAAGATCGGGGTGTTCGGTCACACGGACAACAACGGCGGAGACGATGTGAACATGCCTTTGTCGGAGAAACGAGCCGCCGCCGTAAAAGAGTGGCTGGTGCGCAGGGGGTTGAAGGATGACCGGATCGAGACCAAGGGCTTTGGTTCGACAAAACCGGTGGCTGACAACAGCACGGACGCCGGCAGAAGCCGTAACCGTCGCGTGGAAATAGTATTGGGGGAATAAGTAGTTGGGGGGCCTCGCGGCCCCCCGATTTTAAAAATATAATCATGTTCAAGCCATTTTCAATAGTTAGCAGGACGACTCTGCTCATCATGGTGGCGGCACAGGTGGTCTTCGGACTGGTTCTCTGGCAGTGGCACCCCGGGAGTTTGATCCCCGGTCCCATCCGGGTCCTGGAGGCGCTGGGACAATTGTTGTCCACGGCGCTGCTCTACGACAACCTGCTGGCGAGTCTGCTCCTTACGCTCAAAGCCCTGTTGTATTCGCTTGCGCTTACACTTTTGATCAGTTATGGATCGACCCTTCCCTTTTTCCGGCCCGCGGCCCAGTTTGCCGTCAAATGCCGGTATCTGACGTTGACCGGGTTGATCTTCATTTTCACTTTGCTGACAAAAGACGGGGGTGCGCTGAAGCTTTCGCTATTGGTGTTCGGCATCGTGCCTTTCTTTACGACCTCCTTCCTGTCGGTGATCCTCCGGACGCCGGCGCAGGAATTCGAGCTCTGCCAGACCCTTGGCTATAACCGATGGGAGACCCTGTATGAAGTGATCATCATCGGCAAGGCCGACCAGGTATTTGAGATCGTCCGGCAGAATTTCGCCATCGCGTGGATGATGATCACGATGGTCGAGGGATTGAATATGAGTGAAGGTGGTATCGGGACGTTGCTGATCAAGTACAATAAGTACAACGATTTGCCTCATGTGCTGGCGTTGCAGGCGGTTATCTTCGGGCTCGGTCTCTTTTTCGATTATGGGCTGGGCCGGTTGCGACATTGGTTGTTCGCTTATACAAAAATCTAACGTATGACACCCTATATAAAAAAAGAAGTTCTGTTAAAGGCCAGCAATGTTTCGCTGTGTTATGGCGACAAGTGTATCCTCCGGGATATCAATTTCACTATCCGGGATATCGTTCGCCCGGGTTTGCAGCAGGGCCAGGTGGTCTCGTTGATCGGTCGCAGCGGCATCGGTAAGACCCAATTGTTCCGGGTGCTTTCCGGTCTGCAGAAGCCGACAGGGGGAGACATTACCATCCACGAACGGAAACCGGCGGAAGTCGGCGGAGGGATCGAGGTCTGGCGGGAGCGCCCTGTCCAACCGGGGGACATGGGCGTTATCTTCCAGAATTATTATCAATTCGGCTGGAGAACGGTAAGACAATCGCTGCTGCTGGCGGCGCGGAAGAATCCGGCTCTGGCCGATAAGGAAGCGGATGCCATCCGGGAATATGCGGTACGATTCGATATCGCCGAGGTGCTGGACTATTACCCGGCTCAACTGTCCGGCGGGCAGCAGCAGCGGGTGAATATCATCCAGCAGCTGCTGAAGGGAAGTGATTTCCTATTGCTGGACGAGCCCTTTTCAGGACTGGACATCTGTGTGCTGGAAAAGGTAACCGAGCTGTTGCTGCAGGTCTCCCTGTCCGACGAGCTGAAAACGCTGATCATCGTGTCGCATGATATTGCCACGGCGGCGGCTATTTCGGATACCGTGTTTATCCTCGGGCGTGCCGCGGGCGCCGCGGGATCGACCCTGGTGCGCGAGATCGACCTTATCGAACGCGGGCTTGCGTGGCGGAACGATCTTCGGGATGACCGGGGCTTCCGGGATACGCTGGCGGAGATAAAGGACTGTTTGTAGGTTTGCGGCGTTTGCCGGAGGGTCAGAACTTGAACAGGGCCCGGATGCCCGCATAGGCGATCTGCATGCCGATACAGAATACCAGGAAGGCACTGAGGCGATTGACGATCTGTTCTCCCCGGGGGCCGAGGCGGCGGATGAGCCTGGCGGTATTGGCGTAACAGATATAGATGAGCAGGCAGATGAGCAGGATCGCAATAAAAAGAGCGCCGAGGTTGATGAAATGTCCGAGCAGATCGGTCTCTTCTTCATGGGCGGCGAGGGTCAGGATAACGGAGATGGTACCCGCCCCTGTAGACATGGGAAAGGAGATCGGATAGAAAAGGAGATTGTCGATGTCCCCCGACCGGCGTTCGGGTTGGGCCGTTTCCTTTTCTCCCTTCACCTGGTCGGTATTGAGCAATTGCCAGCCCATGCGGCAGATGAGGACGCCCCCCGCCAACTGGACGATGGGGATGGAGATGCCGAAGAGCCGCATGATCCAGCTGCCGATGAGGGCGGAGACGAGACAGATGACAAAGCAATAGAGGGCCACTTTTTTTGCGGCCCGCTTCCGGTCGGGGTAACTGAGGTCTCCGAGTAAGGGGTCGATGATAAAGGCCGATCCCACGGGGTTCACCGCGGGAAACAAAGAAAGGAATCCGATGAAGATCGTATGCAGGAAAGGAAGATCAAAATGCATAGACAATATTACGCTAAATTGTGATCCTTAAAACCAGCCATGAGGACCAGCGTATTTTATTTGTTACTCGTCACCTTACTTTCGGCCTGCCATTCCGCCAATCCCGATCTCCCACATGTACTTATCAAGACAGGAGCCGGCGATATCGAGGTCGAAGTCTACCTGCGTCAGGCGCCAAAGACAGCCGGGGCCTTTTTGTCCTATATCGATTCCGGGTTTTATAAGAACGGCTCTTTTTACCGGGTGCTGAACGATGACAACCAGGTAACGGGCTCGCCCATCTCCAACCTGATCCAGGGGGGTATCTGGAAGACGAATCATAGCAAGGCCGTTAGCCTGCCGGGGGTGCCGCATGAGCCGACCAGCCAGACCCATATCCTTCATACGAACGGTGTGCTCTCCCTGGCGCGGGACAAGCCGGGCACGGGAACGACCGAATTCTTTATCTGCGTGGGTGACCAGCCGGGATATGACTTTGGCGGGGAGAATAACCCCGACGGACAGGGATATGCCGCTTTTGGAAAGGTGGTCAGCGGGATGGACGTGGTCAGGACGCTGTATGCCCGGCCCGAGAGCAACCAGGCTTTTACTCCGCCGATCCCTATTTATAACATCGTTAGAAAATAAACCGGCGATCATTAAAATAAATTTCTCCTTTTTGTCCGATACTTTTCCCTTCAATCGTCATTACCGCGAAACTATTATTAACTTTTAAAAGAAATGCCATGAAAGATTTTATGCTTGTTTTCCGCGGTCCCAGCTACGAAGATCTGAATTTTACGCCCGAGCAATCCCAAAAGGCGATGCAAAAATGGATGGACTGGATCGGCAAACTGAGTGCCGAAGGCCGGTTTGTCGGCGGCGCTCCGCTTACCGCCGAGGGCAAAATGGTAAAGGGAAAGAAGCCGCTGATCACCGATGGCCCGTTTGCCGAGGGAAAGGAATCGGTTGGCGGGTACCTGATCATCAAGGCCGATTCGCTCAAAGAAGCCTCCGAAATGGCTCTTGGCTTCCCCGACTTTGAACTCGAGGGAACGGTGGAAGTGCGTGAGATCGTCCCAATGGCATAACGATGAACGCGGGAATGGGCTCGTCGCCCCAGCAGCTGGTCGATCATCTTTTCCGTCATGAGGCGGGGAAGATGATCGCCGTTTTGACGCGCATCTTCGGTATCCACAACCTGGAGCTGGTGGAAGATACGGTCCAGGAAACCTTTTTAAAGGCGTTGCAGGTTTGGAAGTTTGGGGCGATGCCGGACAATCCATCGGCCTGGCTGATGCGGGTGGCGCGTAACCATACCGTTGACCTTATCCGGCGACAGCAGAAATTTGCGGATGTATCAACGGAGTTGTCGATGCGATTGCAGTCGGAAACGGAGATCGCGATCGAGCAATTCTTTCTCGAAACGGAGATCGCGGACAGCCAGCTGCGGATGGTCTTCACCTGTTGTCACCCGGACCTCAACCTCGAAGACCAGGTGGCGCTGACGCTGAAAACGGTCTCGGGTTTTGGGGTACAGGAAATAGCGAAAGCGCTTGTCTCCAATGAGGCCGCGATCCAAAAACGGCTATACCGCGCGAAGGAATATATCCGGGAGCATGATGTCCGGTTCGAGATCCCATCGGGGTTTGCGCTCAACGACCGGCTGGAGACGGTATACATGGTGTTGTATCTCCTGTTCAACGAAGGATATAATTCCTCAAAGGCAGACGAACTGATCCGGTATGACCTGTGTGCGGAAGCGATGCGGCTTTGCAAGCTGGTTACGGAGCACAAGGTGACGGCACAGCCCTCGGGTTTTGCCTTATTATCACTGATGTGTTTTCAGGCCTCCCGCTTCGAAAGCCGGCTTGGTGAAGACAATACGATCATTCTCTTACATCAGCAGGATCGCCAGAAATGGGACCGGCAGCTGATCCAGATGGGGTATCACTATCTGAACGGCTCTTCTACGGGCGAGGTGTTGTCCGTCTATCATCTTGAATCAGCCATTGCCGCCGAGCATTGTCTGGCGCCCGATTTTGCGTCGACCAATTGGCCGGCGATGTTACGCTTGTATGATTATTTGCTGGAACAAAAGCCTACGCCGATCGTCAAGCTCAACCGGGCGATCATTCTTGCGCAAACGGCGGGTGTCGCGGCGGCGATAGACACCATCCTGGATATTCCCGGGATTGCCGGCCTGCTTGAACAGCACTATATCTATGCAGCCGTTCTTGGTGATCTTTACAGCCGGTCGGGCAATTTTCCCGAGGCCCGCCGGTTACTGGAGAAGGCGTATGACCTTACGCCTTCGTTAGCGGAAAAGAAGTTATTACAAGAGAAGATGTCCGCCCTTACTGTATGATCTTGCCTTTTATTTTTTCCAGGAAGGCGGCGCGGTAGGTATCGCCCAGGGAAATGCCTTCTTTTATGCCACGCAGCTGAACGGCATTCCCGTCGATAGCGATGATAATTGTCCGGTGAGCAGAAAAATGTTACATGAAAAAAGCGGATTGTAACGATGAACCGGACCGTTTTTTGCCTAATTTTAATATAGGAAAGGACATAACCGTTATTTCTATTGTATGGTGGCACGAATCGGCCGGATCCTACTCCGGATAGTTGTAGGGTTGCTTATCTTTATCGTCATCCTTCTTCTTGTGTTTGACAGGCTGGTGCAGTTCAGGATGGATGACAAGGAGTTGTTCTCCTGGTTCCACGAACGTCATCTCGACCCCAGGATCGACTACTATCAAGCAAAGGGCAGGAGAATCCGTTATCTCGCGATAGGTGATCGTCCCGATGCCACGATCCTCTTTATTCATGGCGCGCCAAGTTCCCTTAGTTATTGGAAAGATTATCTTGCCGACAGCCTCCTTTTGTCGAGGGCTACGATGTACGCGGTAGACCGGCCGGGCTATGGCTATAGCGGATTGGCGAATGCTATGCCGGATATCGGCGATCAGGCGGATGTCATCCGGCTTATCCTGGACAGTCTGCACAGGGCAAACCATCCGGTGATCGTCGTTGGGGTCTCGTACGGCGGGCCGATTGCCTGCCGGTTGGCCATGGATTATCCCGAGTTGGTCGATGGGCTTGTGCTGGTAGCGCCGCCGATCGGGCCGGGTCTTGAAAAAATATTCTGGTTCACGTATCCCGTCGAGACTCCGGCGGTTCATTGGTTTGTCCCAAGAATGCTGAAAACGGCCAACGAGGAGAAGGTCCATCATAGGGCAGAGCTGACGAAGATGTTGCCTTTATGGGGGCGCATTCATGTTCCCGTTATATATGTTCAGGGGGAACAGGACGGGCTTGTGGATACCACGAATGCCGGGTTTGCCCGGCAGCATTTGTTAAATGCCCCCTCCCTTACTATCCGGATGATACCAGGCAGGGGGCATTTGATCGCTTTCGCGGAAAAGGACAGGATCGAAAAAGCGATCCTCGATATGCTGGATACGACCGAAGCGAAGCATGGTGTGCCCGCCAGGCCCGCGGGTTCCGTTGCGACAGGGCACCCTTAACCGTCCATCCGAACGATCTTTGGTGTAAACCGGCCTACGATATCCACCAGCTCCTGCTGGGACTGCATCACTTCCCCGATGTTCTTATAGGCCTGCGGTGCTTCGTCGAGTCCGCCGCCCAGGAGCTTTACTCCATGTTTTCCGAGCGTTTCCTTTAATAAGGCATGGGTGATCGAGTTGATCGCTGCCGTGCGGCTCATCTTTCTCCCGGCGCCATGCGCGGCGGAGGCAAGGGATGCGGCCTCGCCCCGGCCTTTTACGATATAGCCCGGCGCGGTCATCGATCCGGGGATCACCCCAAGGACATCTTTTCCGGCGGGTGTCGCGCCTTTCCGATGGACGATACATTCCCGGCCATCCACCATTTCCTTCCATGCGAAGTTGTGGTGGTTCTCTACCCGGCCGACGGCCTTGCGGCCCAGCTGCGCCGAGATCTTTGCGTGGATGATGTCATGACAGGCGGATGCATAGTCGCCGGCCAGGTTCATCGCCAGCCAGTATTCGATCCCTTCGGCTTCGTCGAGGGTCAGCCAGGCCAGGTTCCTCGCCTCACCGGGCAGCACCCGCTTCTCCTTTGCGATGCGCGTGTAGTGGTTGGCGATGGATGCGCCGAGCGCTCTCGAGCCGGAATGCGACAGCAGACCCAGGTAGTTACCGGGTGCAAGCCCCAGTACGGGATCGGCTTCGCCGATCTCCACGATACCCCATTCCACGAAGTGGTTTCCGGAACCCGAGGAGCCCAGCTGCCGGGCAGCCCGGCCCTGTAAGCTCTTCAGGATTGCTATCTCGTCGAACTCCGGCCGGTCGAGCACTTCATGAGAGGCCGTCTTTTCAAATTGCCGTCCCCCGCCGAAGAGCGTCGCCGCCTGTAACTCCCGCGTGAAATAGGCTTCCTTTTGGATCAGTTCCTTCGGGTCGATATCGAACACCGAAAGACACATCCGGCAGCCGATGTCCACGCCCACCCCATAGGGGATGACGGCGTTCTCCGTGGCCAGCACGCCGCCGATGGGCAGGCCATAGCCGCTGTGCGCGTCAGGCATCAGGGCGCCGGCGACGGCCACGGGCAGTTTTGCCGCCTGGTACATCTGGTTCATGGCACCCTGTTCTATGTTCTGACCCCCAAAGATGCTGAATGCCACCCCTGTTTGATTCAGGGAGACGTCGGCGCCTTCCGGGTCCTGGTTTGGCAACAGCTGCTGCGCAATGAGTCCCAGTACCGCGTCGTTTGCGTATTCCACCGGGGATGCGAGGATCGCCCTCAACAGATTCATAACTACTTCCTCCTTTTCGAATTTGTACTCTTTTTCCATGATATTCATCGCGATGCTGATGACTGGCCCTTCGGGGTAGCCCAGCGCGCGGATATCTTTTCCTCTTAATTTTAGTTTTGACATTAGTTTATCGTTTTGTTACCGCCAGTGAAAATCTGCCGCAGCTGATCCATCAATACTCCATTACCGTTGACACTGATCGTGCTGATCTTTTCGGCGATCTTTTCGACGTATTCCAGTTCTTTCAATTTAAATAAGATCGGGTTGTCTTCCATCAGTTTTGCCGTATTCAGCAGGCTCCGCGTGCTGGCGGCTTCTTCCCGGCGCAGGATGATGTTGGCCTGAGCCTTTTTCTCGGCCACCAACACCTGGTTCATGATCTCCTTTACATCACCCGGAAGGATAATGTCCCGGATACCAAAACCTGCGACCCGAACACCGAGCGTATCGGCTTCCTGCGCTACCTTTTCCAAAATGTAAGGTACGATGGCGTCCTTCTTCTCGAGCAACTCATCAAAGTTCAGCCCGGTTATATATTCCCGCAAGGCGAGCTGGAAGGCCACATATAATTGCCGTTCGTACTCCTTGTTCTGCAAAAGCGCTTTTTCGATATCCACTACCTGGTACCGTGCCCAGGCATTGATCCGCAGGGAAGCCTTATCCCGCGTGAGGATCTCCTGACCGTTTAGTTCTGCCTGCTGCAGTCGCGTGTCCACCTTACCGATATAGATCGGGATGTTGTTCTTCCACCAGGCATAGAAGCCGCTTTCGAGGTTCCGGTCATATTTTCCATCGATGAAAAGTACGGCCTTTTCATACGCTTCCACGCTGGAGGTCCGGACATAGGCTGCCAGTTTACCCGTCAGGGTTGCCCGGTCGATATTCTCGGTGATCCCGATCTTGCTGGTATCGGCCTTTACGAATTCATAGTTGACGATCCCTTTCCAGAATGCGTACCGGCCGGCGGCGAGCACCTGTGTAAACAGCCCGTTCACGTACTGAAGAACGATCTCGTCCTCTTTTACCTCAACTACATAGAGAGCATCCTTCAACTGTTCATCTCTCAACAGGAGGTTCAATTCGATAGCTGGGACAAACGGCTTGGTCCGATCGTAGATGTCCACTTTTTTGTTTAGGTTAAGCCAATACGAGCCTTCGGTCAACAACCGCTGATATACTCCATTCTTAAACACCAAACCCATTTGGTAGGCATTAATCATTACCCTTTTCATATACTTTGTTTTTATCTGTTCTTTAATAAAGCCGGTTGCATCTTCCTTTCGGGGGCCGCGGAGTTGGCGGGATGATCGGTCTGCGTTTTTTGTTATTAAAAAAGGCGGACTTTCTCTCCGTTGCCGACTGCTAAGCGGTCATCGAATTGCTCCGGAGTAATACGGTTGCCTTAGCCTTTGCTTTGACGTCGTTGGTTCTCCTTTGCGGGCCGATGGTCCCGGCTTTTGTCTGGTCGCCATTTTTAGGGAAGCGGCGGACTTCCTACAACCCTTGCATTAACAGTGCAATGCTCTACCATTGAGCTAACCGATCCAGGTCGGTGCGGGATTCGAACCCTTGGGAATATGTCCGGGCAAACAGGATACAGAAAGTTATTTCCTCTGCACTGTGGGGCCTTTTGAAACCCTGGTCCACGAAACATATACCTCGTTCTCCCTCGCGGGAATCTCTTCTTGATGATACAAACTTCCAACCCATGTGTGCAATCTATTTGCACAGTTGAAAGTTTTTCCCTTTTTTTACAAAAATTCTTTTTATGCCGGTCAATCGCAACGCCCTTATCCGTTATCGTACCATCGACCGTTGCCTGCAAAACAGGCGGCGGAAATGGACGATCGATGACCTGATAGAAGCCTGCAATGAAGCCCTCTATGAATATGAGGGTCGCAGAGAAAGCGTCAGCCTGCGGACGATCCGGCTCGACCTCAGCGCGATGCGAAGCGACAAGCTTGGCTACAATGCTCCGATCATCGTTAAGGACAAGAAGTACTACATCTACGAAGACCCTGAATACTCCATTACCAATATCCCTCTGAGCACGCAAGACCTCGGCATCCTCAAGGAAGTATCGGAACTTCTCCGGCAATTCAAGGGCTTTAGTCATTTTGCCGGGATGAGCGAGCTTATCCATCGGCTGGAAGACAAGGTCTACAGCGAACAGAATCATCTACCTGCCGTCATCGACTTCGAAAAGAACGATCTGCTGGAAGGCCTCGAATGGCTCGACGTGTTGCACAAGGCCATCGTCGCCCGAAGTACGCTCCGCATTCACTATCAGTCCTTCAAGGCCCGGAGCGGCAGCGAACTCATCTTCTACCCTTATCTGCTCAAGGAATACCGCAACCGCTGGTTTGTCCTTGGGATGAAGAAGGAGGGTAAGGAGATCCTGACGTTCGCCCTCGACCGGATACGGAGCATCGAGCTGCAGCCCGGGGAAGAATTTCGCGAACGTCCGGGCTTTGACCCGCACTCCTGGTTCTCCCCGATTGTCGGCGTCACCCGGAATCATGACGGAGGACTTACCGAAGTGCTTTTCCGCGCGAACCGGGAACACGCTCCCTACATCCGGACCAAACCTATCCATCCATCTCAAATGGTAGTGGAAGAGAGTGCTACCGGCACTCTCTTTTCCATCACCGTTATTCCCAATTTCGAGCTCGAACGGGAGCTGATCGGCTTCGGGGAAGGCTTGCAGGTGCTTTCTCCGGCCTCCCTTGTCCGCCGCTTCCGAAGCCGCATCAGGCTAATGAACCACCTGTATCAACGAGATGTCTCCTGAATCCCATGATCTCCATCCGGGATGGCGGATGCTGCTTCTCATGCTGGTTGGCGATCTCCGCGACGGTCATGGGTTTTGTAATGGCGTTTTTGAAACCCAGGTGATCGCTTAGTCGCTGGGACTGTTCCACAGCCAGCTTACCGAACTCGTACTTTGCGATGAGCCGGCCCTTTCTGAGGAGGGCGTCATCGACAAGGGTCAACGAATTGTTGAACGTGCAGATGATCTGGATATTCAGGAAGTCCGCCAGCAAGCCATCCGAGATATTCAACAGATTCGAGACCGAAGACCCGGGACTGTGTTTTCTATCCATGATGATATTCTCCGCATCCTCGATGACCACTACCGTTTCGGGGTTGCTGATCAGCAACTGGATAAAGTCCGGATTCATCAGGTTGTTCGCGAGGTTGGGCGAGAGGAACAAAACCCGCTTTTTGATCTTTCCGATCAGGTGGCGGAGATAGGTGGTCTTGCCTGTGCCGGGTAATCCGTGCAGCAGTACGACACCTTTGTCCTTCTTTTTACCCAGCCGTTTGCGGATCAGCTCGTCGACTGACTTGAAATCCTCGTTGTAAAAGAGGTTGAGGTCGAGCTTTGTCCGTTTGATCTCCATCGGCTTCAGGTCGAGTCTACCCCTATCCTCAACGATGAGATTGATCTCCAGGGGTTCCCGCCGATGTCTTTCCTTAAAGGCATTAGCCATTGCGGTTACTTCGTCGAGAAATTCCTGGTTTGCGCCGTTGTGCCAGACCTCGCAGTAGCCACCTCCGAATTCGAGAAGACACTCATTGTCCATGATCAGGATGGTCGTACTGAACTGGTATCTGTTCTTTGGGCGCTTGAACCACCGGTACTGGTGGGTGCGAGCGATACGGCTTTCAAACTTCTTTTTTGCCGCCTCGAATGCTTTCTCGCCGTCGATACCGTTGATGTAGTTGACGCTCGGCAGCTGGTTAAAGCAATACAGATACAGCATTTTTGCATCCAGGTAATAGCCGTCAAATACATTGTTGGCATTGATCACCCGTTGATTGTATAAATTTTCCATTGTTCTTTTCTTTTACTGAACCATTTTATTTGCGCAACTGGAGCTGGCGAAGGCATGGGGTTTGGCCCGGAATGCGAATCCCATTCCATGGATATAACCCATCGCTTCCCGCAGCGCGTCGTTGCTTTTGAATTGCGGGTTTGTGTTGATATCGGCATGGATCTCCAGGTCAACGTCGTATAAAGTAAAAAGCCGGGAGAGGGAGTAGGCGATCTCGATGCTTTTAGCCACTTCCTTCAGCATTCGTTCTTTTATATTCATCTTCCTGCGGGTCGTCTCGGGGAGGACATACATGAATCCGCCCTTTCCTTTCCGAAGGAATACGATAACGGTGGCGAATTGCGTGTGTGCGCTTTTCACCTGACTATCGGTGCCGATACAAACCTTGAGCGTGTTGCCCATTTTCTTTTCTTTTACCAGGACGGACCTGATCTCATCCGCAATAGGGATCCTGATCCGGGTTCCATCGGGCTTCTGCCAGTGCTGTTGCTGTTCCATGGCTTTCGTTTTAGTGGCGCCCCGAGGAATCGAACCTCGATTGTCGGTCCTTCAAACCGATGCAATAGAACCATCTCTGCCAGAGCGCCGTTGTTGGCCTGCCGGGGATCGAACCCGAATCCTCGCATTAAAAGTGCGATACTCTACCCTTGAGCTACAAGCCAGAATAAACCGGACAACAAAAAACCCGGTCCTTTTGAGACCGGGTTTATCTTACTGCGCATCCTTTCAATCGAATGCACACCAATCTAACCACGGTCTCGTGTAGGGATACACCTCGCCCATGCAGCAACTCCACAGGGAGCTCTGCCGGTTTATCTTCCGTTGGCGGGCGGGTGATATCGTATGTCCTATTTCATTTGTCATGTTTGAATAAAAAAAACCCCGCAATCTCTTGCGGGGCTTATGTTTATGATTTTTTAACGATAGTTAACCAATAGCATAACATGCCCCGCGAACGGTATAGTCCTCCTTAGGACTAAACCTCTCAGCTATTTCGATATGTTTGGGCATCCGGCGCATTTTTAGATTCTTTTAACAGTGCAAAGATGCAAATAATTCCCGGTTCGCGCCAAATTTTCGGGAAAGTATTTTTTTATTTAGTAATTTAAGAGTGGCCCCTGAGCCCGCGTCAAGAGCACGATATGGGAAAACTTTCATTTCTCCATCTTTAAAAAAAGAGAGCATGAAAATCGTTTTATTCCTGTCGCTGCTGATGCCCGGCATCTTCTTTTCCGACAACAGCAAAACTTTTATTGACCCAACGGGCACCTATATCCTAAAAGGTGAAGTGAAGGAGAACAAAGTGATCAGTCATTCCGGTGAGATAAGGGTCAAGCTCCTGAGTGAGGAATTGCTGACCCTTTGCTTTTATATCGACGAAGGATATCCCGGTCATCAATCCGGTTCCTTTCTTGACACCCTGCGTTACGAGGACAACGCCGCGGTCTATAGCAGCCGGGATTCCGGCTGCATGTTGCGCTTTCAATTCAAGCAGGCCGGTGTGGAAATGATCCACATCTTTGCGGTAACCGCGAGTGATTGCGGGTTTGCACCCGGAGTGCTCACCGGTGCATTCTTCAAGAAGACCTCGTCGGGTATACCCGTGATCCAGGACCTGGCAGGCCTGAGGGCCGTGGGACATGATTAAGCTTCGTGTTGTCAAATAGCCGAAATTTGCCCAATGGCAGTATTCGAAGGAACATCGGTAAAGGGATCGCATTTGTTCTATTCCTGTTATTCAGCGGCGAGCCGGGTGCAGGAGCAGTTCGTGCACGATCACGCACTGACCTTCATCCTGGAAGGCAGCCTGGATTTTTACCTGGGCACCCGGCATCGGACCTTTCATGCTGGAGATATCGCGTTGGTAAAGCGGAACCAATTGGCGAAGGCTACGAAGATCCCGCCGGCGGGCGGTGTCTTTCGATCGGTAAGCCTTCATCTGAGCCAGGATGTACTTAGGAAGTTCAGTTTGGAATATACCCTGCAGCCATCCGGTCCCTATATCGGCGAGAGTGTCGTCCAACTAAACCCTGATGCTTTTGCCAGAAGTTTTGTCGACTCGCTGACGCCTTATATGTCGATGGATCCGGGCTCCGCCGACGCTTCTCTTGTGGAATTAAAAGCAAAGGAGGCGATCTTGCTGATCCTTCGCCTCAGCCCCGACGTAAAGGACCTGCTCTTTGACTTCAGCGAACCGGGGAAGATCGATCTCGAAGAATTCATGAGCCGGCATTTCACCTTTAATGTCGAGATGAAGCGGTTTGCCTATCTCACGGGCAGAAGCCTGGCAACGTTCAAACGGGATTTTGAAAAGATATTTCACACCTCACCGGGGAAATGGCTACAACAGAAAAGACTCGCCCAGGCATACTACCTCATCAAAGAAAAAGGTCGAAAACCTTCGGACGTTTACCTGGAGGTCGGCTTTGAAGACCTGTCTCATTTCTCCTTTGCCTTCAAGAAAGAGTATGGCAAAGCACCTTCCCTGTTAAACTAACGCCCGGACTTATGGCTGTTTATAATCTCGGCTTACGCTCGTGGCCGAACAGGACATACCCCAGGGTAAAATTCCAGTTCATGTTGCCCATGTTCACATAATCGGTATGATACTCGCGGGAGAAGCCGCGCACCCAGGATGCCGAGATCTGCAGCTTTTTGTATTGCAAGCCGATCAACGCATCCATGCCTGCATCGAGGGAAGCAACATTGCTCTTCCCAAGCGTGGCATAGGAGTTATCACCGGAGATATGGATCTTATTATTGATAGGGAAAGTACCGGGGACATATACATTGCTGGAGTTGTCATATCCCGTATAGAATCCTTTCTCCGTGCCGGAGAGGTTTTTGGCAATGTAAGGACCGACACCGGCAAAGACCTTCCACTTGCTGTCTATCCGAAAGGAATATAGGAGGTTGACGGGTAAGCGGATGGTATTTACTTTCAGCTTTGTGTCGGAGAAGCCGATAACAAAGTTGCCCGAATTGGCAAAACCCTTAGACTGACCCAGGTGCGCGCCTGTGCTGGCATACATCAACGCGGGTTGGATCTCAAGGCCGGAATAGCCCAGATCATATTCAGCAAACACACCAGCCTGCCAGCCATTCATGGCCCAGGTATTCTCGCCGGCGGTAAGGCCGGTATAGCGATCATTCTGCCAGTAATTAAGTGAGCTAAAAGAACCTTGAACACCGAGACGAAGCTGAGAAAAGCCTTGAAGAGAAGCGAGACATAAAATACAGATCAATAATTTCTTCATATATATCTGTTGAGTTGTGTTTTTAGGACCGGCAAACTAGTCCATTTGCTGCAATAAGGTGAAACATTAACATTCTAATAACGCGGCAAGTTACTGATTATCAGAAACAAACCAAGCAACTATATTGATGAATGGGTAAACGCGAGGCCGAAGGTAGGGCAAAATCATTAAATTGCCTTTACACAGCGATATGAAACTAAGATCCCTGGCCCTTCTTATTTTTTTAGCCGGCTGCGGTGGCCACAGTAGCAATAATATAACGGATAGTGTAACGGTAGCGGCTGCGGTACCTGATCTCAACTTCAGCGTTGGTTCCATTTACCAGCATGATACGACATCTTACACGGAAGGGTTGCTATTCCATGATCATCAATTATTCGAGAGCAGCGGAGCAAACCCGGAAGATCCGCGGACGCAACGAAGTATGGCCGGTATCGTAAATATGAAAACGGTTATATTTACGCACTGATAAATTGTTTTTGTGATGGGCAGCTTTACGACTTTTCAAACGTTCAATGATCCCGGGCTTGCATCGGCGATTGCCGACAAGCTGACGGAACAACGGATCGATTGTCTTGTCGAGAAAGTGGAGCCCTTGCTGGAGCCCAGCTTTTTCCGAAATACCGTTGAGCCGAATATCCATCTGAAGGTACGGGCTACCGATCTTGACAGAGCGCATGAGGCGTTGGAAGAATATTATGAACACCAGCTGCAGGATGTAGACCCGGGCTATTACCTGTTTGCCTTCACTGATCCGGAATTGCTGGATATTATGGCAAAGCCGGATGAATGGGGCCATTTCGATTATGTCCTTGCCCGGGAGCTGCTGGCGGAGAGAGGCCTGCCGATCCCGGAAGAAACCATCCGCCAGATGAAACAACAACGTATCCGCCAGCTGGCCCAGCGGGCAAGGGTGGAAAGCTTCCGCGAACTTCTGCGCCGGGTCTTCCGTTTGGGGCGACCATAGAAAAAGCGCCAATCCTTTACTTCCCGGCAGATGCCTCTGTCAACGGAGAACCAGATCCTGCAGCCGCGGCCACCACCGGATTGACAGGTAGTATCCCCAGCTGCTGCAGGAAGCCCAGCCGGTCTGTTTGAATATTTCCGCTTACGATCTTGCCGTCCCTGCATCCATAAATTCCCATTCCTTCACTGGCAACGGAAATTCCCGTCGCCGGGATGGCATTGAAGGGGGCGTTATGCGTTCCATTCCATGTCCAGCGCACGGCAACTATATCGTCCTCTCCTATCAATTCTTTCAGCTGGTACTGAATATCAGGAAAGGCTGCGATCAGTCCGGCGGTCTGCGCCTGAAATGCGGCGGCGCCTTTTTCACCGCGTGCACCGACGTAGTCGTCGGAGACAAGGTCTTGTAATAATTCAACCCTTCCATTGTTGAAAACCTCTTCGAATAGCAGGCGAACTGCTTCTTTGTTCCTTTTCATTTGATCTTTTTTGTAAAGGTATTGTCGCGGCAGGGCGGAGAATTGTAAAAATTCATTGATCTACCAGAAACGCGAGGATTGGAAGAATTCTCCCGGCGCGCGGCCGGTGAAGAGCCGGAAGTCCTTTATAAAATGGGATTGGTCGAAATAGCCGGCCGCGTAGGAGGCTTCTGTCAGCGATGAGTAAGCCGGGTAATTCCGGATCAGTTGCCTAAGCCGGACGATGGAGGCGTATTGTTTCGGAGTGGATCCGACGAGAGACCGAAAGCGCTTTTCGAAAGGATCCTGGCTGAGGTGCAAGGAGGCAGCCAGCTGATCGATCCGGACAATTCCCTTGTGCTGCCGGATCAGTTGGACGGCATTGCCGATGAGGGCATCCTGTTTTGTGTTGATCAGGCGGCGAAGCAGAAAATCCTCCACCTGTCTGACCCGCAGGGAATCAGTGGCGGCTTCCGCGAGACCCTCCAACAGCTGATCGAGTTCCCCCTGACGAAAGAAATTGCCGGCGGAAATACTCTGGTCAAAAAGTTCGTTTGCAGGCGTCCGGGAAATGGCGGCGATACCCCCTTCCTTAAAGACAATAAGAAAGTTAGCGGCCTGGGGAGTATAGATAAAATGCCGGACGGACCGCCGAAGGCCGGAGATGACGACATCGGGTAAGAGCTCTTCTTCATCCAGCCGCTTTTTTATCACCGCTCCTTTATATCGCAGCGACATGACCAGGGAGGTGTCCGGGATGACCATGCTTTCGGTAGCCTCATCGGTTTCAATGAGGATGAATTCCCTGAGGTAGGGCTGCAAGGCAATAGTGGGTGGAAATCTTTGCAGTTTCATCTGATCTGGTCAAAAATAGCAATTCTGCTTCTGCTTTACTATACACATAAGCTGTTACTTTGTTCTCCAAATAATAGCCATGGACGAAAAAGAGGTAAAGGCATTTCGCGCGGCAACCGCGGGGACAGCAGGAAGGATCCA
>NZ_DASYCH010000104.1:0-3708 GCF_036500295.1 Puia sp. | reverse complement strand
CACGGCGTCCAGCATATCTGCCCGGACCATGCTGATCTCGTCGATCACGAGCAATTCCAGTTCCTGCAGCAGTTCCCGTTTGTTCGCATTGAAGCGGATATTTTTAAACAGGCTGGTCGGGTCGCTGTATCCCGGTGCTTCTGTGTTCCAGCCGTATTGGGGGGTTGGGATAAAGGGGCCGAAGGGGAGCTGGAAAAAAGAGTGCATGGTGGTGCCGCCTGCATTGATGGCTGCGACTCCTGTCGGCGCAACTACCGCCATTTTTTTGAAGCTGTTCTCCCGGATGTATTTGAGAAAAGTCGTTTTGCCGGTGCCTGCTTTCCCGGTTAGGAAAACTGGCCGGGCCGTCTGGTTTACGAACTGGACTGCTAGTTGAAAGATCGGGTTGTTGGCATCGGAAAGCATAAGGGATGCGAATTTAGCAAAAAACGGAAGGCGTGTTATCTTTTAATTATAGACACATTTAAATAAATGAATAATTTTAAACTTGACTAACTTTGCGCGATTTTGGATGTTAGAGATTGGCGGAAGAGTGCGGGATGTGAAATCGATATGGAGGGATTGGGCTGCGAATCATTTACATAGAAAATAATACAAATATGGAATACCGGCAATTGGGGGCATCGGGTTTGAAGGTGCCTGTTCTGAGTTTTGGCACCGCGACATTTGGCGGAGGCAATGCATTTTTTAAGGCATGGGGTAATACGGGGGATGAGGAGGCGCTGCGGCTCATCCATCTTTGTCTTGATGCGGGTGTCAACCTGTTCGATACCGCGGATGTTTATTCCAGGGGGCTTGCGGAGGAAATCCTGGGTAAATCGCTGAAGGGACTCCGGCAACGGGTGTTGATCTCTACGAAGGCGACGCTTCCGATGAGCGACGAACCGAACGATCTTGGCTCTTCCCGGTTTCATTTGATAAAATCCTGTGAAGACAGTCTTCGCCGGTTGCAGACGGATCATATCGACATCTATCATATCCATGCCTTCGACGGGGTAACGCCGGTAGAAGAGACCCTTCGCGCGTTGGATGACCTGGTGCAAAGCGGTAAGGTGCGATATATCGCTTGCTCCAATTTTTCCGGATGGCACCTGATGAAATCGCTGTCTGTTTCCGAGCGGCATGGGTGGTCGCGTTATGTGGGACACCAGGCTTATTATTCCTTGCTGACGCGGGAGTTCGAATGGGAGCTTATGCCGCTGGGTGTGGACCAGCACGTGGGCACGATCGTCTGGAGTCCGCTGGCGATGGGGCGGTTGGGTGGAAAATTCAGGAGGGGGAGCCCGCTGCCTGCGGAGTCCCGTCTCAGCCAGGGCGGGCTGCAGGGGCCCGAAGTTCCCGATGAATTATTGTTTAGGGTGGTCGATACGCTGGATGCTATCTCGGAAGAGACGGGCAAGATGGTTGCGCAGGTAGCGCTGAACTGGTTGTTGCAGCGTCCTACGGTCGTAAACCTGGTGATCGGCGCCCGGAATGAGGAGCAACTGAAGCAGAATCTTGGGGCGGTGGGATGGAATCTTTCGACGGACCAGGTAAGGCGGCTGGATGAAGCCAGCGTTGTTACACCGGTGTATCCTTACTGGCATCAGCGGCAGAATACGAAATTGAATCCGGTGCCGACGGTATAGGTCTTAGAGATGACAGGCATAAAAAAATCCCCCGGACCGGGGGATTTTTTTGTATCGTTAATCCAAACCGCCTTTGCGGATGGCCTTTGTCTGTGTCGGCCATTTTGCCTGCTGGCCTGTTCTTGGGTTGACCTGCAGTTCTGCTCTCTCACGGGAAGTAGTAACCGGGTCCTCGCTTGCCATATAGGCCATGGTAGCGGCCAGTATCGCGTTTTTGCGCAGATCGTCAAAAACGATCTTATCATAAGTATCCCGGTTGGTATGCCAGGTATAGTTGAAATAGGACCAACTCAGGGAACTGAGCGAAAAGGCCGGCGCCCCCACTGCGACAAAGGAGGCAAAGTCCGAACCACCGCCGCCGGGAATGCCTGGAAAGCTTGTATGGATGGAGTCGCGGATATCGGAGGGTACTTTTGATAGCCAGCGGGTCAGGAATTCGGAGGCGTGGAGAAAACCCTGGCCGGCCAGGTTGACAACCCTGCCCGTGCCGTTGTCCTGGTTAAAGACGGCCTGGATATTCTTTACGATCTCGGGATGATCTTCGACGAAGGCCCGGGAGCCGTTTAGTCCCTCTTCTTCGCTGCCCCAATGTCCTACGAGGATGGTCCGTTTCGGATGGGGGCAGACCAGTTTCAAAATGCGCATGGCTTCCATCATGGTGAGTGTGCCGGTACCGTTATCGGTTGCGCCGGTGCCGCCATCCCAGCTATCGAAATGGGCGGAGAGGATGACGTATTCGTTGGGTTTTTCGCTGCCTTTTATTTCGGCGATGGTATTAAAAGTGGGAACCACGCCTCTTTCTTTGGCTTCGGTATGGACGCTGATCCGGGGTTTGTCACCCGACTCTGTGAGGCGGTACAGCATTCCATAGTCTTCGAGGGCGATATCGATGGTAGGGATCGTTTTTGTATAGGCGCCGAAGATCTTATCGACTCCGAAGCCGGCCGACCAGTTGGAGCCGACGATACCTGCCGCGCCTGCTTTTTCCAGCGCGAGGGGAAGGGTTTTGTTGGTATAGCCCGTTTTCTTTATTCGTTGGGCCCAGGCCGCCGTAAGCGCAGTGCGTTCGGCCTTCATTTTGTCAAAGGATTCTTTTGTAGCGAACTGTTGCCAGTTGTCGTCCGGCCGGCCGGTAGGTTGGAGCATCGAAACCATGACGAATTTTCCTTTAACGGCGGGTAGCCATTTCTGGAAGGCGATGGAATCTTCGAGGTCGGGGAGGATGACCAGATCCGACGTGACGGTCTTGTCGCCCATGCCCGGGCTCCAGGCCAGTTGGGTCCCTTCGAGGGATTTGATTCGGGGATAGATCATATCGATATGAGAAATACCGCGTTCCCACCCATGCCATTCCCCCCATTTTTCATTATGGGCTGGTATTCCCCAACCGGTATATTTAGCGACGGCCCATGCGTTGGCTTTATCCATTTGCGGAGTTCCGACAAGGCGCGGACCGATCCCGTCGAAGAGTTCATGCGCGAGCTTTTCCAATTGCGAATGGGTTGTTTCTTCCTTGACGATATTTTCGATGACCGCGTCCGGGGTTTGGGTATGGCCGCTCTTTGCGGGGAAAATGATAACCAGGAAGACAAAAAGCGAAGAGAAGCCCCTGACGAAAGAGAATCCTCTTGTGACGGAGAAGCCTCTGGCGGATGCGGAGATCGGGCAGTTAAGTTTTTTCATACAGACAATTTAAGAAGGTTTTTGCTAAAAGCATCGCTAATAAAAAAGAAAAGCTAACTTGTTTATATATGAAAAAAATAATTCTTTTATCCTTAATGACGGGAGCGGTCCTTTCTTCCAGGGCTACCGTCCGTCTCCCGTCCGTTCTTTCGCCGGGCATGGTCTTGCAGCGGGAATCGACTGTTAAGTTTTGGGGTTGGTGTGAGCCGGGAGAGAAGGTCTATGTCACTGGTTCCTGGGGTCAGGGAAAAGATTCGGTGCCGGTTACAAGCGATCCTGTGCTGGGGACAAGAGATTCGGTCATAGGGACAAGGGATGGGAAATGGGAGGTGCATCTTTCTACTCCGGTGGCGGGAGGGCCCTATACCGTTACGATAAAGGGATCGAATACCATCGT
>NZ_DASYCH010000103.1:0-68970 GCF_036500295.1 Puia sp. | reverse complement strand
ATAAGGGGGAAAAAGGACTTTTACGTAGAAAATTTTTTTTCTGTACGTATAGCTGTGCCAAGAGTGCCGAAAAGTTGGCGCAGGGACCGTGGAAAAATAATTTTGATGGTGAAAAAATCGTACCTTTGCCCTCCTTGATTTGGGCCCAGCAGCATATATTGAGTTTGTGAGATAGCCTCCCGGAGGAATACCGGGTAGGGTATTTTTTTGATATTCAATGGGTTGGAACAAGTAAAAAAAAGCATATTGCACCATGGCTATTAAAAAAGAAAATCGTCCGAGAGCCACTTTTTCCAAAATCACGATCGGTCTTGCATCCCCTGACAGCATCCTTGAACGGAGCTATGGGGAGGTATTGAAGCCCGAGACGATCAATTATCGTACGTACAAGCCCGAAAGGGATGGTTTGTTCTGCGAGCGGATCTTTGGTCCGGTAAAGGATTATGAGTGTGCTTGCGGAAAGTACAAGCGTATCCGGTATAAGGGGATCGTTTGTGATCGTTGTGGGGTGGAAGTTACGGAGAAGAAGGTTCGACGGGAACGGATGGGGCACATCAAACTGGTGGTGCCGGTGGTTCATATCTGGTATTTCAAATCCCTTCCCAATAAGATCGGTTACCTGCTTGGGATGAGCTCCAAGAAACTGGAGAGCATCATCTATTATGAGAGATATGTCGTCATTCAGCCCGGTATCCGTACGGATAAGGGGCAGAATTATGGCGACCTCCTGACGGAGGAAGAGTACCTGGAGATCCTGGACACGCTGCCCAAGGACAACCAGTATCTGCCGGATGAGGACGTTGCCAAATTCATCGCGAAGATGGGTGCGGAGGCGGTTCATGATCTGCTGGAGCGGATCGAGCTGGACCAGTTGTCCTTCGATCTGCGGAATGCTGCTGCCAACGAGACTTCGCAGCAGCGGAAGGCGGATGCTTTGAAGAGGCTGAGTGTCGTGGAAGCATTCCGTGATGCCAATTCCCGGATCACCAACCGTCCCGAGTGGATGGTCATGCAATACATTCCGGTTATTCCGCCCGAGTTGCGTCCGCTGGTTCCGCTGGATGGCGGCCGGTTTGCGTCTTCAGACCTTAATGACCTGTATCGCCGGGTGATCATCCGGAACAACCGTTTGAAGCGGCTGTTGGAGATCAAGGCGCCTGAGGTGATCCTGCGTAATGAAAAGCGGATGCTGCAGGAAGCTATCGATTCTTTGTTTGATAATAGCAGGAAGTCCAATGCCGTCAAGGCTGAGGGTGGCCGTGCGCTGAAGTCGTTGAGTGATGTGTTGAAGGGTAAGCAGGGCCGGTTCCGTCAGAACCTGCTTGGTAAACGTGTCGACTATTCCGGTCGTAGCGTTATTGTCGTTGGTCCCGAGCTGAAGCTGCATGAGTGCGGTTTGCCGAAGGATATGGCTGCCGAGCTGTTCAAACCCTTTATCATCCGCAAGCTGATCGAGCGTGGTATCGTGAAGACGGTGAAGAGCGCCCGTAAGCTTGTCGACAAGAAAGAAGCCATTGTCTGGGATATTCTTGAGAACATATTAAAAGGTCACCCGGTGATGTTGAACCGGGCTCCGACGCTGCACCGGTTGTCTATTCAGGCCTTCCAGCCCAAGCTGATCGAAGGTAAGGCGATCCAGCTGCACCCGTTGGTGTGTACGGCATTCAATGCCGACTTTGACGGTGACCAGATGGCCGTTCACGTGCCGTTGAGCAGTGCGGCCGTACTGGAAGCGCAGCTGTTGATGTTGTCTTCGCACAATATCCTCAACCCGCAGAACGGTACACCTATCACTCTGCCTTCGCAGGACATGGTGTTGGGTCTTTATTACATTACGAAGGGTAAGAAGTCAACTCCCGCCGAAAAGGTAAAGGGTGAAGGGAAGGCCTTTTACAGTGCTGAAGAGGTCATCATCGCCTACAATGAAGGAAGAGTCGATCTGCATGCCTTTATCAAGGTGAAGACGAATGTGCGGACCGCTAAGGATACCATTGAGCACAAGCTTCTCGAGACCACCGTCGGCCGTGTGCTGTTCAATCAGCATGTGCCTGTGGAAGTAGGTTTTGTGAATGCTCTTTTGACTAAGAAGTCGCTTCGTGAGATCATCGGTAACATCATCAAATGGACGAATATCCCGAAGACGGTGAAGTTCCTGGATGATATCAAGCAATTGGGTTTCCGGATGGCCTTCCGTGGTGGTCTTTCGTTTAATATCAATGACCTGATCATACCTGATACCAAGGAGCAGCAGTTGGATAATGCGAAAGTGGAAGTCGATGAGGTATGGGACAACTACAACATGGGTCTGATCACGAATAACGAACGATACAATCAGATCGTGGATATCTGGTCGCGCGTGGATACGCGTATCACGGAATCGCTGATCGTCGAGCTGGCAAATGACAAGCAGGGTTTCAACTCTGTGTACATGATGCTGGACTCCGGCGCCCGTGGCAGCAAGCAGCAGATCAAGCAGCTGGCGGGGATCAGAGGGTTGATGGCCAAGCCGAGGAAGTCGGGTTCGACGGGGAGCGAGATCATCGAGAACCCCATTCTTTCCAACTTCAAGGGTGGATTGAACGTATTGGACTACTTCATCTCTACGCACGGTGCGCGTAAGGGTCTTGCGGATACGGCCTTGAAAACGGCTGATGCCGGTTATCTGACCCGTCGTCTGGTGGACGTCGCGCAGGACGTGGTGATCACCGAAGAGGACTGTGGAACGTTGCGGGGCATTGCCACTTCGGCTTTGAAGGACAATGAAGACGTTGTGGAACCGCTGTATGACCGGATCCTGGGACGTACTTCGCTTCACGACGTATATGATCCGGCGAGCGACAAGCTGATCGTAACGGCAGGCGAGCAGATAACCGAAGAGATCGGCAAGGCCATTGAGGATGCCGGGATCGAGATCGTCGAGATCCGGAGCGTGCTCACTTGCGAAAGCAAGCGTGGGGTTTGCGTAAAATGTTATGGTAAGAACCTGGCTACGGGCTATACGGCTCAGAAGGGGGATGCGGTCGGCATCATCGCCGCGCAGTCCATCGGTGAGCCTGGTACCCAGTTGACCCTGCGTACCTTCCACGTGGGTGGGGTTGCGGGTAGCGCATCAGTAGAAAGCACGATGGTGGCCAAGTTTGAAGGGACTGTTCAATTCGACGGTCTTCGTACTGTAACGACAAAGAATAATGATGGAGAGAACGCCCAGATCGTCATCGGGCGTACCGGTGAGGTGCGGATCATGGACGTGAAGAACGATCGTCTTTTGATAACCAATAACGTTCCTTATGGTGCGACGCTGGCCGTGAAGGACGGGCAGAAGCTGGCGAAGGGCGATGTGATCTGTAGCTGGGACCCCTTCAACAATGTCGTTATCTCCGAGATCCTGGGTAATGTCAAGTTTGATGCCGTTATCGAAGGCATCACATACCGGGAAGAGGCTGACGAACAGACGGGGCACCGTGAGAAGGTGGTTATCGAAACAAAAGATAAGACCAAGATCCCGTCGATCAATATCGAGGGAGCCAAGGAGGTGAAGAGCTATAACCTCCCGGTCGGATCGCATATCGTCATCGAAGAAGGCGACGAGGTGAAGGCCGGTCAGGTTATCGTGAAGATCCCGCGCGTGCTTGGCAAGCTCCGGGATATCACCGGTGGTCTGCCGCGTGTAACGGAGCTGTTTGAGGCCCGTAACCCCGGTAATCCTGCTATCGTGAGTGAGATCGATGGGGTGGTTGCATTCGGCAACATCAAGCGTGGTAACAGAGAGATCATCGTGGAAGCCAAGGATGGGGTAATCAAAAAATACCTGGTCCCGCTGACGCGTCAGATCCTTGCGCAGGACGGTGACTTTATCAAGGCCGGCGCCCAGCTGTCCGATGGACAGGTTGCGCCTGCGGATATCCTTTCGATCAAGGGACCGTTTGCCGTACAGGAATATGTGGTCAATGAGATTCAGGAAGTGTACCGGTTGCAGGGTGTGAAGATCAATGACAAGCATATCGAGGTTATCGTTCGCCAGATGATGCGGAAGCTGACGATCGTCGATCCGGGTGACACCCGGTTCCTCGAAGAAGATACGGTTGATAAATTCGAGTTCCTCGAAGAGAACGACTGGATCTTCGACAAGAAGGTGGTTTCCGATCCGGGTGAGTCCGGGAAGCTGAAGGCCGGCCAGATCGTGAGCCTGCGGGAAGTACGGGAAGAGAATTCGATCCTGCGGCGGAATGACAAGAAGCTGGCTGAATTCCGGGATGCAAAGGCTGCCACTTCGGCGCCGCTGCTCTTGGGTATCACCAAGGCTTCGCTGGGTACGCAAAGCTGGATCTCCGCGGCGTCCTTCCAGGAAACGACGAAGGTGCTGTCTTCTGCGGCTATCCAGGGTAAGAGCGACGATATGCTTGGGCTGAAGGAGAACGTGATCACGGGTCATCCGATTCCGGCTGGTACGGGTCTGCGTGACTTCGAGAACATGATCGTGGGCAGCAAGGAGGAGTACGAACTGCTGCAAACGACCCGGGAGGCCATGCAATTCGATGAAGAAGAATAGGATTGCGAGTTCCGGTAATTATAAGATTGTTAAAATAAATATAAGTAGGGGGTGTTGAACCTCCTACTTTTTTATATTCGTGGTTATTATGAAGTATATCTCTACCATTTTAAGCGTTGTTGCATTGGGTCTTATTGCCGTTCTTTTTTTTAGTCAGAACCGTCAGCTTGACCAGATGAAGAGTCATGTTGAAGGGGAGAAGAAGTCGGCGGGCACCGGTTTTAAGATCGCCTATTTCGATATGGACAGCCTGGAGGCGCACTATGACGGGTTCAAGGAAGCGCAGGCGCAGGTGAAGACCCAGGAGAATGCGATGACGCAGGAATTGAGCAGTCTTGACCGGACCAATCAGAAGAAGATAGAGACCTGGCGTCAGAAGCAGCAGACGATGACGCAGGCGGAAGGGGAGCAGGCGCAGCAGGAGTATCAGCAGATGCAGCAGCAGTTTGCCACCCGCAAGCAGAGTCTGGAGCAGGCGCTTTATAAGAGTACGGAGGACCTGAAGACGGGTATCCGGAAAACGATCGAGGACTATCTCAAGGATTATAATAAACAGAAGAATTTCTCCTACATCATTCAATACGACGCCAATTCCTTTATTTATACGAAGGATAGCGTGTATAATATCACTACCGACCTGGTGGATGGGTTGAATGCGGCGTATAAGAAGAAATAGGAAAATTCCTGCGGAATTTTCCTATATTCGGACCATGTCTGAAACTAACACTTTCAAGCCCTCGCTGGGCTTGCTGGACGGCACGATGATCGTCGCCGGATCGATGATCGGAAGCGGGATCTTTATCGTCAGTGCGGATATTACGCGTACGGTAGGCAGTGCCGGGTGGCTCGTTTTCGTGTGGCTGATCACGGGTTTTATGACCCTATCGGCGGCGGTGAGCTATGGTGAGCTTAGCGGGATGTATCCCAAGGCGGGCGGTCAGTATGTCTATCTTAAGGAAGCGTATAATCCACTGACCGGGTTCTTGTATGGCTGGAGCTTTTTTGCGGTTATCCAGACGGGTACGATCGCGGCGGTGGCGGTCGCTTTTTCCAAGTTTGCGGGGTATTTCTTTCCGGTGCTGGAACTGGACGATAAGAATATCATTTTTGCGCTGGGAGGGTTTAAGGTCTATTGGGCCCAGATCGTTTCCATCCTGCTGATCATCTTCCTTACGTATGTCAATACCCGGGGTCTCGAGGAGGGTAAGTGGATCCAGCGCATCTTTACATTCACCAAGCTTTTTTCGTTGTTCGGGCTGATCGTGCTGGGCCTTGTGCTGGCTGCCAGCAGCGAGGTCTGGAAGCATAACTGGACGGATGCGTGGAATATGCATTCGTTGATCCAGGATAAGAGGACCGAGGGCATTACCGGCAGCAGCCCTATCGTCGGGCTGGCGGTGTTGGGGGCGATCGCCGCGGCGATGACGGGGTCTATCTTTTCGAGCGATGCCTGGAACAATGTCACCTTTATTGCCGGGGAGATGAAGAATCCCAAGCGGAATATCGGGCTCAGCCTTTTCCTTGGGACGCTGATCATTACCATTATTTATGTATCTGCCAACCTGATGTATCTGACCGTACTGCCGCTTGACCAGATAGCGTCGGCCCACCAGGACCGGGTTGCGGTGACGGCGGCGAAGGTGATCTTTGGCCATGGTGGAACCTATGTTATCGCGGTGATGATCATGATCTCGACCTTTGGATGTGATAACGGGTTGATCCTGGCGGGGGCGCGGGTCTATTATACGATGGCGCAGGATGGGTTGTTCTTCCGGGCGGCGGGCAAACTCAATAAGAATGCGGTGCCGGGCTGGGCGTTATGGGCGCAATGCGTGGTGGCCTGTATCCTCTGTGTGAGCGGAAAGTACAACGATCTGCTGACGATGATCTCGTTTGTTGCCGTGGCGTTCTATGCGCTGACGGTGTTGGGTATTTTTATTCTTCGCAAGAAGCAGCCGGGACTGGAACGGCCATATAAGGCGTTTGGGTTTCCGGTGTTGACGGTTATTTACATTATTCTTGCCCTTGTGTTCTGCGTGGCGCTGATCTTCCAGACGCCGACCTATTCGGGTTGGGGATTGGGTATTGTGCTGGCCGGCATACCTTTGTACTATCTTGCGGTGTCAAGAAGAGAAAAAACAGTATAAGATGGATCTTTCGAGGCTTTTTGGGCAGTTTGGTCAGATAAAAGTCGGTGTTGTAGGCGATATGATGCTGGACACCTATTTGTGGGGGCATGTGGAGCGAATCTCGCCGGAGGCACCGGTGCCGGTGGTGGCGTTGGAGCGGCGGGAGAACCGGATCGGAGGTGCGGGGAATGTCGCGTTGAACCTGGTTTCGCTTGGGGCGAAGGTGGCGACGTTCTCGGTCCTTGGGGCGGATGCGGATGGTGAGCAGCTGGGTGAGCTTTTGCGATCGAAGGGGATCGACACCCGGTATTTGCTGAAGAGCGAAAACAGGATCACCACTGCAAAGGCGCGGGTGATGGGGCGTAACCAGCAGATGTTGCGGCTGGATTCGGAGACGACGGCTGACCTGACCACCGGGGAGGAGGATGATCTGCTTGGTGAACTGCGGCGATTCCTGGAAATGGAGCGGCCGCAGGTGGTGATCTTCGAGGATTATAACAAGGGCGTGCTGACGCACCGGGTGATCCGCGAGGCGGTGGCGCTTTGCCGGCGGCATGAGGTCGTGACGGCGGTGGATCCCAAGCGAAAGAACTTCTTTTCCTATGAGGGGGTTACCATCTTCAAGCCGAACCTGAAGGAGGTGAAGGATGGGTTGAATCTCCTGCTGGAGGATGTGAAGTTGCCGGTGTTGCGGCAGATACATGAGCAGTTGAAAGACCGATTACAGCATGAGATCTCCTTTATTACGTTGTCGGAGAAAGGGGTCTTTTTTCAATATGGCGAGCAGGCGGAGCAACTGCCTTCGCATCTGCGGAATATTGCGGATGTCTCGGGTGCAGGGGATACGGTAGTCGCCGTGGCTTCGCTTATCTATGCGGCTACGCGGGACGTGCGACTGATGGCGGAGATCGCCAATATTGCCGGTGGGCTTGTCTGTGAAGAGGTGGGGACGGCGGCGATCAACAAATCAAGGCTGTTGGAGGAATGCAAGAGGTTAATCAGTTTCGAATAAAGATGCTTTGCCGTTAGCGGCTGTTCAAACATCTTCGGATATTCTTCAAAAATATTCCTCTCTATTTGGAGTAGCTTCGCGATATGTCCAGATATACTCTCGCGATCCATGGCGGGGCCGGTACGATCCTGAAAGAAGACATGACCCCCGAACTGGAACAGGCCTATCTCGACGGTCTGCAGCAAGCCATGAATGCCGGTTATGCCGTCCTCGAGCAGGGCGGGTCGGCCATCAATGCGATCAAGGCGACGATCGTCATCTTAGAGGATAATATGCTTTTCAATGCGGGGCGTGGCGCGGTCTTTACCAAGAAGGGCGTGCAGGAAATGGATGCCGCCATCATGGACGGGCGGACGCTGGATGCCGGTGCGGTTACGGGTGTCCGTAATGTGCGAAATCCGATCGAGCTGGCGACGGAGGTGATGCTCAACAGTAACCATGTTTTCCTGAGTGGGAAGGGGGCGAGTGATTTTGCGATCAAGCAGGGGATCAAACTGGAGCCGGACGAGTATTTCTTTTCGCAGTTCAGGTATGATCAATGGAAGGCCATCCGGGACTCGGACACCTATTCGCTGGATCATACGCATCAGCGGCTCGAGGAACTGATGCGGGACAAGAAGTTCGGGACGGTGGGGGCGGTGGCCTGTGACCAGGAGGGGAATATTGCCGCGGCGACCAGCACGGGTGGGATGACCAATAAAAAATACGGCCGGATCGGGGACAGTCCGATCATCGGTGCGGGGACCTATGCGAATAACCGCACCTGTGGGATATCCTGTACGGGGCATGGGGAGATGTTCATCCGGGCGGTGGCGGCGCATGATGTCAGCTGCCTAATGGAGTACAAGGGTCTTAGCCTGCAGGAGGCCATGGAGATCGTGGTTCATGAGAAGCTGCTGGCCATCGATGGCGAGGGGGGGATGATCGGGGTGGATGGGCAGGGGAATGCGGCGCTGGTGTTCAACAGCCAGGGGATGTACCGGGGATACCGGAGCAGTGATGGAGCGAATATCGTGGCGATATATAAATGAATATGAAGAAATATGCGGTCATTGTCGCGGGTGGGTCCGGTTCGAGAATGGGGGCCTCTGTGCCCAAGCAATTCCTTTTATTAGCCGGCAAGCCCGTGCTTTGGTATTCCATCAACACATTTTTAGCGGCGTATGATGATCTTCAGGTGATCCTGGTGGTACCGGCAGGGCATTGGGAGATGGCGAAGACGCTTGTCGCCGGGGTATCTGACCCGGCGCGGGTGCGGCTGGCGGAGGGTGGGGAGACGAGGTTTCATTCGGTGCGCAGTGGGCTTGGGTTTGTCGATGGCGAGTCGCTGGTTGCGGTGCATGACGGGGTGCGTTGTCTGGCGAGTATTGGGCTGGTGCGACGCTGTTTCGAGCAGGCGGCCCGGTTGGGTTCGGCTATCCCGGTGGTGGATTGTAAGGACAGTGTGCGGTGGATGGAAGGGGGGGGCAGCAAGCCGATGGACCGGCGGCGGGTGAAACTGGTGCAGACGCCGCAGACGTTTTTAGGCGGGTTATTGCTGGGGGCTTTTGAGAGCCAGGGAGGAAGCGTGGGGCTGGGCGCGATCGCGGGCAGGGATGGGGCGGAGTTTACCGATGAGGCTACGGTGGTGGAGGCGGCGGGGCATGCGGTGCATCTGGTGGAGGGGGAGGTGAACAATATCAAGATCACGTTGCCGGCCGATCTGGTTTTTGCGGAGCAGTTGATCCGGAAGGAAGGGTGGGCATAGCGGATTGCATGCGGGGCGACCTTATTCTTGCGGAGCAGATGATCGGAGCCAGAGGATTGGCGCAGTGGAGCCGGGAACGGTTTGGAGCTGATAAAACTTATTCAGAAAGGATTCCCATTCGGTGCGGGCGGCGGGGTCTTTGAAGTAGTTTACCCGCGGGTTATAGATGATATATTGCGTATGATAACGTTGAAGGTCGGCTTCCATTTCCTTTAGCTGGCGGCCATCGGGATCCCATCCCGGATACCATCCCCAAAAATGCTGATAGACCCAATGGCAGGGGGAAAAAATCCCAAATTCATTATAGGCTCTTACCCAATTGTTGTCGCCGAAGGCATATAGCTGGCGGTCGGCGGGCTTGTGTTGCCGGAGGTAGCGGTACTCGGGCAGATCGGTTACGTAGTAGCTGTTGTTTGTCGAAAGATGGGTGACGTGCTGGCCGGCGTCGTAGAGCGGCATGACGCAGAGGAGGGAACCATAAAGCAGCTGGCTCTTTCTCTCGCGCAGCCAGCCTTCCTCGGTGTATGCCCAGGCGACGAATACGAGGATGGGCAGGGTGGCGGAGAGCGGGAGCAGGTAGTACCAGAAGGCATAGCCGTACTGCAGCATGCCCGATAAGATTTCGGCGGAGAAGGACAGGACGAGGGTGGCGAATGCGGCGACGAGCAGGCCTTTTTTTCTATGGCGGCCCAGCCATGCGCAGGCGCCGAGGGCGGCGGCGAGGATCAGGGGCATCTGCAGATCGGTATTCTGCAGACTCTGTTTGGTGGACCTGAAATGTTCGCCGATCGTGGGTTTTGAGAGGTACCAGTGAAAATTGAATTGAAATGCGTCCTGCCATAGCTGTGTCATGGCGTGGTGGGAGATGAAGTAGACCAGCAAGGGGGTGGTAATCGTGAGGAATCCGGCGGCGGCGAGGAGTCCGTCGGTGAGGGACCGGGAGGTGAGGAGGGCGTAGAGCAGCAGCGGGGAGAGGACGATGATCCCGTCCTGTTGCATGAAGAAGGTGGCGGCGGTGAGGAGGCCCAGCCAGTAATAGCGGTGGCGCCGGTTGCCGCCGACGAGGAGGCAGAAGAAGAGCAGGAGGAAGATGGCGGTATAGGCCCTGGTCATGTTGACGCCGAAGCAGATCAGGTAATTGCGGATCAGCAGATTGAACAGCAGGGGTGGGAGCCAGGGCCAGGGCAGGGAGACGCGCCGGCAGAGTTGGAGGAAGAGCAGGCTGGCGCCGAGGACCAGGACGGTGTTGATCAGCCAGATCCCCCAGGGGCCCACTGTGTTGAAAAAAAAGATGAGCGGGGGTTTGTGATCGAATACATCGCGGTAGGGAACGCCGCCCGAAGCGATGAGCCGGCCGAAGTAGCGGAAGATCTCGATATCGTCATAGAAGATATCCAGCGGCGGGCAATACAGGAGACTTAGCGCGAGGCTGGCGATGACGAGCAGGAGAGCGCCTCGCCCCGCCGGGAAGCCGGAAGGGGACGATGAAGAGCCCCATGAGGCCGGTATCGACGACCGCGGATGTTGGAATGCGCTGCTCATGTTTTTAACAGTCTCCAGGGCCAGGGCAGGAGGTTATGACGATGGAAAAAGTAGGGCTGACGTACGGCTCCGAAGTTGGTATAAAAATAGGCGATTCCCGGCAAGTCGGAGCCTTCGAAATCGAGGACGTGACCGGTGCCGGCGAATTCGCGGATGAGCTGGTCGATGAGGAAATGGTTGGCTTCCACCTTCCGGCCGGCGGGCAGGGTGGCGGACTGGATCAGGTAGAGGCGGGATGCATCGCGGACCAGCAGGGCGGTGGCCAGCATCTGGCCGTCTTTCACCGCGGCCCGGAGGATGAGTTGGTCGTTGGCTTGCAGGTGGAGGCAGAGCCGGCGGAAGCGGGTATAATCTTCGGGGCGGATAGCGGGATGGCGGCGGGCATAGTGCGAGCGATAGATCTCGATGGCGGTGTCAGTATCCAAGTCCTGCGTATAGCCGAGACCTGTGTTTGCCGCGAGGCGGAGATTGCGCAACAGGTCTTTTTTATAGCGGGCTTCCAGTTGCGGGTAGGGATCGTCGAGGGGGAGGACCAGGTTCTCATGGACCCGGAGAGCCGGATGAGCGTTGCCGTAGTTGAGATAGATCTCCGCGAAGCGATAGTGGCGGGTGAGGGCCACCAGGAAGGCATCGACGGTTTCGGGTATGATCGTGGCCGGAGAGAAGATGCCGGTCTGCTGGGTGAAGGCGGGCTGGCAGCAATAGCCGATCCCCCACTTGCGTCGCCAGGTAAGCGGCATGACGGCCTGGTAGTCTTCCAGGACCAGGGCATCCCACTGGCCGGCTGTGATGGCGTCGAGATAGAAGTGAAAACCGTATACGAGGCGGTTGGCAGATCGTTGGACACAGTCGTCCCAGCGGTTGATGTCGATCTCCTGCCTTTTCAGATAGCGGATATGGGGTCCGGTGCTCATTAGAATGGCGCGATGCCGAACAGCTTTCGCAGGTCGATATTTTGGAGGTCGATACTAAAAGAGATCTTTTTCAGGAAGGTGTTCTGGTCGGGAACCGTTTTCAGTTGGGTGGAGAAATCGTGGCTATATAGAAGGGGAACATAGATGCGGACCACGTCGTGAATCGCGGACAGTTCGAGACCGCCGACGTAGAGGAAATGGCTGGTGGGCGGGTTGTTCTCCCAGGCTTCTGCGTAGGTGCCGGCGTCGAAGAAGACCCGGAGCGGGAGCCATTCGGGGACGATGGCGCGGGGCAGGGTGGAACGGAGGTTGATGGAGGCAACCCAGTTGTCGGACCGGCCCTGGAGTCCCTGGAAGAGGTCGGTACGCAACTTGAGATCGCCGTCGCGCATCATGACCTGCTGGCTTGCGCCGCCGGTGTATTCGTTGCGGCCGATGAAGACACCGTTGTAGGTGTAGTCTTCGTTACCGCGGACGGCGGTGAGCTTTGGCATGAAGCGGCTGAGATCTTCGGTTTGGGAGCGGGTACCGAGATAGCCGAATTTGGCGCCGAAGACGCGGAGATCGAGACCGCCGCCTTTCTCATAGTTGAAAAAATAATTGGCGACGAAGTTTGCCCGATACCAGGAGGCGGCCTGCTGTAGCTGAAGCCGGACGTTGTAGGGATAGAGTGCCCGCGTGTCGCGGATATCGAAACTCAGCTGGTTGAGATAGCGGAAGTCGTATTTACCCGGGATGGGATAGTAAACGGAATCGCTGGACTTTTGTACGAACTGATCGAGGTTCTTTTCCCCGATGAGATAGGTCTTCCATTCGATGGCTTTTTCCACTGTGCTGCGGGGGAAGGCCTTTGGGAAGACGATGCGCAGGCCGGGGGTTACCTTATAGTAGCCGCCGGTGATCCGGTTGCCGCTGCTGTCGGTGCTGCTCATGGACGAGAAGCGTTGGATGCCGAGCATTGCCTGCATCTTTTGCAGGCCGTGAGTGGGGTAGCGGGTGGCGATGGCACCGCCGCTGCCGTTGAGCTGTTTGCTGCCGGTAGCGTAGACGGGAGCGAAGTAGAACTGGATGGGGTTTGGGGGGAGGTTGAAATTATGGACCAGCAGGCCGATCATGAAATGATCGTATTCGTTGTAGCCGAAGGCCGGGGAGAGTCCGATATAGTTGTACCGATCGCTTTGGCTGGTGCTGAAGAGCAGGGCCGGTTTTAGTTTGCGATGTGCGGGCAGGGGAGGGAGTGCGCCTTTTTTGTCGAGGAGGGCGAATTGGCCGTCGAGCGGGCGGTTGGCGGTGTTGGTGATGACGGCCCTGAAGTCGCCGGGGTAGGGATGTTTGAATTGCCAGAGGCGGTAGTACTCGTGCATACAGCTGTCGAAGAGGGGAGTGCCGAGCGAGTCTTCGAGCGCCTTCATCCAGTTGCCGGTCTTGGTATAGGCGATGTTGAAATAGTTGACTTCGGTGAAATTCCCGGATGGCGTAGAGATGGGCTGGTCCGTTCTTTCCACCGCGCCGGTGTAGACGGAGGGGAGATTGTTGTCCTCCGCGGGCGGATATTTTGCGGCGTCGTAGCGGTTATCGTAGTAGGTATTGATGCCTTCGTCCATCCAGGGATAGCGGCGTTCGTTTGTGGCGAGGATGCCGTAGAACCAGTTATGGCCCACTTCGTGTTCGATGGTGAGATCGACGTCGCGGGCGGGGCCGGGGCTATTGATGGCCGTGATGGTAGGATATTCCATGCCGCCGGAGGACCCCATCTTTGTCTGGACGGCCGTGACGACGTTGTAGGGATATTCGCCGATGAGGGCGGAGCGGAAGCGGATGGCGTCTTTTATGAAAGAGGTGCTGGTGGTCCATCCATCCGGCGCCGCGGGGGTGTAGTAGGAATAGACGTCGATGATCCGGCCGGAGGGCAGGCGGAGGGTATCGTGATCGACATGGAAGCTGCGGTCGGCGAACCAGGCGAAGTCGTGGATGCGGTCTTGTTTAAAATGCAGGGTTTTTGTTGCGGTGGATGGGTAGGTGGTATCCTGGGACTCGCCGGTGGCGGCGACGATGAACTTGTTGGGGACGGTGATGCGGACGTCGAAGCTGCCGAATTCGCTGAAGAACTCGCCCTGGTCGAGATAGGGGATGGGGTGCCAGCCCTCGCGATCGTAGACCGCGGGTTTCGGATACCATTGGGTTACCTGGTAGGAGGTGACCGGTGACGGCTGAGGGGTGGTTGGCGGTTTGCCAAAGGGATGGTGGGCGGGTTTGACGGAGGTAAGCATCCAGCCGCCGCGGGAGAAGTTATAGGGTAATTTTTCGTGAAAGGGGGTGGTGAGGGTTATCCGGCCGCCGGGTGGGAGGGGTTTTGGCAGGATGACCTTTATGATATCGATATAGAGGGGATGATCTTCCATCCTGGCTACTTCGCCGTCGACGCGGAAGTCGAGCCGGTTGATATAGCCGCGTTTTTGTTTATCCGAGAAGTAGAAATCGGTGCGGCCGTTGCCGAGGAGTTGTTCGCTGAAGGCGGTGCGATCGTTTTTATAGGCGTTTGGCCAGCAGTGGATCCAGATGAAGGAAAGGGTATCGGGGGAATTATTGGTATAGCGCATGCGGATGACGCCGTCGAGCGTTTTTTCCGGATCGTTAAGGGTGACGTCGATATTGTAGTCTACCTGTTGTTGCCAATAGGATTGGGCCTGCGCGATGGCGCCGGAGAGAAGGAGGGAGAGGAAGATGGTTAGTTTTTTCATTGAGGGTTCACTTGCCCTGGCCGGTGAAAATGATCCGGAGGGTATGCAGCATGATCTTCAGGTCGAGAGCGAGAGAAATGTTCTCGAGGTACATGAGATCGTACTTCATGCGTTCGAGCATTTCTTCGAGGTTTTCGGCGTAGCCGAACTGGACCATCCCCCAGGACGTGAGACCGGGTTTTACTTTCAGCAGGTAGCGGAAATAGGGGGTGCGGTGATACAATTGTTCGACGTAGTATTCCCGTTCGGGCCGGGGGCCGACGAGACTCATCTCTCCGTTGAGGATATTCCACAGTTGCGGCAGTTCGTCGATCCGCCATACGCGCATGGTCTTTCCCCAGGGGGTGATGCGGGGGTCGTTGGCCGATGAGAGTGCGGGGCCGTCTTTTTCGGCGTCCCAGGTCATGGACCGGAATTTATAGATCTGGAATTTCTTTCCTTTGAAGCCGATCCTTTCCTGTTTGTAGAGGATGGGGCCGGGGGATGAGAAGCGAACGCGGATGGCGGCGTAGAGCATCAGGGGGGAGAAGAAGATAAAACCGATGATGGAGCAGGCGATATCCATGATGCGTTTGATATTCTGCTGCCATTCGGGCATGGGGCTGGTATAGATATCGGAGAGGATGGCGCCGAGTACGTTGCTTGTACGGACCGATCCGGCGAGAATATCGAGGGTGCTGGGGATGATCTTTATCCGAACGTCTTTATTGCTTAGTTTCTCGACGATCAGCTCGAGTTCTTCGCGGTCGGTGGCCTGGAGGGCGACGACAACCATGCGGATGTCGTGCTGATCGATGGTGGCTTCGATGTTCTCCGAGTCGCCGAGGTCGGGGAGGAAGGAGGCGATCCCGTTCTCGTGCTGGCTGCGGTGGCTGACATACCCTTTGTAGCGATAGCCCGACAGGGAGAGGCCTTCGCGGGTGTTCTTGTAGATGCGGGTCGCGACGGCGTCGCAGCCGACGAGCAGGGTATTGAAAGTGATCTTTCCGCGGTTGACCTGGCCGCGAACGATATTTAGGATCGCGATGCGGCCGATGCCGGTGAGGATGAACTGTGAAAAGAGGTAGATGAAATAGGTCTGGTAGAAATAGTGATAGTCTTTGACCGGGTCGTTAAAGACGATGCCAAAGAAGATGGCGGTGCATCCGAGGAGGCAGTAGATGAATGTATTGGTCAGTTCGTTGAGCCGGGACTTCTGGTAGAGGTTGTGATAGGAGCCGACGATCGTGAAAAGGATGAGCCAGCAGGGTGGGATTGTGGCGGCGCCGATCCAGAACCGTTGGGTAAGGAGGAGGTGATGATCGATGAAGATGGGTTCGGAGAGGAGGTAGCGGCGGCTGAAGTGAAAGATATTCGCTGCCAGCATAGCGGCAAGATAATCGCTGCAGATATACCAAAGAATAGAGATGGTATGTGTTCTTTTGGCTGCCGGCATGCCCCTATCAGGTGTTGATCGTATTGTGTTTTATCTTTTGCAGGATTTGGTGAGCAATGTCCATCGCCCGTAAGCCGTCGACTTCGGATACCCGGGTTGGCGTGTTTGTCAGGATGGCGTCGCAGAATGTTTCCAATTCCATCCGGATGGCATTCACTTCGGGGACAGATGGGTTGGAAAGGGCGATGGTCTTTTTTCCGTTCGGCGTTTCTATATCGAAAGCAAACACGTCCTGATCCTGTGGTGTCTTGAGCTTGATGATCTCGGTCTTCTTATTGAGAAAATCGATACCAATATAGGCATCTTTCTGGAATAATCTCATTTTCCGCATCTTCTTCATCGAGATGCGGCTGGAGGTGAGGTTGGCGACGCAGCCGTTGTTGAATTCGATGCGGACGGAGGCGATGTCGGGGGTGTCGGTGAGGACGGCGACGCCGCTGGCAGAGATGCTGTTTACCTCGCTTTTCATCAGGCTCAGGATGATATCGATGTCATGGATCATGAGGTCGAGGATGACGCTGACCTCGGTGCCGCGGGGATCGAACTGTGCCAGGCGGTGTACTTCTATGAACAGGGGATTGAGGGAAACGGATTCGAGTGCGAGGTAGGCGGGATTGAAGCGTTCGACATGGCCTACCTGCAATTTCACGTTGGACTCCCGGACGAGCTGAACGAGTATACGGGCTTCTTCCATTGTGCCGGCGAGGGGTTTTTCGACGAATACGTGTTTACCCTTGCGGATCGCTTTTTCGCACAGTTGAAAATGGATGGGTGTCGGGGCGACGACGTCGATGAGATCGCAGGCGTCGATCAGCCGGTCGGGGTCGGTGAACCGGGTGATCTGGTATTTTTCTTCGACCTGTGCGGCCATGGCGTCGTTTGGGTCATAGAATCCGATCAGTTCGGCCTTTTTTATCTCTTTCCAGTTGTTCAGATGAAATTTCCCCAGGTGACCAACGCCAAAAACACCGACTTTGAGCATTTGCTAGATTTTATTCTGCCCCAAACCTACATCAAAATAGCGAGAAAACGACCAGGAGTGGGTCTTGAACATGCGTTTGATGGTGGCGAGCAAAAGACCGATCTCGAGGAACAGGAAGATGTTAAAGCAGACCATGTAGGTGTTCATGAAATGTGTCCGGAGGGAGAAACCGTTGACCCGTTCTTTGCCGAAACAAAGAGACAGCAGGTTTTTTATGGCGGGCATGATCACGGGCACTTTTGTCCAGTTGGTATAGCGGACATCTTCGTATTTGTAGGCCCGGTCGTAATTGTCCGGCAGCTGTTGGGAATAATAATTCCAGTTGCCGTGAACGTCCTCGAAGCTGGCCAGCCGGCCGTCGGGGCGGGTGAAATAGAGATTGAATGTCGGATCGAGGACCACCCAGCGACTGCCGGTATAGACCTCGACGATATTGTGCGCCCCAAAATAGCCATTGGCCTTCATCTGGGCGATGCGCACGGGATAGTGATAGGTATCGATGATGCGGGCCAGTACCTGGGAATAGCTGCCGCAGGCGCCGCTGGCGGTCATAAGATCGACCGCGGTGGAGCGGAAGAGGCTGGCTTCGAGGCCCATTGATCTGACCGTGTTGTCATTGAACGTGGCGGCGCGGGGTTGCATGAGATAGTAGCAGACGTCCATGGATTTTACGACGATGGAGTCGGCGTTATCGTTTGCGTCGGTACGTAAGTTGATGCTGGATTTAATAGATGCAAAGAGACCGTTTTCGTAAGCAGCCTGGATCTTAAAGCAAAGTAGGGCAGCTAGCAGGAAACCATTCAGAAATGTCAGGACATAGAGGTTTCTTGTGACGGCCCTTATAAGGGTAACCGAAAACTTCATACAAGGATATTGGGTGGTTATTTTATGGGTCTCTCGGATGTGATCTACTTAGAAACGCTAAAAGAACCATTTATTGTTTCCGGCGGCGAAAAGTTCTCAATTTAATCCCTCTTTAATCAATTGGGCTTCACGGTATAAGTGGTTTTATTTAGGCCGATGCCGGTGAGTCTGAGGGACTTCCATCCGGCGGGCAGGCGGGTGGGCAGTTGTACGATACCGTTGGGGGTAATGTCCAGGCCGCCAAAGCCGTTGAGCAGGGCCTGGAGGACGCCCCCGGCGCCGGTGGCGAAATAGGGGTTATTACCTGTTGCCGTCTCTGCTATTACGCCGAAAGGGGGCCGCAGATTGGGGATATAACCCTGTTTCAAGGCCGTGAGTGCTTTGTCGGGCAGGCCGAGCCGTTCGTACAGGATGGAGAAGATGGCGTGGGTCATGGCGGGGCCTTCGCCTACACGGGGTTCGTAGTAGTCCAGATCGCGCCGGATGGCGGCGGCTGTGGTGACCTCTTTTAGGGGATAGGCGAGGAGGTTGACGTCGGCTTGTTTGATGGGCTCGCCGTTATAGGTGGCGTGTTCGCGGGTGACACCATCGGGGAAATGGAGAATGGGGATATTGTCGCGGACGTTGATCCAGTCGGGGTCGGGTGTGAGGCCGAGGGTGCGTGCGGCTTCCGTGGCGTATTGGAGGTTGGCGCGGGCGGCGGCGTTGGTATAGGCGTTGTTGTCGATGTTCTCGGCCCATTCATCGGCGGCGACGACGTTGCGGATATCGTAGTGACCGGGGCCGTTCCTTTCCACGCGGCTGGTCCAGAAGTCGGCCGTTGCCTGGAGGATGGGGTATCCTTTTTCTTTTAACCAGGTCTTGTCGCGGGTGACGAGATAATAGTTCCAGGCGGCGATGCCTACGTCGGCCGTGATATGGTGTTCGAACGGGCCGCTGAGGGCCCAGACGGGTGTTTCTTCGTTGCCGCTGGCTGCGCTTTCCCAGGGAAACATTGCGCCTTTATAGCCGTGGCTGGCGGCGTTTTGCATGGCGGCCGGGAGGCGGCGATAGCGGTATTCCATCAGTGAGGCGGCGATCTTCGGCTGAAGGAGGAGGAGGGCAGGGTACATCCATATCTCGGTGTCCCAGAAGGTGTGACCGTTGTAGCCGAGGCCGCTGAGGCCCATGGGGGAGAGGCTGTAGGCGGTGCCTTCGCGGGCGAAGGAATAGAGATGATAGAGCATCAGGCGGATGTCGCGTTGCATCGCGTCATCGCCGTCGATGAGGATATCGCTTTGCCAGAGTTTTTCCCAGGCCTGTTCGTGGGCTTTTATCAGCTGTTTGCTACCCTGGAGTGTAGCGAAGAGGGTAAGGCGTTCGGCTTCGTTGAGAGGATCTTCGTTATGTGCGGAGGTGAGGGTGGAGCCGACGACGGCGAAGTGATAGGTCGTGCCGGCGGAGAGGTGTTTTTTGAACTTGACCAGATGCATGTTATTGTCCCACATCTCATGGATGATGGGAGGCTCCGAACCATGAGGTTCGTCGAAGAGGATGCTGTTGGAGGCGGCCATGAGGAGCTTGCCGGTGGGGCTTTTGGCGGTGCTGGTGAGCAATGAGATGGTGACATGGGGGCGATCGATCTCGTTGTAGTAGTTTTCCACGTCTTTTAGCATATCGGGGGCTTCCATTACGCTGGCGGGGATGATGTCGATGTCTTTGTGCGCCGTGATGGTGACGTCAACGAGAGCGGTGTAGGGCAATTGGCGCAAGGAATACCAGGTATAGGTGACGGTTGCTTTGTCGGTGTAGTCGAAACGGGTGGTGAGACAGGCGTGACGCATATCGAGATCCTGGCGGAGATGGCTCACCTGCCGGAAATTGTCGATGCGGCGACCGTCGATATCGAGGTAGAGATTGACGAAGTTGAAGGTCTTGAGGATGTTGCTGACGCGGCCGCGGCCATAGAGATCGAAGGCGCCGTTGAGCACCACATCTTTTGCGCGGAAGGGTTCGGTGGAGGAGACGAGACCGACCATGCCGTTGGCGACGGTTACGCCGTAGTAGTTGGCGGGGTTGATGGTGTCGGCATGGATGGTCCAGGTGTCGGGGTTTGCTGTTTGTCCGGGGGCGTGAGGGAGGAGGGCAAAGCAGCAAATGGCGAGCAGGAGCGGGTATTTCATTTTAGCGCGTATGGGTAATTTAACGATCGTTTGAGTACAATTTACACATTATTGTTTATTTTAGGCGCTGCATAACAGCTATTTATATGATTCGATGGCTTGCCGGTATTTTATTATTGATGGTTATTGCGACGGTGGTGGTGTATGGTTTTATTCCATCCAATATCCAAGTTCTCAAAAGTGTCCGCATCCGTGGGAATGCGAATGCCACTGCGCGTTATCTCAGTGTGGACCGGAACTGGACGGGATACCGGCTTGGAAGGCGGTTGTCTCAGGTGGTGGAAGTGGTGATCCCCGCACCGGATGGGGCGCTGAGCAGTTGGGTCAGCGCTATTCCGACCAATGCCGCCGATACGGTGGAGGTGCAATGGCATCTTAGCCTACAGACGGGGGGAAACCCTTTTGTGCGGGTGGGGCGGTATCGGGCCGCTGAGCGGATCGGAAAGCAAATGGAAACGACCCTGTTGCGGCTTCGGGATTCTGTTCGGGATGACCGGACCTATGGGTTCCCGATCCGGCAGGTTAATATCAGCGACAGTTTTCTGCTTATCAAAAAGACCGAGCTGCCGACGGACCCTTCTGTCGGTCAGATGTATGGGTTATTCGGAGAGTTGAGGGCTTATGGCGAGCGGGCGGGTGTTGTCCGAACCGGGTCGCCGATGCTGAACGTGACGCCTCTGGCGGGAGGCGGGTATTCCGTGGAGACGGCGTTGCCCGTCGACCGGATCGTTCCTTCGGGGAAAGGCATTACGTTCAAGCAGATGGTCCGGATACAGTTTCTGATGGCGGAGGTGAGGGGTGGGCCCGGCAGGGTGCGGGAGGCCTTCGGGCAATTACAGAATTATATGATGGATCATCAGCGGACTGCGATGGCCATTCCCTTTCAGTCGCTCGTTACGGACAGGAGCAAGGAGGCGGACACTTCCCGTTGGGTGACGCGGATCTATATTCCTGTCTTCCCGTTTCGTTAAGGTGTTATGCCGAACCGGATGACCTGTGTGCTATCGTTGTTCTTTGCGAGGATATACGAGGCTTTCCCATTGATATCGATCCTTTGCACGTGTCGTACCTGTCCTTTAACGGCCAGTCCGTTGAGGGGGGCGGCGACGAAATTCCCGTGGCCTTTGTTGAGTAGGAGGGTACCGTAGTCCGCGTCGTAGCGGCCCATTTCAATATTGTTCTCGTAGTAGTTGCCAACCAGCAGGATGTCGGGAAGGCTGTCGCCATCGGCGTTGACGATGGCGGCGTCTTTGTATGGAGTGAGTTGTGCCTGCCAGGGCATTGGCTGGATATTGAAATGCCCTTTGCCATCGTTTATCAGGATGGCATTGGAAAAATAATTGGCCGTGAGGGTATCGGCTTTTTGGAGTTTTTCGGTGGAGAACAGGTCCTGGAGGCTGGCTTTTGCAAAATCCGCGGCATAGAGGAAACTCTTCTTCAGGCCGGGCATTTGTTTTTCCAGTTCGGATTTGTTAGCGAAGGGGAGTTCCCGTCCGTGCAGATAGTAGGTGAGGATGGTCTCTTTTTTCCCATTGTCGTCGAAGTCGTAGTAGTAGAGCCTTACCGGCTGTTCATCAGAAGCCCGCAGGCGGCTGTTGAGACCCAGATTGCCGGCAACGAAGTCGATATCGCCGTCACCGTCGATATCGACGGGCAGGACAAAATTCCACCAGCCTTTTTTATCGGTGATGAGGGTCTTGACGAAGCCGTTCTTGTGATTCAGGAAGGCGATGATCCCGCCCCATTCCATCGAAAGGATCAGGTCTTTTTTCCCGTCTTTGTCGATGTCGACCCAAAGGGCGTTGGTGACGAAGCCGATATTCGAAAGGTCTTTGGCATATTTTGCCGTGACGTCGGTGAATTTACCGGTACCATCATTCTGCAGGAGATAGGATTGGGGGATCTTTCCATATTCCCGGGGTATGGAGCGGCCGCCGACGAAGAGATCGACATGGCCATCGCCGTTGAAATCTTCGGCTGCCACGCAGGAGGCGTTGACATAGATATTCTCGAATCCGTGGGGCCGTTTTGTCAGATGGCCTTTGCCGTCGCCGAGGTAGACCCGTGGTGAAAGCAGGGTGTCGTCGCCGAAGAACTCATTTCCTCCGCTTGCGACGACGAGATCGGGGTTGCCGTCGTTGTCGACGTCTGTCCAGCAGGCGCCGACGTCTTCGTATGAGCTGTCGCTTTCGAGTGAAGCCTGTTCGCTCCGGGTGAACTTGCCGGTTCTGTCCTGCAGGAAGACGGCGCTTTTCTTCCATTTCGAGGACCCGATGAACACATCTTCCAGTCTGTCTCTGTTTGGATCGCCGATGGCCAATGCGGGCCCTTCGGTGGAGATCATGTGCGGGATCAGGGGTTCGCGGTCGAATTCATGAAAATCGTTTTCTTCGTGTTTATAGAGCAGGCGGGTATCGGCCGTGATGTCCTTCGCCGGAGGGCCTGCGTTCTGATAGCGGTTTTTGAGGATGGAAAAGTCGAAGGGGGGAAGACCTTTTTGCCAGGCGAAGCGGAGGGGGTGACCGGTTGCCGCCAGCTGAATGTGCTGGAAGCTGTTATCCGGCCATATCAACACTGCCGAGTCGATCTTCGAGTGGTCGAGGCCGATATGGAGAGGGATCTCCATGCTGGACAGGAAACCTCTGACGGGATATTTTTCGTAGGTGCGGACCTCGTTGCCGGTGAAGAGCACCACTCTGGCGCCGAGGGCATTTATGTTGGCCGGCGATCCTTTCAGGATGAGATCTGCGGCGGCCTTTTTCTGCCGGTCGTTGCAGGTGTTCTCATACACGAGGACCGGGTCGTCGATATTATTGACGACGAGGTCGAGGTCGCCGTCGTTGTCGAGATCGGCATAGACTGCGCCATTGGAAAAGGTGGGGCGGGAGCCGTCGATCCTGTCATTGATCTCGGTGAAGACCATCTTGCCGGAATTGTGAAAGAATTTGCTGGGTAGTTTTATCTCCGGGAATTTGTTGATCATCCGGAGATCCTTTTCATCCAGTTCTTTTCCGGACATCTTGCGCTGCAGTTCCTGGTCGAAGATGAAGTTGATATAGTCGATATCGTTGAGTCGTTTGGGAATGCCGTTGGATACGAACAGGTCTTTCCAGCCGTCGTTGTCGAAATCCATCCAGAGGGGGGACCAGGACCAGTCGGTGGCGGCGGTGTTGGAATAGAGGCCGATCTCGCTGAAGTGGCCGTTGCGCCGGTTCCATTGAAGGTTGTTGCGGGTGTACTGGTAAAAGTATCCATAGCCGATCTTCATATTGAAGATATCCCAGGTGTCTTCGCCTTCGGAGCGTTTCAGGATATAGGGGTCATCGGGCAGCATGTCCATGGTGATGATCTCGGGAAAGGCGTCATTGTCCACGTCGGCGATGTCCACGCCCATGGAGTACTGGCTTGTATGCATGAGAAAGTCCGTCGCTTTGTCTGCGAAGGTCCCGTCATGCTGATTGATATAGAGATAGTCGTTCTCGTGGAAGTCGTTGCCGATATAGATATCCGGGGAGCCGTCGAGGTCGATATCGGCGACGGTGATGCCGAGACCATAGCCGATGACCGAGCTGTGGATGCCGGCTTCTTTGGTGACCTCGGTGAAGTGGCCGTTGCCGTCATTGCGGTAGAGTCGGTCGCCGGAGTAGGGATTATAAGTGGCGAGCTTTTCCTTGCGTGGGCCATAGGTGCCGTTTTGCCGGATCGTGTGATTGAGCAGGTACATATCGAGGTCACCATCGCCGTCGTAGTCGAAGAAGGCTGCCTGGGTGCTGAAGCCGGAGAAATCGAGGCCATATTCTTTTGCGGAATCCCGGTAGTGGGGGATGCCGTCCTTGTCGATACCGGTGCAGATGAGTAACTGGTTGTGGCTTTTTGGGAGGCCGTTCAAGCTACCTACTTTGCAGACATAGATATCCAGCAGGCCGTCGTTGTTGATATCGACGACGGAGACGCCGGTTGACCAGCTGCTGTCCACGGGGATGCCGGAGGGGGCGGTTACGTCTTTAAAATGCAGTTTGCCGGTGTTGAGATAAAGCCGGTTGTGTTCCTGGTTGGAGGCAAAGAACAGGTCGATCTGGCCGTCGTTGTTGAAATCTCCCGCGCCGATGCCGCCGCCGTTGTAGAAATACATGTAGTCGAAGACGTTGAAGTCCCGGGTAGGGTGCAGGGTATTGCTGAAGTCCAGCCCGGTCTGGTTATGGTCGAGGACATTGAAAGCTGCGTCGACATGAGGCTTCCCGTGACAGCCGCAGAGCAAACATAAGCCAGGAAGGAGCCATCGGAGAATCTTATTCATAGCTGTACAGTACGGGGTAATCATCGTTTCTAAGAAATAGTAAATATTGATGGGCCTTTGCTTTCAGCGGGGCGATATCGCGGACCTGGCCGGGTAATTCGAGGCCGGAGGAGTCGGGGAAGATCCAGGAGAACCGGCCTTTTCCATTGTTGAGCAGGATATCTCCCATGCTTCCGTCGAGGCGGCCGAACTGCGGCAGGAAGCCGAATTCATTCCCGCCGAGGACGAGATCGGGATGGCCGTCGCCGTTGAGATCGGGGGTGGCGATGGCGCAAACGGAAGACAGTTGAACTCTGGCGGGCAGGGGCTGGATGCGGAAGCGGCCGTTGCCGAGGTTGAAGGCGATGACCGATGCCGGGTAGTTAAAGAGTTTGACCATTGCGCTGTCGAGATCTTCGCCGGGAAGGAGTTGCTGAATGGTGCGCTTAGCATATTCGGCGTGGCGGAGGTTCTGTTTTTTGACGGCGGGCAGTTGCATTTCCATATCCCGTTTGAGGAACACGGGCATGTCTTTTTTGTCGACGGTGCGGGTCATGATCTTGTCGCGGATGCCGTTGTGGTCGAAGTCGTTGACCCAGAGTTTGACGGGATGGGCGGAATCGGGGCGGAGGTAGAAGTTCTCGCCGATGTTGCCCAGGACGAGATCGGGGCGGCCGTCGCCGTCGAGATCGGTGGCGAGGGCGGACTGCCACCAGCCAAAGAGGTGGTTGAGATTGGTGTTGATCTCGATGAAGTGGTCGTTCTGGAAGTGGAAGAGCCGTGGGGCCATCCATTCGCCGGTGATCAGCAGTTGCGGATGTCCTTCGCCGGTGAGATCGGCCCAGCAGGCGGAGGTGACCATGCCGATATGGGCGATATCGGGGTTCTTTGTTGGGGCGATATCGGTGAAGTGGGCATGGCCGTCGTTGAGATAGATGAAGCTGGAGGGGTTGGCGCCATATTCGCGGGGGACGCTTCTTCCGCCGATGAACAGGTCGAGGGCGCCGTCGTTGTTGAAGTCGGCGGCGACGGCCACGCCGGTATTTCCGCCGTTGCTGGTCGGGGGAAAGGCGCCGGGGGCGAGGGTGAAATGGCCTTTTCCATCGTTGAGGAAGAGGCGGAACTGCATCTCACGGCTGAAGGGCCGGTTGTTGTTGCCGCCGGGGCCTATAAAGAGATCGAGGTCGCCATCGTGGTCGGCATCGAAAAAGATCGTGGCTTCGTCTTCAAATTCGGGGAACTGGTTGAAGTCGGGTTGCGGGGAGCGGATGAAGTGCCCGTCTGCGGTTTGGAGATAGAGCTGACCGGGATGTTTGGATGTGCCGCCGATGTAGACATCGGTGAGGCCATCGCCGTTGACGTCGCCGCGGGCGGCCTTCGGGCCTTCGCGGGAGAGCATTTTTGGCAGGTTGTGTTCGTAGTGGAAGTCTTCGTTATCGTCTTCTTCATGTTTGTCGAAGGAGGCGGCGAGCGGGGTGAGGATCGTTTTAACGAGGGGCTTTGCGTTGTTGGCGGCTGTGGGGGTGGTCGGTGGTTGGGCCGCGTTGGCGGGTTGTTGCAGGGAATAAACGGTATCGATGGCCGGCTTGTTTATCTTTTCGATGGAGCGATCGGGCCAGATGATGATCAGGGAATCGATGACGGGGTTGTTGCCGAGGCCGATGATCTGTTTATAGTCTACGGAAGACTGGAAGCCCCGACTGGGGACGAGCTCACGATAGAGGATCTCGTGATCCCGATAGGCTTTGATCTTGCTGCCGATGGCGAAGGTGTTGGAGCTGTGTCCGCGGAGGGAGATGCCGAGATAGTGATTCTTATTGGTCTGGCGGGCGTTGTTGCGGTAGATGAAGGCCGGGCCGTTGATGTTGTTGATGACGAGGTCGAGGTCGCCGTCGTTGTCCAGGTCGGCATAGGCTGCGCCGTTGGCGAAAGACTTTTGGGTAAAGCCCCAGGCGATGCCCTGGTCGGAGAAGCGCATGCCGTCTTCGTTGCGATAGGCTTTGTGGATCATCGGGTTGACGGGGATCTTTTCGAGGATCTGCTCGATGCGATCTTTCTTACCGGTGAGGACCATTTTCTGCATGACGTCGTCGGCGAAGAAATCCATGAAATCCAGGTTGGTGACGTCTTTGTTGACGCCGTTGCAGACGTAGATGTCGTTGCGGCCGTCGTTGTCCATGTCGAACAGCAGGGCGCCCCAGCTCCAGTCGGTGGCGGAGACCCCGCTGTAGTTGGCGATGTCGATGAATTTGCCGTGGCCATCGTTGAGCTGGAGGCAGTTTTTCATGTACTGATGGTAGAATCCTGATTTCAGTTTCGCGTTGTACAGGTCAATATTGTCAAACGCGCCGAGGGTCTTCAGGCGATAGTCGTCCTCCGGGAGCATGTCGGTGGTAAAGATCTCGGGGGCGCCGTCGTTGTTGATATCGGCGATGTCGGCGCCCATGGAGGAGAAGCTGGTATGGCCGAGGCAGTCTTCCATTTCGTCTTTGAAGGTGCCGTTCTTTTGGTTGATGTAGAGATAATCGCGCTCGTAGGAGTCGTTGGAGACAAAGATATCGGGGTAGCCGTCATTGTTTACGTCGGCGACGGATACGCCGAGGCCGAAGCTGATGAGGCTGCCGTGGATCCCGGCTTCTTTTGTGACCTCGGTGAAATGGCCGTTGTCGTTGCGGAAGAGGTGGTCACCGCCGCCTTTGAGGAAGTTGGCTACGGGCCATTGGGCGTCGGGGAGGTCGCGGCGGTTGGAGTTGTTGAGGGTATTGACGGGGATGGGGCTGTTATTGATCATGAAGCAGTCGAGGTCGCCGTCGTTGTCGTAGTCGAAGAAGGAGACCTGGGTGGTATAGGCGGAGATATCGAGGCCGTAGCGGGCGGCGGATTCGGTGAAGCTGTTGTCGTGGTTGTTGATGTAGAGCTTGTTCTTTCTGTGGCCATTTTCCATATGGCCAGAGTTGCAGACATAGATGTCGAGCCAGCCGTCGTTGTTGATATCCACCATTACGGCGCCGGTGCTCCACATGCTGTCCTGGTGGAAGCCGGCTTTTGCGGTGATGTCGTCGAAATGGAAGCTCCCTTTATTGAGATAGAGTTTATTGTCGCCCATGTTGGAGGTGAGGAACACGTCGGGGAGGCCGTCGTTGTTGATGTCACCGATGGCTACGCCGCCGCCGTTGTAGAAGTTCCGGAAGAGAAAGCTGTTCTCTTTCTGGCCGTCGGCGATCTGGTTGTCGAAGTTGATGCCGGTGTTGTCCATCAGTTGGAAGAGGGGGGTGGCATCGGGCGTGGCGGAATGGCAGGCGAGTTGGATGACCAGGATCAGGAGACAGGCGAGGCGTGACAATCCGGAGGTTCTTGGCATAGCTGGGTAAAAGTACAAAGGTCATTATTTTCATAATGACCTTTGTAAAATAAATATTTAAATATTGCTTAGTAGCCGGGGTTCTGCTTCAGGTGGGGGTTAGCCACGAGCTGGGTTGCCGGGATCGGGAACAGCAGATATTTGGGATCGTCGGCTGTTTTGAGCGCCCAGGGCTGTAAGAATACCCCGAAGCGGATCAGGTCCTGTCTTCTCCAGCTTTCCCAGTACATTTCTTTTCCGCGTTCGGCGAGCATGGTATTGGCATCGTAGAGGTTGCCGGAATTGACGAGCTTGAGGGGGCCGGCGAGGGGAGCGGCTTTACGGGCCGTCCGCAATTGGTTGACGAGGGTGAGGGAAGCGCCTGTTCCGGCGGCGTCATCGCTGCGGAGGTGTGCTTCGGCTACCATCAGCAGGGCATCGGCGTAACGGAAGATCTGGAGCTGGTTGCCTTGTTGGCCGCCGCTGTAGTGTTGGTAATCGGGGGGATACTTGATGACCCGGATACCGTTGCCTTCGAGGGTCAGGGGATCGGGTTCGATCAGGTTCACCGTAGCGTTGAAGGTGAGCGGGTTCTGGTTCCTATCGAGGCGGGGCGCGCCTTTCTCGTCCAGCTGGGGACCAAGGAGGAAACCTACTTTCAGGCCGGAGGAATCGGTAACGCCGGGGTAGAATACATTCCCTCTGCGCATACTGTCGGAGGGGTCGAAGGCATTGTAGAAGTCGGCTACCGTGCTGAAGCCGTTCCAACCTGCACCGCCATAGACGGGGTCGCCTTTATGTCCCCAGGAGTTGTAGTGGAGGGTCATCATCCAACGGGCGTCGATGCCGGCGGCACCGATACCAGCGTTTGTCGCGATACCCGGGAGGTTAGGATAGGCAAGGATCATTTCGTAGGACTTGTCGAAGCCTGCTACGGGATCCGAGCCACCATTGTTGGGACCGAAGTTATCGAAGTAGTGGGGGGTGAGCTTGTATTTGCTGTTGTTGAGGATCAGGTTACCGAGGGTGATTACGGTGGCCATGTCGCCAGCGTCGGCAGCCGCGGGATTTTGCTTGTTCAGGAAGGCCTGTTTGTTGAGCAGGACCTTCATCAGGAGGAAGCGGGCGGCATCGGGGCTTGCTTTATATGGCGAGTTGGCCGCATTGAGCACCGGGATGATGGCTGTGAGGTTCTGAACGAGGCTATCGATGGCCTGTTCTGCGGACATTACGGGAGGAGCGTCGATCGTGTTGTAATTGGCGACCGTACGATAAGGTACCTGACCGTAGAGATCAACGAAATAGAATTGAGCGAGGCAACGCAGGAAGACGGCTTGGGCTGCCTGCTCCGCGGTGGGATTGAAGGCGAGTACCGTGGTTGCGTCGGATTCCAGTTTACCCAGCGCAGTGAATACCGTTTGGGACTGGGTGTGTGTTACGTCCCAGGTATGAGCGTGGAGTACACGCCAAACGCCGTTGTCGTCCCAGTCACCGCCGCGGGTAGGGATGAGGGCCTCATCGGATACTGTTTCCTCGAGGGAGAAGAGCTGGTCCTGGTTGTGGAGCAGGCCGTTGAGGTCATTGTAGGTGTTGTTAAGGAGACCTGTGACATCCGTGATATTGCTTCCCTGGGAGACGATGGAGTCTCGTTGGACGGGATCCAATTTCGTACAGGCCGCCAGTGTCAGGAGGGAGGCCGATGCGAGTATGAGAATTTTATTTGCTTTCATATATGCTTAATTGTTCGATTCGGAATGAATGGCTTTTTGGTGTTGATTAATTAAGGCTGAAATTAATTCCGAGGGTGAAGGACCGTACGGTTGGGTAGCCAACGTAGTCGATCCCTGTCGACGGGATGCCAGTGCCGTTCGCGTCAGCCGTAACAACGTTCACTTCCGGATCGAAGCCGGGGTATTTAGAGATCACGAACAGGTTGTTCCCGCTGAGCGAAATGGTAGCGTTCTTCAGGTGGCTCGTTACATCGCCAAGCCGGTAGCGGAACGCCAGGTTCCCCAACTTCATATAGTTGCCACTGGACATATAACGAGTGGAAGCCGATACAGGGTTGGCTGGGTTCTCTTTTGTTCCGAGAAGCGTTTTGGAGATGTTGCTGCCGTTGTTGATGAAGCTCAGGCCGGTAACAGACTGGAGGGTGTTATTATAGATGAAGAAATCGTAGTTGCCGTGGAAGTTGGCGACCATGGACCATTTCTTGTAGTCCAGGTTTGTATAGAGACCGACCGTCCATTTCGGGTTGGGGTCGCCTGCGTAGGAGGCGCCTCCGTCCGTGATGGCGAAGCCGTTCTGATCATAACCATGGAACTTGCGAAGGTAGAAGACATCGATGGGCTGATTGTTGGCAATGGCCTGTACGTAGGTGGCGCTGGTTCCTTTCCCGTTGAGCTGGCCTGTGAGCACGAGGGGTGCGGTACCGGCCGGGGGATATACGAACTTGTTCTTTACATAAGTAGCGTTGCCACCAACTGACCAGGACCAATCACCGCTCTTGATGATCTGACCGACGAGGCTAAACTCGAAGCCTTTGTTGCTGACATAGCCGTCAAGGTTTTTGAAAACGGTACCTGCGGGAGCGGGTGTCGCATAGGTTGCGGTGTAGAGCGGGTTGGTGGTCTTTTTGATAAATCCATCGATGGTACCGGTAAGGCGACCGTTAAAGAAGCCGAAGTCGATACCGACGTCGGTGGTGGTCACTGTTTCCCATTTCAGGTCCTTGTTGCCGTAGTTGACTACGCCGAGGGCACCGTTGGAGTTGTACCTAAAGCGGTCGAGAGCGGCACCGGCCGGGAAGGACTGGTTACCGGATTGTCCCCAGGAAGCGCGGAGGGCCAGGTTTGTGAAGACGCGGTTATCCTTCATGAATTCTTCATCGCTGATCCCCCATCGGGCCGATATAGCAGGGAAGTAGCCATATTTGTTATTGGAGCCGAATTTATTGGAACCATCGGCGCGGAAGGAGCCGCTGATGCTATACTTATCCTGGTAATTCAACTGTACGCGGGCAAAATAAGACTGGAGGTCCACTGCGGGGTCATTACCGGCGAAGGCGGTCAGATTGGCCGCGGTGACATCCTGCATATTGTCGTAATAATGGACGGGAACCAGGTTGCTCAGTTTAGTATTGTAGTCAAAGCCATACCCTGTCATGCCCTGCCATTTGAAATGGGTGGTATAGTACTCATAACCACCGAGCGCGGTGACCGCGAGGTCGTTGAACTTGTGGTTATAGGTAAGGGTGTGGGTGAGACTCTGAGTGAAGAGCTGGTCGTTTTGCTGGATCGCGGTACCCTTGCCATCCACTGAAGTGTTACCGGTTCCAGTTATCCAACCCTGGATCTCGGCGCCACGGTTGCCGGTACCGTAGTTGGCACCGTAGAGGAGCTTGTATTCAAGGTCGTCGAATATCTTCCAGCTTGCGGAGGCATAGGCCAGTAAGGTGGTTACATAAGCGTGGTCGTTATACGAGTCGGAGAAGACCAGGGGATTGATCTGGCCATTGGGGTTGGTGGTATATTGCAGCGGCCCATGTTTCAGGAGCAGGGTGGGGTTCCATTGCAGGGCGTTGGAGATCATGCTGCCTGTGCTACCCGGGTTGTTAGAGATGGGCGCGATCTCCTCGTTGGTGGTACCTGTCGTAACCCCGAAGGTGAGTGTTACCCTTTTGTCAAAGATCTTGAAGCTGCCGTTGATGTTACCGATGTAGCGGTCCAGTTCGGACTTGCGGACCAAGCCGGGTGTCCGGGAAGCGAGAAAAGAGGCCCGGAACTTGGCATTTTCGCTACCGCCGCTCATTGCCACAGAATAGTTCTGGGTCAGGTCGTGCTGGAGGATCTCTTTGAAGGGTTTATACGAAGCGCCGGAATCGGACTTCGCGCCGTATTTGGCGAGTTCGGTCCGGTATTGGGCGGGGTCGAGTACGTCGGGTTGGCGCATCAAACCGTTCGTACCGATGCTTAAGGCGGCATCGATCTTGGTCGGGCCGCTGGTGCCGGTGCGCGTGGTGACGATGATAACGCCGTTGGCGCCACGGGAACCGTAGATAGCGGAAGCCGCAGCATCCTTTAATACTGAAATGCTCTCGATATCGGCGGGGTTGATCCAGGTGAGCGCGTTTGCGTCAGGGGTTTGGCCCAGACCGTTTACCGAGAAGGAAGGGCGGGCTGACCGGCCATCGAGGGGGATACCGTCCACTACGTAGAGGGGATCGGTGCCTGAACGGACGGAGTTGTTCCCGCGGATCTTTACCTGGGTGGCGCTACCGGGTTGGCCGCTGGATACGACGACTTCGAGACCCGGGATGCGGCCCTGGAGCAGCTGGTCCGGGGTAGCGGAGGGAACCGAGTTAAAATCCTTTGCGGAAATGACTGAATAAGAACCGGAAAGTTCTTTTTTGCGGGCGGTACCATAACCGATGACCACTACCTCGTTGAGGCCGGTCTGAGAGGGAACCAGTGAAACGGCGACGGTGGTTTGACCCGTGATGGCGACATCCTGGGCGGTGAAACCGACGGAGGAAACGACGAGGACGGTTGCATTGGGCGGTACATTAATAGTAAAGGTACCGTCGGCTTTTGTCGAGGTGCCGATCTTCGACCCTTTTGCCGTTACCGTGGCTCCCTGAACGGGGGCGCCTTTGTCATCCGTGATAGTTCCTGAAATTGTCTTTGTTTGGGAGAAAGCAGTTTGTGTGAAAAGTACACAAAGTAGTGTGAAGCTCACCAATCTGATAAGCAATCGTTGAATGGTCATAAAGCAAAAGTTTAGCAATTATTGATCGAAGGTAAAAAAATTAAATTTTACTTAACAAATTTATTTTTACGATCTAAATTATTGGCGCTTATGAGCATGGACAGTATGATACAGGCTTTTGCTGCCTTAATATAAGGCTTTTTTTGCTAAAAGGACTTAGCAGTTCGCGGTTTCCTAAGGCGTTTGGTGAGTTTGGAGGGGTGGAGTAAATGACGTGGGGGAGCATGCGGGTGGGCGGTCAGATGGCCTTTGCCGGACATTCCGGGTGCGCTCAGGCGACTTTTGCGAGGGTGAAAATGGTGATGGTGGGGTTTTTAAAGGCCACGTTGAGGGTTTTGAGGATGGCGAGGATGGTGGCGCCGGTGGTGAGGATGTCGTCTATGAGGAGGAGGGAGGTGGGAATTGCGACGGCGGTGGGGTTGCCATCGGCGGGAAAGTTTGTGGCGGGGAGACTTGCGAGGGCGGTGGGGTTTATTTGGTAGACATTCTGGAGTTCGGCTTCGCGCTGGGGGCGGGTGAGGTTTTGGTTGGCGATGGTTTGACGGGTTTTGAGGAGGAGGCCGGGAAGGTAGGGCAGCTGGAGCTGGGTGGCGAGGGTTTGGGCGAGGAGGTCGAGGGATCCGGGCTGGCCGGGGTGGGGTTGGGTCTCGTTGTGGTGGAGGGCGCGGATGAGGACCGTCGGCGGCGGCAGGGCGGGTGGGGTTTCCTGAAAAGCGACAAGGGTTTGCCGGAGCCAGTTGTCGAGATCGGGCTGGGCGCCGCGTTTAAATTTCAGCAGGCTGCGTGAGACCGGATCGATGCCGGAGCCAATGGGGAGGTAGGGGCAGAGATAATAATGCCGGTAGTGATTTTTTTGAAAAAAGATGGAAGTTTCTTGCAGCCCCATGATCTTTGCCGCTTATCGGTGAAGGAATAAAATTACGAATCGAATGAATATGGACAATTTTTTAGCTGGCTGGGAGATGCGGTTTGCGGCGTATATCCGGGAGCACGGCGATCTTACGGACGGTTCGCATGACCTGGGGCATTTTCAGCGGGTATGGAAGGCGGCGCGGTTTATCAACCGGGAGGAGGGGGGCGGGGCGGATGAGTTGGTGTTGCTGGCGGCGGCTTATTTTCATGATTGGGTATCGTTGCCCAAGAATCATCCGCAGCGGCGGGAGTCGTCGCGGCTTAGTGCGGAGCGGGTGGTGGAGTTGCTGGGGGCGGTGTTCACGGAATTTCCGGCCGACAAGGTAGAGGGGGTGCGGCATGCGATCCATGCGCATAGCTTTTCGGCGGGTGTCGAGGCGGTGACGCCGGAGGCGAAGATCCTGCAGGATGCGGACCGGCTGGAGGCGCTTGGCGCTATCGGGGCGGCGAGGACCTTTTATATTGCTGGGCAGTTGAACCAGCAGCTTTTTGAGGGGAGTGATCCGCTGGCGGCGCATCGCGCGCCGGATGACCGGCGTTATGCCCTCGATCATTTCCAGGTGAAGCTGCTGAAGCTGCCGGCGATGATGAATACGGCGGCAGGCCGGCGGCTGGCGGAGAAGAATGCGGAGTGGCTCCGGCTTTTTGCGCGGAAGATGGAGGAAGAGATACGCGGGGACTGGGGAAGATGAAAGAAGAAATCGGGGGGGTATGCGCGGGATCGGTTTTTTAGGTTATTTTGAGATCGATGAAGAGAGACGAAAGTTTGGAAGAATGGCTGGATAGAGTTGACCAGGATTACCTGGCTCATATCTCGCTTGACTGCGTGGTTTTTGGATTTCATGCGGGTCAGCTGAAGATCCTTTTATTGAAGATGAAGCATGAGGACCGGCGGGCGTTACCGGGCGGTTTTGTCATGAATGAAGAGACGTTGGAGGATGCGGCGATCCGCACTTTGAAGGAGCGGACGGGGCTTGAGAATGTGTTTCTGCAGCAGTTCCGGGTATTCAGCGATCCGCGGCGGAGTGATCCCGACAACCGGGCGGAGGATCTGAAGCGGATCGGGATCGACCCCGGGAAAGCGCAGTGGTTTGCACAGCGGTTTATCAGTGTCGGGTTCTATGCGTTGGTGGAATTCTCGTGCGTGGTGCCGAGGCCGGATCTTTTATCGGACACCTGTGATTGGTATAACCTGGACGAGCGGGGTCCGTTGATCCTGGATCATGACGGGATACTGGAAGAAGCGTTGGATACCTTGCAATCGCAGCTGAACTACCAGCCGGTGGGGTATAGTCTTCTTCCGCGCAAGTTCACTCTGCCGGAGCTGCAAAAATTATATGAGGCCATTCTTGGAAAAAAGCTGGACCGGCGGAATTTCCAGCGGAAGATCTTTTCCTATGGCATCCTCCGCAGCCTGGATGAGAAAAGGACGGGGGTGGCCCATAAGGCCCCCTATCTTTATAGCTTCGACCTGCGAAAGTACCAGAAGGCTCTTAAGCTGGGTTTGCAGGGAGGATGGTAATCAGCCCCTTATGCTTCGTTTTGGCTGGGGCGGCTTTTCCTATCGAAAAAATAACTTCGGATCGAGTAAACTCTAACGAGAAATCCTTCGTAATCATAACTGGACGAAGTATTTTTAGGTACGAGGGGAAGCTATAACCAGTGTTATCATCATGAAGACTTTTTTACCTGTTTGTTGGCTGCTTATTATCTCTATTTCCGGTTTGTCGCAGGCGCAGGTATGTCCGTTGAACAGTAATTACTCCTTTGGCAATCTTACCCACTGGGCGGCTTACACGGGGAACAACGCCGGCGGCAACGGTCCTTCGGCGATCAAACAGCGATATGACTCGACGGTTGGCGCGCCAACGGGCACTGTCGGGACATCGACCATTTATGAATACAACCTGCCTTCCGTTGCGGGTATCCAGATACTTTCCAATTCCACCAAGGACCTGTACGGCGGCTTTGCCACGATACCGACCATCAACGGGTATAAATACACCAATTCCATTCTTCTTGGCAGCACCTCGATCACGAGGAGCAGCAGTGCGGGTTCGGGTGGGGGATATGTCCGCGGCGTTTCCATGCAGATCAACGTGCCGCCGGGCGCGCCGGGAGAGCCCTATACGATGACCTATGCTTATGCGATGGTCCTTGAGAACGGGACACACAACTCGAATGATCAGCCTCTTTTCTCGGCTACGCTGGCCATCGGGGGCAATGTGGTCGAATGTGCGTCGCCCAGATATTTTCTGCCGACCTTCAACAATGCGAATCCCCGGAATGCGAATGCCACGCTGGATTCCGCGCTTGCCAAGAGCCAGGGCTTTTACCTGAGTTCGCATGCTTCGCCCAATGCCAATCCGAACGGCCAGGGCGCGGGAGCGAGCGAGCATCTCTATGATGTATGGGCGAAGGACTGGACGGAGGTGACCTTTGACCTTGGGCCTTACCGGGGGCAGCTGGTGACGCTCACGTTCGAGACGGACAACTGTGTTCCCGGCGGACATTTCGCCTATTCGTATCTCGCGTTGCGGAATACCTGCGGGGGCTTGCAGATCAGCGGTCCGCAGTCGGCCTGTATCGGCAGTACATTGATCTATTCGGTGCCGGCACTGGCGGGTGCGAGTTATCAATGGCAGGTCCCGCCGGGCTGGTCGGTCGTTTCCGGTGCGGACAGCAATATCCTGAAGGTGCTGGTGACCGACAATGGGGGGACGGTCACGGCGCAGGAGGCCAATAGCTGTGCTACGCTGAACGCGTCTCTGGACGTCGTGCCGGTGCCGCCGACGATCGCGGGGGCGGTCGGCAGCGATAACGAGGTCTGTTCGGGGAACAACGATACGAAGCTGACGCTTGCCGGCAACCGGGGAAGCGTGTTGAACTGGCTTTCCACCACCGATGGGGTCAATTATACGTCGATACCGAATACGACGCCGAACCTGGATGCCCTCAATCTTACGGCCACCACCACTTATGTGGCGGTGGTGCAGAACGGAGAGTCCTGTTCTATCGACACGGCGACGGCTGCGAAAGTGCTGGTGGACCCGCAGACCGTGGGCGGCTCGCTCAGCCCGGCGAGTATGCAATTTTGTATCGGGCAGAACAAGGATGCCCTGCTGACGCTGACGGGGGAGGTGGGAACACCGGTGAACTGGCAGTCTTCGCCCGACGGGACCAGCTGGACGGACCTTGCGCCGCCTGTCGTGGACAGCATCTACGAGCTTTTGAATCTGACGAGCGATATCCAGTACCGGGTTGTCGTAAAGAGCGGGGTGTGTCCGGCGCAGAACAGCGATCCGGCGGTGATCAATGTCGTGAGTACGCCATTTCCGCAGGCGACCGCCGAGCCGGCGGATACGCTTATCTGTTATAATACCAAGGCGACTTTGAACGCCACGATCTCGATCGGCACGAACTATAGCTGGACGAATGCCAGTACGCTGACCAATCAGGGCAACGGGAATGTGCCCTCCCTGCCCTTTATCCTACAGGCGACCGCGAGCCCGCTGTCGACGACGAACTATGTGTTGAGTATCGAGAATGCCGGCTGTCCGAATCTGTTGAAGGATACGTTCCATGTCCGGGTGCTACCGCCGATCATTGTCGACGCCGGGCATGATACGTCGGTGGTCATCAACCAACCTGTCCAACTGTATGCTTCTTCCAACGATACGACGACGCCCGGCGGCGATGGCTGGCAGTGGACGCCGTCAATCGGGCTGGACAATCCGAATATTGCCAATCCGATCGGCATCTATACGCCGGAGACGGATTCGGTCAGATATCTTGTGACGGCCACCTCACAGTATGGGTGTACCGGGTCGGCGGAGGTGCTGGTGGTCATCTTCAAGACGGGGCCAAATATCTTCGTGCCCAATGCCTTTACGCCGGGAGGCCCGACGAACAATATCTTCCGGCCGATCCCCGTGGGGATATCGACCCTGCAATATTTCCGGATATTTAACCGATGGGGTCAGCTTGTCTACAGTACGACGCAGATCGGGCAGGGATGGGATGGCCGGTTGAATGGCCAGCCTTTGCCGTCGGGTTCCTATGTTTGGATGGTGCAGGGTATCAGCTATACCAAACGGACCATTTTCCACAAGGGGGTGATGGTGCTTGTGAGATAGCCGGGACGCGTTGCGCGGCTTAAAATGGCGAAAAAGGGGTATCTTTTGGCTCATAACCCACAGCATGAGAAGCCTTTTCATCTACCTGTTCTTTATTTGTGTTTTTTTTCCGCGATCGATCTTTGCCGCCGATACAGCCGGGATGCGCCGGGAGATCATGACCGTATTCGCGCAGCAGCCACAGGCGAGCTTTGCCGTGGCTTTCCGGGATCTTTCCAGCGGAGTTTCCTTTTTTATCAATGAACACGAGCGTTTTCATGCGGCCAGCACGATGAAGACGCCCGTGCTGATCGAGGCGTTCAAGCTGATCGCCGGGCATCAGCTTTCGTTGTCCGAGCCGATTCTTATCCATCTTGACTTTATGAGCATCGCCGACAGCAGCCGGTTTATCCTCGACTCGACCAGCGACAGCGAGCGGGAGCTTTATGGGCTTGCGGGTCAGCGACTCCCGTTGCGGGAGTTGTTGTACAAGATGATCACGGAGAGCAGCAATCTGGCCACGAACCTCGTGATCGAGCGGGTCGGGGCCCAGCGGGTGATGGCGACGATGAGGGAGATGGGGGCGAGGGAGATCCAGGTGTTGCGGGGAGTGGAGGATACCAAGGCCTTTGAAAGGGGGATGAACAATACGACGACGGCTTATGATCTGATGGTGTTATTTAATGAGATAGCCACGGGTAAGGCCGTAGATGCGGCCTCGTGTGAGGCGATGATCGCCATTCTGAAGGACCAGCATTTCAAGGAATCCATTGGGGGCCGACTACCTGCCGATGTGCTGGTGGCCAGCAAGAGCGGCTCGATCACTGCTGTCTGTCATGATTCGGGGATCGTGTTTCTGCCGGACGGGCGGAAATATGTCGTCGTTCTTCTGTCGAAGGGGATCACCGACGAGGGTGTCGCGCATGACCTGCTGGCGACCGTGAGCCGCATCATTTATGATCATGTAGCGGGACCCGGCCGGGGGCCTGATCTTTCCGCAGCGATCCCGGTGGTGAACAAGTTATACCGGGCTTATGCGGAAAAGAACCATTATCCCGGGATGGTCTATGGCATCGTTGCGGGTGGCGACCTTGTCTACAGCAATGCGGTGGGCTGGACCGATGTGCAAAAGAAGATCGCTGCCGGCGCGACCGCCGATTTCCGGATCGCATCGATGACCAAGAGCTTTACGACGGTGGCGATACTGCAACTGCGGGATGCGGGCAAGTTGAAGCTGGACGACCCGGCGTCGTTGTATATCCCAGAGCTGAAAGGGCAGCATGGACCGGCTTCGGATGCGCCGGAGATCAGCATCCGCAACCTGCTGACGCATTCCGCCGGATTTCCCGAGGACAACCCCTGGGGAGACCGGCAACTGGAGGCGACGGATGAACAACTGATGGCCCTGGTCCGGGAGGGAATTTCTTTTTCCAACAGCCCGGGGATGTATTATGAATACAGCAATCTTGGTTTCACGCTGCTGGGGCATATCGTCGGGAAGGTGAGCGGGATGTCGTATGAGCACTATATCACGGAGCATGTGTTGAATCCGCTTGGGATGACGCATACCTATTGGGACTATACGAATGTGCCCGCGGATAAACTGGCCCATGGGTATCGGTGGTTGAACGGCGAATGGGTGGAGCAGCCGATGCTGCATGATGGGGCGTTTGGCGCGATGGGCGGTCTGATCACGTCGATGGAAGACTTCGCGCGGTATACGGCCTGGCAGTTATCGGCCTGGCCTTCCCGTGATGGCGGAGATGAGAGTGTGCTCAGGCGCAGCTCCCGGCGGGAGATGCAACAACCATGGATGTTTAACAGCCTGAATTCGAAATTCAGTTATAATGGGGTGGAGGCCTGTCCGGTCACGTCGGCGTATGCCTATGGGATCCGCTGGTCGAAGGACTGCAAGGGCCGGACGATGGTGGGGCATACGGGCGGGCTGCCGGGTTTTGGGAGTAACTGGATGATCCTGCCGGATTATGGGGTCGGCGTCGTTTGTTTTGCCAACCTGACGTATGCGGGGACATCGACGATCAATATGCAGGTGCTGGATACGCTGATCACGCTGGCGCATCTCAAGCCCCGGGAGGTGCCGGCATCGGCCATCCTTGTCGAGCGGCGGACGGAGCTGGCGGCGTTGTTGCCGGATTGGGACCGTGCCAAGCAGAGCGGCATCTTTGCGGTGAATTTCTGGCAGGACTATTTTGTGGATTCGCTGCGAAAGGAGGCGGAGGGCTTGTATGCGCGGGTCGGGAAGATCATGCGGGTCGGGGAAATGCATGCGGAGAATGGATTGCGCGGGTGGTTCTTATTGGAGGGGGAGAAGGGGAACCTGGAAGTAAGGGTTACGCTGACGCCGGAACATTCGCCGAAGATCCAGGAATATCATATCCGGATCGCGCCTGTGCGTTAGGGAGTGGTTTGGTTTGGGGTGATGATCCTCTTTTCTCCGCCTTCAGTTAATAAAAATTGAATTTTGTTACCGCTTTTCCGGGGTTCGAGGATGCCTTTTGATACCAGGTAATTGAGATCGGTGCGTGCGGTCTGGTTACTTACGCCATATTTATTTTGTACTTCCGCTACCGAGAAAACCGTTTTTCTGTTATTGAGTATTTCCTGGATCAGTGCCATTTGTCTGTCATTGTAGTCGGTATTTCTCAGAAGAGTGAGAATATCCCTTTTTTCGCGATTCTTTCTTTCTATATATTTTTTTAACTCATTCAAGGAGTTTTCGATGCATTTAAGATTATACAGTATGAAATAGGTGAGGTCGTTCGCATCTTTTTCAGTATGCTGATATGCCCGGGCATATTGGGCCGTTGAGCCCAGGATTATCCTTGAGACAGACATGTATTCGATCAGCCAATATCCCTTTCTGATCAGATACCAATAAAACAATGCCCTGGCAGTCCGGCCATTACCATCGGCAAATGGATGAATATACCCGATCAGGAAATGGACAATGATCGCTTTTGATATAGGATGTAGAAAAAAATCTTCTTTGCGTACATCGTTGGCGAATTGGCATAGTTCGGTCATTAGATGCCCGAGATCCTCATTTGGCGGCGGTGTATGTAAGATCGCTCCGGTCTGTACGTCAATTATGCGAACATCGTCTGTTGTACGAAAGGCGCCTTCTTCGTTCTTTTCGGCTAACGTATTGTTGGTAATGATCCGGTGGATCTGAAGGATTGCTTCGGAGGTGACACTTTCATCTTTGTTCTTTAGGATCCATTGCATCGCCTCGTAATTATTCACGATCATTTGTTCTGAGACATTCCTTGGTTTTCTATTGCTTTCCAGCATTTCTTTGGCGACTTTTCTTGTGGTTGCCGCTCCCTCCAGCTGGCTGGATGCTATTGCCTCCTCCATTAAGGAACTGATAAGATAGCGTTGCTTTTCTTCAGATGGAATAATGTCACTTGCATTCAGACTACCCCCAAGGCTTAGATCAAGTTCATGCAATTTTTGTTGTACGATGGATGGGGTATTGATGTACAGATCGAATTTGCCATGACAATTGAAATTGATCTTCTTTTGAGTGATACTGCGTTTTATTTTGACTGTTTTCCATAGTCTTTTAGCGTCGAGGGTCCAGTCTTTTGCCAGGTATTTCCATTTTTCCCAATAGGGATATGCGGAGTCATTGATCCCGGTAACTTCCGAATACCTATTGTGGACGATCAGATCGTCCAATAATTCCTTAAATTCCCAGTTCTCGGCAATAAATGGAGGGTTCTCAATTTTTCTCATTTACTCCTAATTTTTAGCAAATTAGGAGTAATTATTGGATTGTCTCCTAAATATTTAGGAATTAGGAGAGATTTATATTTTGTAATGCATTGACAGATATTGAATTATAAAACTCAGAAATGGATTATCGGAGAACGAGGATCGCGCCTACGCCCAGTGGGTTTCTGCACGTGGGGAATATCCTTTCTTTTTCGCTTACCGCGGCGCTGGCGAGGAGGAGCGGGGCGTCGATCCTGCTCAGGATCGATGATCTCGACAGGAGCCGGTTCTTGGTGGAGTACCTGGAAGATATTTTCGAGACGTTGCGTTTTCTGGGGATACCCTGGGATGAGGGACCCATGGATGCGGGCGATTTTGAGCGGAACTGGTCACAGGTGCACCGGATGGAATTGTATGAACGTGCGTTAGGATTATTGAGGGAGAGCGGGGCGATGTTTGCGTGTTCCTGCAGCAGGAGTCAGCTGACGCAGGCGGGAGGGCGATATCCGGGGACCTGCAGGGAGCGGGGGATCACTTTGGATGCGCCGGAGGTGAGTTGGCGGGTGGAGACAACCGGGGAATTGCCGGCGGAGATGGACGATTTTATCGTTCGGAAGAAGGATGGGTTGCCGGCGTATCAGCTGAGTTCGGTGGTGGATGATATCCATTATGCCATGGACCTGGTGGTGCGGGGTGAGGACCTGCGGGCTTCTACCCTGGCACAATTGTACCTGGCGGATGTGTTGTCGGGGGCGGGAATGCGGGAGGCCGCGGCCTTTCGCGGGGTGCGCTTTGTTCATCATCCGCTGCTGCTGGGGGCGGATGGGGAAAAACTGTCCAAGTCGGCGGGTGCGACGTCGATCCGGTATCTGCGGACGCAGGGTTTTGCAGCCGGGGATGTCTTCTCGCTTATTGCACGTTTATCGGGCCTTGAGGAGCCGGTTCGGGATTGGGAGCAGTTAGCCACACAACTTTTTGCTCGGGGGTATGGGCCTCGCCAATGATATCCCGGTATAGCTGAGGGCGGCGAGCCAGGCGATAGCGATAGCCGCCGGCGAGCCGGAGTTTTTCCGGGGTGAGCACCGCGATGGCGATGTCATTCCCGAGGTTGCGGCATTCGGCGATGATGTCGCCGAAGGGATCGAGGATCATGGAGCAGCCATTCTTCAACTGGTCATCGTCCATCCCGATGGCGTTTGAGAATACTGCGTAGATGGCGTTGTCGTAAGCGCGGGCGGGGAGCCATTTCATTAGCCATTCGCGGCCTTTGAGTCCGTCGAATTCGATGCGGAGCGAGGTCGGGTCGGTGTCGCGGCTGGCCCAGAGCTTTGGGTCGACGAAGCCGGCGCCGGGACGTGGTGAAGGCGTGCACATGGTGACATGCGGCATGAAGATGATATCGGCGCCCAGCAGAGCAGTGGCTCTTACATTTTCAATGATATTGTTATCATAACAGATGAGCACCCCGCATTTCCAGCCCTTGAGGTCGAAGACGACATATTCATTTCCGGGGGTGAGGTGGGGGTTGATAAAGGGATGAAGCTTGCGGAATTTGGCGATGAGTCCATCCGGGCCTACGGCTACATAGGGCTTGTACAAATTATTCTCCCTGTCTTTTTCGAAGAGTCCGGCCAGGACGACGATGTTGTTCTCGCGGGCGATCGTGGTGAGGGCCCGGATGCTGGGGCCGTCGGGGATGTGCTCGGCGAGGTCGAGCATCTGGGGCTTGTTTAGAGTACGCGCAAAGGTATAGCCGCTGATACTGCATTCGTGGAAGGCGATGGCGTCGGCGCCGGCTGCGGCGGCTTTGGCGGAGAGATCGCGGATGATCGAAAGGTTATGTTGTTTATCGCCGCTGGCCATTTCGAATTGGGCCGTGGCGATGGTGATATTTTTCATTGCCTGAAGGTAGGATTTTTTGGTCCCGGAGGTTCCATTCATGCTCTGGAAGCGGGGTTTTTCGTCCGGAGGTGGTCGATGCTCCAGCGGTAGCCGGGTTGGGTCGCGAGCAGGAGGCTGGCGGCGCTGACGGTGAACACGGAGTAGCCGAGTGGCGAGGTGAACCCGTCGGCGATGGACATGAAGAGGGCAAAACAGAAAGCGAGCCCGAAGCTGGCGAAGGCGGCCCAGCGGGTGAGGAGGCCGATGGTCAGCAGGATGCCGGAGGTTATTTCGACGATCGTGGCAATGACGGCGAACGCTTCGGCGAGTCCGGAGGGAAGGAAATACATCAGATGGTGGGCGTGGGGCGAAAAATGGCTCCAGTCACCCCAGCTGACCCAGGGTTTGCCATAGGGGCCCCAGGCGCCGAGGCGGTCGAGGCCGAAGTAGGTATAGGCGATGCCGAGAGAGAGGCGGAGATAGAGTTTGGCCAGGGATGGAAGCATGTACATTTATTTGGTGCAAAGATGGTTGATTGGCGGGATTTTTCAGGGGCCAGACAGGAGAAAGAGGGTAGACCAGGATTCGAAAGACGAACGGAGGGTATCCGAGCAAAGCGAAGGATAGGGACGAGTAGGAGCGTGGCGAAGCAGCTCCGACGAAGTTCGCGGATGACAGGAAGAGGGCTAATGCTGGTAACAAAGGAACACCGATTCGGTTGGCTGGGTTGCGTAGATGCGGAATTCAGCGAGGTCTTCGGGGTTGAGGACGTGGACGTTGAAGCCGGCTTTTGCGAGGCGGCGCAGGTAATCGGCGAAGGCATAGATGCGGACATGGTCTTGCTGGCCATAGAGGGCGGCCTGTCGTCCGGGGTCGTCGATCTCCGGGTCTTCGAGTGTGGCGGGAAGGGTTGGGGAATAGGGCACCTGGAGGATGGCGATGCCTTCGGGGGCGAGGACGCGATGGATCTCGTGCATTGCCATTTGATCTTCGGGGATATGTTCGAGGATATGGTTGGCGATGACAAGATCGAAGCTATGGTTGTTGAATGGCAGGCGGGTGGCATCGGCGTACCGGATCGTGGGATCGATACGGGTGTAGAAACGGGGAGCGGTATCGACTGTGGTGATGGAAGCGTGGTGCTTTAGCCAGCGATAGAGATTTTTTTCGGGGGAGAAGTGGAGGATGCGGGCGGCGGGGGCCAGCGGCAGATATTTTTCGATGACGGCTTTTATCAGGCGTTCGCGGTTTTTGCTTAGACATCGGGGGCAGTATACGTTCTGGCCATAGCCGGCGATGACGTTGTTGCCCTGGATCGCGGGGGCGATGTCGGGGCCGGGAACTTCAGGGACGAATTTTTTGTATTCGGCGCCGCAGAAGTTGCAGGTCAAGCCCGGGCCTTTGTGCGGGCGGTATGTGAGCTTGTAGAGTTGGTTGGTGAGCCAGGTGCGGCCAGCGCGATAGGAGGTTTGCAGCGGGTGGTAGAGATCTGTTTTTTGGAGGATGGATTTGAGCCGGCGGTTCATGCCCCAAGATACGATGTCGCCGAAGTATTATACAGTAAATTCAACCAAATAAAATTAATTTTAGGATATGAGCAGAGAAGAGGAGCTTAAGGAATTTATCCTGCATGGGTATATCCAATATATCCCGCATGTCTCGATAGACTGTGCCATTTTCGGATATCATGAGCGGCAGATGAAGGTGTTGCTGATCAAGCATAAATTTTTAAACGGGTGGTGTTTGCCCGGGGGATACATCAAGCGAACGGAGAACCTGGTGGAGGCGGCCAACCGGAATGTGAAAGAGCGGACGGGCATCGACGGGTTGTTTCTGCAGCAGTTTAAGACGTTTGGCGATCCGAACCGGGTCAAGCTGGATGGGTTTGATGTGGAGAAATGGTTTGCGGTTACGGGGATCAGGATAACGCGGGACAACTGGCTGGTCGATCAGACCATTTCGGTGGGGTTTTATGCGATTACCGACTTCGTTTCAAGCGTTCCTCAGCCGGATATTCTGGCGGATGATTGCGCCTGGTTTGATATCCATGAGATCCCGCCGCTGGAGTTCGACCATGATGAGATGGTGAAGGAGGCGCTGCATACGATGCGGGTGCAGTTGTATCATTACCCGATCGGCTATAGCTTATTGCCGGAGAAGTTCACGTTGGCGGAGATCCATTCCTTATACGAGACGCTGCTTGGGAAGAAGCTGGACATCAGCAATTTTCCGAAGAAGCTGATCGCGCTTGGGTTGTTGAGAAAGACGACCGAGAAGCGGAGTATCGGGGCGCACCGGTCGCCGCATCTTTATAGCTTTGATAAACCATCCTATGAGAATGCGTTGAAGGAGGGGCTCGTGCTGAGTTAGGGGTGGGTTGCGGAATAGCTGATATGGGTGACCATTGGGGATGCGATGGTGTTTGTGATGTTGAACAGGTATTTTGTTTTATCCACGCCGTCGAAGAACCGGATGCCGCTGCCGATGAGGACGGGGGCGATATGGAGGGTGAATTCACCGACATAACCGGCGTTAAGATATTGGCGGATACATTCGGCGCCGCCCTGGATGCGGATGTCTTTGTTTCCGGCGCTTGCTTTTGCTTTTTCATAGGCGCTTTCGATGCCGTCATTTACAAAATAAAAAGTGGTGCTGCCTTTTTGGACCCAGGGTTGACGTTTTTCATGGGTCAGCACATAGACGGGAGCCTTGAACAGATTTTCCGGCCAGCTGGCCTCGCCTTCGTCGAACATCCTTTTTCCCATGATATAGGCGCCGGTCCTTGCTATGGCGTTGCGGATGAGGGTTCCGTCGGCATCGTCTTTTTCGCCGCCGGTGGTGTTCAGGTGTTCCCAGAATGCTTTTTGGATGAACATCCAGTTGTGGATGGTGGTGCCATGGTCGCCGAGGGGATTTTTGGGGCTTCCGTTCGCACCGGCAATGAATCCGTCGAGGGAGAGGCCGATGTCGAAGAATGTCTTGCTCATAGTCGTCGTTTTTTTTATCAAAGTTATCCTAACTGCTGCAGCCGGAAAATACCCGGGACCGACATTTAATGGGGGTGATTGCGACAAATTCCCGAATTTGCCGGACATAAACCATTCTATGTCTTCATCTCTTCCTGTTCTGCCCAACGGAATTCAGCATATCGCCCTGAGTTTTTCCGGCGGCGGCTACCGGGCTGCTTCGTTTACCCTGGGTTGCGTTTCCTATCTGAACCGGACGCATTATGCGGGTCTGCCGCTGTTTCACCGGGTAAAATTCATTTCTTCGGCATCGGGTGGATCGATTACCAATCTTGTCTTGTGCAGTATGTTGCGGGAGGGGAAGCGTTTTGAGGATGTGTATAAGCACCTGGTCGGGCAGATGCAGGGATGCCAACTGGTGGATGCCGTTTTTGCCGTCTGGAATGACGAACGGGCCTGGGTGGAGCGGCCGGATAAGACCCGAAATTTTATCAATGCCTTTTCCCTGGTTTATGACCGGGAGTTGTTCAAGGGGCAGACCTTCGGAGTGCTTTGGGAAAAGCCGGCGAACGGCGGGTTTGTGGTGGAGGAGTGCTGTGTCAATGCGACGGAATTCAACAACGGGCTGAACTTCCGGTTTGGAACGAAGGGTGAGCTTGGGAACGACTTTCTGCATTTCAGGGCGAGTGGGATGGCGGCGGCCAAAAAGATCCGGCTGGCGGATATCCTCGCCTGTTCGTCGTGTTTTACCGCGGGTTTTGAGCCGGTGATGTTCCCTTGTGATTTTACCTGGACGAACGCGGCGGGCAGTCTGACGGAGCAGGAACTATCGGCTGCGATTGTCGCGGACAATACATATAACGAGAGTTCGGCGGATGTGGAGGATGGGATCCAGGAGATCGGCTTTATGGATGGGGGCATCGATGACAACCAGGGCATCTATGCTTTTTCGCTGGCCGATGACCGGAAAAAAGGCTATGACTATGATCTTTATATTCCCTGTGATGTAAGCAGTAACTATCTCAGCAAGCCGTTCCGATATCCAAAGATCAAAGACGTGCCGCTGCTGAAGCGAAGTCTTACGGACTACGGAGCGCAGCTGAAGCGGTGGAGGGTTTGGTATGGGGTGGGTTGTCTTATAGGGCTTACGCTTGCGGTGGCCTTGCTGGCGTTTGGGGTGGTTCCGGGATTGGGATGGCTGTTGCTGGGGTTCAGCCTGGCGGCGATGGCGTTGCCGGCGGGGTTGTTCCTGGTCCTGCGAAAGAAACTGAGGGGAGTATTGCATAGCGTTTTCCCGCCGGCGACGGGGGGAGAACCGAAGGGGATGTTCGAGCTTGTATTCAAGAAACATCTGGGGGCGTTTCTGAAAATGCCGCTGCGAAACCTGGTGGCGATACTTGCAGCGCGGGGATCCTCCGTCGTGTTGCTGGCGACGACGATCTTTCTGAAGAAGATCAGGCGGGTTAGCTATACGATGCTGTTCAAGGAAAAGGGGCTGGATGTATACCGGTCGCTCGTGAACGCCAACAATGCGTTGGAGAAACCGGGGAAGATCGAGGCGGGAAGATTGTGGAACGATCATATCGCGATGACCGCCGTCTATCAGTTGTCGACAAAGAATGCGGCGCAGCTGAAAAAAGATCTTGGGCGTGAGCCGTGGGGTGATGATACGGAGGCATGGCCCGGCCAGCTGTTGGATGAATTTATCCCACCTTCCGACAAACTGCGCGCGGTGGTGGACATTGCCACGGAGATGGGGACGACATTATGGTTCGATATGGAGGACCAGGAAAGGAAGAGTTTGCCGAGTTTGCTGGCGGCCGGTCAGGCGACGATCTGCTTCAATCTGCTGCGGGTGAGCTTCCGGTTTGGGAATGCCGATCCCGAATGGCTGGAGCTGCGCAAGCGGCTGGTGGAGGATTGGAAGCGATTTAAGGAAGAGCCGTATTGGCTGTACAATGAATATAGCCGGACGGCAGGGAATAAAAAAGAGTTTTATGACAGCCGCGAGGCGGAGGACCTGGATGACTAGCCTGTTTTGAGTGGCGACTGCCGGAGTGGCAGATTTTTTCACGTTGATTTATAGCCGATTAATTTTTCAGGACGTCTGGCCGTTGGCCCGGCGTCCTTTTTGTGCTATGCCAATAAAAAATTATGACAAAGAAAATTGGCAGGCCACCGAAGGCCAGGAAGCAGGAGAAGATGATCGGCTTCTTTATGACTAAGATGCAGTACTTCGTTATTCAGCAGAAGGCGGCGAAGGCCGGGGTGAATATCTCCGACTATATGCGTCAGGCTGCGGTGAATGCGCAGGTAAAAGCGAAATGGACCCCTGAGGAGCGGGTGATGGTTCGACAACTGATCGGGATATCCGTGGACCTTCACCGGTTGGTGGAGGCGGCGGGAAAGGAGGGCGTGACGCATGCGGCGCTGTTGTTTGTCAGGTATCGGGACATCATGGATTCCATCATCAAAACTTTATGTCATGATCGCTAAGACCTTTCTTACTGCCCAGGGTTTTGGAGAGAGTTGCGCGTATGTCTGCCAAACCCAATCGAGGGCTGTTATTTTGACAGCGGAAGGGGTCCGGGTGCATGACGTGAAGTTGATGGCGGCCGATTTCGAGTGGCAGCATGGGCTGATGCCGGAGAAGGAGAAGCCGGTGTATCACTGTGTGCTGAGTTTTTCGCCTGGGGAGCGGGTGGAGGATGAGCGGTTGGCGGAGTTGGGGGAGCGGTATCTGGAGAAGGTGGGGATGGCCGATACGCAGTATGTTCTTGTCAAGCATACGGATAAAGAACATCTGCATGTTCATATCCTTGCCAACAGGGTCAATAATGATGGTGAGCCGATCGGCAAGGGGTTGATCATCGAGCGGGGGATCAAGGCGGCGAGGGAATTGACGGAGGAATATGGACTCCGGCGGGAGGCGGGCAAGCGACTTGATCGGACGCATCGGGAGGCGTTGCATGAGCCTGACGCGAAGCGCTATCATATCTATGAGGCGATTCGGGAGGTGTTACCCCGGTGTGGCGGGCTGGATGATCTGGAAAAGGGGTTACTGGAGGTGGGTATAGGCGTTCGGTATCGGTGTGATGCCGAGACGGGTGAGCGGCAGGGGATCAGCTTCCGGTGGGATGGGGGCAGTTTTAAGGGCAGCAGGGTCGACCCGGCCTTTTCTCTTGGGGGATTGGAGCGGACCCTGGCGTTGCAGCAGACGTTGCGGGAGGAGCAGGCGCTGCGGGAGACGTTACGCGAGGAGCAGACATTGCGGGAGACGTTGCGGGCGGGGCAGGGATTGGACCAGGAGCAGCAGCAACAGCAGGAACGGGAACTAAGGCAGGAACAGGGATTGCGCCGCGGGATGCGGCATGGATTGTAAACCATTTAAACTCTATTTTATGAATGAAAATTTAAATCAACGGGAGGTAACGGGTACGTCCCTGGATGGTGAGGTGTTGAAGGTGTTGGTAGACAAGACGGTGGACAATGGGACGGCGATCGCGGAAATTCAGAAACAGATAAGACAACTGAGTCCGGAAAAAATGGCGGCGGGATTGGATCAACGGATGGGGGTATTTGAAGAACGGGTTGGGAAGTCGCTGAATGTGATGGCCGGGTTGCAGGGCAGCATCGAGCGGTATGTTGAATTCTTCCGGGGACCGACGACCAAGGAAGTGCATCACCGGCATTTTTTAGGTTGGCCGATCGCCGTGTTCCTGGGAATGTTGGTTGTCATGGGACTGGAGTGGATGTTGTTGATGAATGCCTGGGGCAAGTCGGACCTGCGCGCAGAAAACGATGTGTTGTGGCGGGCGGCGAAGTTATCGGATGATTCGACGGTGACGCGGGCGCTGGACAAGGTGAAGCGGGATTATGATGCCGGACCGGAGCAGTTTGGAAAAGACGTGGCTACGGAGGAGGAACGGCGGGCGGAGTTGTTTGCGAAGTGGATACAGGTGAATGAGCAAATGGGGAAGATCCATGCGTTGCAGCAGGAGAAGAAGACGCCCGGCCGGTGAGTTGCGCCGGTTATTTTGGGGCTCGCAGGTCGCGGATCTTTCTTTCCGCTGCCGAGGTAATAGCTCCCAGGCCGGCCTGGTAGGTGAACTCCGAGATATTGGATAGGGCGGCGATAAGTTTACTGCGTTCGGCATCGGTGTGAAAGGAGTAGAGATCATTGTCTTGATAGTCCTTCAGGATGTCGAGCCAGGTATCGGTGCTTTTGCCGGTGAGGGCCTGGAGGAAGCGGGCGATGGCTGGTTGTTTTGCTTCCTTATCGAAGGGCAGTCGGTCGATCCTGGAGTCGTTGGCCAGGTCGAGCAAGATGAGCACCTGTTTTTTTGAGAAGACGCCTTTTTCTTTTCCCGTGAGTTCTTTGGCGGGGGGCGGTGTTTTGGTGATGGCGGCTGTGTTGATGAATTCGGGGTCGAGGATCTTTTGAAGGGCCGTAATAAAAGCATTTTCGAAGTCGTCGTCGGCGGCTGCAAGGAATTCGTAAAGAACGGAGGAGCGTTGATGGACGAGGATATGATTGATGGTATGCAGTTCCATCTGGGTATCCGGGCTGATGAAGTTCGGGATACGGGAGAGGAGCATATAGCTATAGTGTTTTATCCAGTGGGAGGAGCGGTATTGCAGGATGTAACCCTGGATAGAAGGAAGCGCGTCGGGGGAGTTGCCGCGGCGTTTTTTATAGAGTTGGAAGAGCCGGTAGTGGCCGAGCAGGCGAAGCCGGACGGAGCTGGTGTACCAGCCGATAAATTCCAGCCAGCGGCAGGCGAAGAGGCTGGTGCGGGAGGCGAAGCGGTCGAACCGGTTGTAGTTGTGGTTGGGATTTTCATCGGTGCGAAAGAGGCGCGGGTCCATCAGCGATAAGGTTTGGATAGGAAGATATGAAGGATCCGTAACTTTGTGAAAATTTAATTTTATGGAATACAGAAGACTGGGGCATTCCGGGATCCGGGTGCCGGTGTTAAGCTTTGGAACAGGAACATTTGGCGGGAGTAATGAATTTTTTAAGGCGTGGGGCAGCACGGATGTGAAGGAGGCCACGCGGCTGATCGACGTCTGCCTGGAGGCGGGGGTCAATCTTTTTGACACCGCGAATGTTTATAGCGGGGGCGTGGCGGAAGAGATCCTGGGCCACGCCATCAAGGGGCGCCGGGATAAGGTGATGATCTCGACGAAGGCGACCTTTCCGATGGGAGACGGAATAAATGAATACGGCTCTTCCCGTCTTTTTCTGATACGGGCCTGTGAGGACAGTCTGAAGCGACTGGGCGTCGACCATATCGATATCTATCATATGCATGGCATCGATGCGAATACACCTATGGAGGAGACGTTGCGGGCGCTGGAAACGCTTGTGCAAAGCGGGAAGGTGCGCTATATCGCCTGCTCGAATTTTTCGGGATGGCATCTGATGAAGTCGCTTTCGATAGCAGAACGGTATGGGTGGTCGCGGTATGTGGCGCACCAGGCCTATTATTCCCTGCTGCACCGGGATCTCGAATGGGAACTGATGCCGCTGGGAATCGATCAGGATGTAGCCACCATCGTCTGGAGTCCTTTGTCTAGCGGTAAGCTGTCGGGTAAATACCGGCGGGGGAAGCCGATGCCGGCCGATGCACGGGTAGCGCAAGGCGGGAGCCCGGTGATGGGAGCGGATTCGGACGATGAGCGATTGCACAGGATCGTGGATGTGCTTGATGAATTGAGCCAGGAAACGGGGAAGACGATTGCACAGGTTGCCCTGAACTGGCTCCTGCAGCGGCCAACGGTTGCCAACCTTATCATTGGAGCAAGGAATGAAGAGCAGCTGAAACAAAACCTCGGGGCTGTCGGTTGGAATTTGACGATCGACCAGGTGAAGCGGCTTGACAAGGTGAGCGAGGTGTTGCCTGCGTATCCTTACTGGCATCAGCGGCAGTTCCCGATGCTGAATACGGCGCCGGAGTTGTATCCGAAGTGGTAGGCGGCGGTGGCGTGTTTTTGCGTTAGCGTTTGAGCATTCGCTGGTCGATCAGCCGCATGAGGTCTTCGCGGAAGTTGCGGCCTACCGGGAGGTGCTGATCCTGAACGACGACGCGGTTGCCTTCCATGGCCGTTATTTTGGAGAAGTTGATGAGATAGGACTGGTGTACCTTGACGAAGCTGGTGGCGGGTAACTGACTTTCGATGCCTTTTAGCGTCAGGTAGGCGAGCAACTGGCGACCTGACAGATGGATGCGGACATAGTTACCCAGGCTTTCGATGAAGTGGATGTCGGCTAATTCCAGTTTTTCTATGCGCTTTTCACAGCGTACGAAAAGAAAGTCGGTATGGCGGTGCGGTTTGAGCTGGGCGAAGTCGCGGGCTTTCTGAACGGCTTTTTCGAAACGGTGGAAGGCGACGGGTTTGAGCAGGTAGTCGATGATATCCAGTTCGTATCCTTCCAGGGCATATTTCGGGAAGGCGGTGCAGAGGATGACCATCGGCTTTACGGGAAGGGTCTTGAGCCAGTCGAGGCCGGAGACTTTTGGCATCTCGATATCGAGCAGGATGAGGTCGACGGGATGGTCGTGGAGATGGGTCTCCGCCCGTCCGGTGTTCTCGAACTGGCCGCAGACGGCGAGATAGGGCAGCTGGGCGGCAAACTCGCCAAGCACCTTGCGGGCCACCGGCTCGTCGTCTATGATGATGCAGTTGAGCTTTTTCACAGATGTAATGTTAAGGTGACCGAATAGATGCCTGCGTCTGTTCCGATATCCAGGCTATGGCGAGCGGGGTAGAGCAGTTGGAGCCGGCGTCGGACATTGGTCAGTCCGATGCCTGGTCTGCCGGGCTCGGTGTCGGCCGAATTGCGGCAGACGAAGATCAGCTGGTCACCCGTCTCATTCAAACTGATGGAGATATTATTGGCCTGGTGGTCGTCGCGGGTGGTATATTTAAAAGCGTTTTCCACGAAGGCGACGAAGAGCAGCGGGGCGATGAGGCGGTTGCCGTTGCTGATGGCGATGTCCAGCGCGATGGAGAGGCTGGCGTCGCTTCGCGCCCGTTGCAAAGCGACATAGTTTTGAAGGTAGGCCACTTCCTGATGGAGATGGACCTGGTCGGTTTCCGCTTCGTACAAATTATATCGCAGCAGATCGGAGAATTGGACGACCATGTTCCGGGCCTGGCTGTTCTGGAGATCGATGGTGCCATAAATGGTGTTGAGTCCGTTGAACAGAAAATGCGGATTGATCTGGGACCGCAGGTATTTGAGTTCGGTCTGCAGCTGGTTGATCTGGATATTTCTGACCTGGGCACGTTGTTCGGCCCAGCGTTGGGAGTAGAACAGCAGGGTTGAAATGATGATGAACCACAGCGCATAGAAGAGATTCCATTTAAAGTAGTTGTCGATCGTCATGAGATCGGTGGGCCAGACGATGGCGTCGAAGTACTGCTGGCTTTTGCTGCGCAGCAGCGTGTTGAAAGCGATGAGGAAAAGGGCGCCGAGGGCGTATGGAAGATAGCGCTTCCGTTCGAGGAACCGCGGGATGAGCAGCAGGGTATTGCCGTAAACCAGCACCGTCATCAGCAGCAGTGAGATCAGGAATGGGCTTAGCATGAACGGCCAGCCGCGTTTGATCACATAGCTCTGCATATCGATGAGCATGAAGAGGGCATACATCAGCCAGACCATCGCGTGGAAGAGATAGCGTCGGCGGAAGATGTAGGATATCGCCTGCTTTCCGTTGACCATATTACCAAAGCTAAGCAATTCGGCTGCAAGTCGGAATGGCTATTGGCCGGGGTGTGGCTCCGCGCCCGGGGGTGGGGTGGGATCCAGTCCGATATCATGAAATATCCGCCGGATGGCCTGGTAGTTCGGTCGTCCGTCAAAAAACTTTTTTTGGTGGGAAGGGGTGGGTTATATTCAGGATATGAGCCTTTCAACGCGTATTCGTTCCATCGACCTGCTTCGCGGGGTGGTGATGGTATTGATGGCGATAGATCATATCCGGGTATATGCGGGGATTCCGGCCGGGGGGCCTGATCCGGCGTTTTTTTTTACCCGGTGGGTGACGCATTTCTGCGTTTCGGGGTTTGTCTTTTTTGCGGGGGTTTCGGTGTTTTTATATGGGCAGAGGACGAGGGACAGAAGGGGGTTAGTGAAGGGAGACGGAGCGGGGTTAGACACTGGAAATAGAAAGACGGTTGAGAATGGAGACACAATGGGGTTAGGGGTTGGAGATAAAGCGACGCTTGCCCGATACTTACTTACGCGGGGGCTTTGGCTGGTGGTGTTGGAGATGACGGTGATCCGATTGTTTTGGGCATTTAATATCCATCTTACCGGCTTTATGATGGCGGGCGTAATTTGGATGCTGGGTTGGTGTATGGTGCTGATGGCGGCCGTTATCTGGCTGCCGTTGCGGGTTATCGGGGTGGCGGGGCTGGCGATAATCCTCTTCCAGTGGGTGTTTGGGCTGGCGCCGATGACCTGGACGTGGTGGAATTTCATCTATCCGGTCAGTGAGGAAGCTCCGGGTGGGATCAATGTGCTGTATGTTGTTGTTCCATGGATTGGCGTGATGATGGCCGGATATGGGTTTGGGGCCTTTCTAAAGATGGAGGCTTCGCGGCGCGACCGGTTGTGCCGATGGATCGGTCTGCTGGCGATCGGGGCGTTTTTGGTTGCGGGTAGTGTCGTGGCGGCGCGACATGGGGCGGGAGGGGCTTCGGGACAGATCTCTTCGGGGCAGCCCGTTTCGGGACAGTTTTCCTCGGGCCCACCGGCTTTTCTTTCCTTTCTTTACCGGCTGCTGGGCCAGCAAAAATATCCGCCTTCCCTGCTATTTCTTTTGATGACCCTGGGGCCGCTGATCGCGCTGATGCCTTATGCGGAGAGGGCCAGGGGTTGGCTGGCCGATGTGCTAACGACGTTTGGGCGGGTGCCGCTGTTTTACTATATCCTGCATATTCTGCTGATCCATTCTACGGCGTTGCTGGTGAATTGGGTGAGGACGGGGGAGAGCCTGCAAGGTCATTACCTGACCGCGCCCTTCTGCGGCCTGCCGGAGGCGTTACGCTGGCATTTACCGTTGCTTTATGGGGTGTTTATCGGGTTGGAAGTAATTCTTTACCTGATCTGCCGCCGGTATGAGCAGTATAAAAGAATGCATCCCGGGAATAGATGGCTGAAATACCTTTAAATTTTACGGGGCTTTTTGATAAGTAGCACGCTGCTTTTCCGTTACGTAGCACGGTGCTTTTTCTGCCGCGACGCGTCGATGGAGAAGATGCCGGCACCGGTGAGCATCAGGGTGATCAGACCGGCTATGTACAGCAGATTGATCTCGTATCCCGGCGGTCCGAAGAGGGGGCCGGTAGGTGTGAGGCCGATGGTCTTTACCGAACTAAAGCCATAGTGGCCCTGAACGAAGAACGTGGCGACGAGCATGGTAAATATGAGTGGGATAGCGGTGATCGATACATAGGCGCCGAGGAGGATCGCCAGGCCTCCGAGCAATTCCACATAGGGGCCGACCATACCATTTATATGCGGGAGGGGGACGCCCTGGAGCGCCAGGAGTTTTTCGAAACCCGATGTACCGCGGCTTATCTTAGCCCAGCCGTGAGCCATGAATCCCGCGCCGATGATGAGGCGGAGGGGAAGGGGGGCGAACAATTGTTTTGTGGAGTTTTGCATGAGCAATATTGATTTTGAAGACGTAAAGGAAGACTGGCAAAGTTATCCGCCTGCCCGGACAAAAAAGTTGAACCAGTTCATGCTGAAGATGAGGCGTTGCGGGGCTATGCAGATGATGAGCGCATTGCAGTGAGAGGGGAATTGTTGCGAACCTCAACTTATTCTTCTATATTGGGGCGATTTTTAACCCAACCTAACTAGTAACCTCTAAACTCACATCATGTTCTTTGTCAACAGGATCCTCTTCGTATCCTTATTAACCCTTTTTTGTTCGACGATCCACGCTGCTTCGAAACTTTTCCCCGGCTATATTATTACTAAAACTGGCGACACTGTTCTTTGTTCGATCGACTATGGAGATTGGTACAAAAATCCCGAAACCATCGAGGTCGAGATCAAGAATGAAAAAAAGACATTTGTCGCGGGCGATATCCAGGGGTTTGGAGTCCCGGGTTATGCCGATTATACCTCTTCCACAGTTTCCTACCATATTAACCCTACTGAAGGTACCGAACTGCCGGAAAAATTTATGGACAGTACGGTAACCAGGACGGTCTTTCTGAAAGTGGTCGTAAACGGGCCTTACCGGCTTTACGAACTGGACCTGGCTCAAAGAAAGAACTATTTTCTCCAAAAGGATAAAGGCGTGGTGAATGAACTGGTGTACCGGGTCTCGAATAAGGAGGGTGAAATAAAGGAGGACCGGCAATATGTCAATTTCCTGGCCGGGATCTTTCTGGAGGAAGAGATGTTAGACAGGTACAAGAGAAAAATATATGCTGCAGTCTATGGTTCGGATATCTCTTCGCTGGTGAATATCCTCAATGAAAAGCACGGTGTGGTGAAAGTCACGAAAAGAGATGCCGGTCATTTTCAGATGGACCTTTTCGGGGGTGGCGTGGCGCACTTTTTTTCTGGTGAGCCGGAGGGGCAGTTCCCTACCTATGGGAAGATCGGCTCTTCGACTTCCTTTTCAGGTGGGGTAAATTTTCAGTATGTGACGGGCGGCCGCTTTGGGGGTCTTAAGCTTGGTCTTTCCATTGCGTATGACCACTATGCCGGCACCGGCCACCAAACTGACTCGGTAGCAGACGTGCGTGATCTCAATGCCTGGTATATAGAGACGGTTGCGGAAAATTTGTCGGTGACGAATACCATGATCGTGGGTAATTTTTATGCAGCCTATACGCTGAATCCCAGCAGTCGTGTACAGTTTTATCTTAAGGCCGGACTTTCCATGGGAGTAGGCAAAAAAAATGTATACCTCGTGAATGACTGGACGTCTCATACTGTAGGCTTTAATAGCGGGGTGCCGATCTCAGAAAATGGACAAGGAAGTGAAAAGTTAGCCTCTCTGGTAGGCGGCCTGCCCAACTTCAACATGGGCGCTGGGATAGAAAGCGGCAGGCACAAATTGGAGGCTTTATACTATTTCCCCGCGCATGCCAGCGCGGAAGAAAGCCAGAACTTCAAGATCGGGATGGCGGGAATATATTATTATTTCACCGTTTTGAAATGATCATGCCGCGGGCCTAGAAGTCAAATGAAAAATTGGGATAGTACTGGCGGATGATGCGTTTCAGGTTGGCGGTGTCGATGCGGATGGCGTCGGGGTCGGTGCTGGTGTTGGCGGGCCGGTTCTTTCCCAGCCATGCTTCCTGGATGGGCTGACCGTTCTTCTGGTAGCCGATAATTTTCCAGTAATAATCGGGGATGAATAGTTTGCCTGCTTTGCGGGGATGGGCGGTACTGACGAGTACGCCGGTCCAGACCTTGACATCGCCGAATTCCGGGGCGACCGTTTTTATGATATACATCTCGACGCCTTGCCATTGGTGTTCGTTAAACCAGGATATCTGGGGGCAGACATTTGTGTAGTACATGCTTTCTTTTGAAGCGGTGTCATCGAAATTGAAGGCCTGGTAGGGGTTGATATGTCCTTTGTCGAGGCGGTTGTTCAGGTCGGTGGCCTCAAACTTTTTGTTGTAGGTGGTATAGTTGGAAGGGTAGCTGAATTGACAAGCGGAAGGTGTGGCGGGATCGATTGTAAAGGAGGAGGGGCGCTTAATCTTTTTTGTTTTGTCGAGGGAGATGGCAGCGCGTTCTTTCGTTTGGACATAGAAACCCTGGATCTCGGAACATTGAAGGGTGTCGAAGAGATTGGTATAGTAGGTGTGTTTGATGGTGATGGCGTGCTGGGCTTTTGTTTTGAGCGGCAGCAGCGAGATGAGAGATAGCGTGGCTCCGAGGAGGGCTGACGATGGAACTATGCGCATGTCGGGGGTGTTTTACGAACAGGAAGTTAGGTTATTCGGGAAGAGCAGGGAAGAGTAAAAACACCTGTTTTCGGTACTGCGTACTAAATAATTTGGCTAATTGCTGCGTTGTTGTATTTTTGTATTCTCCTTTGCGTGTTTCCTACGTAAGTTTTCTTTGCCGGCCGTTACGGTCGAGGTATTTCCCAGTTCACGGATCGGATAATGAGTATTCGAAAAATGGCTTTGTGATGAGAGCAGATAGAGATATTCTGTGGAAGGGAATTATTGAGGAAGTCTTCGACGACCTGTTGCGATTTGTATTCCCGGCTGCTGATGAGGTGTTTGATCTGAGGCGGAAGTTCATCTTTTTGGATAAGGAGTTGGCGCAATTATACCCGGAGCCACAAAAGCCATCAGCCACGCGGCTGGCCGATAAACTGGTTAAGGTCTACCGGCGGGATGGCAGCGCGGAGTGGTTGCTTGTTCATTTGGAAGTACAGGGAAGGGCCGAATCGGGATTTCCTGCGCGGATGTTCCAATATTATTACCGCATCCTGGATCGCTGGCGATGTCCAATAACGGCTGTGGCGATCCTGACCGGGGCTGACGGTCATCGGGTGCCGGATCGGTACGAGCATCGGTTTCTGGGTACTGAGCTGACTTTCAAATACAATGTTTTGAGGGTTGGGGCTTATAAAGAGGAAGAACTGGCTAAGAGTGCCAATCCGTTTGCGCGGGTGATGCTGATCGCGAGGCGTGCATTGCTGATGGGGAAGATGACTGAGGGGCGGATGCTGGAACTAAAAAAAGAGATGGCGACGGCACTATTGGCGATGAAAGATCTGCCGAGGAGGAAGGTTTGGGCGATATTGAATTTTCTCAACAACTACCTTGTGTTTAAGAACCCGGAGACAAATCGTATCTTTGGAGAGCGTGTTGAGAGACTAAAAAATAAATGGAATTCTATGAATATGCTTGAAGCGGTGAGGGAGGTACAGAAACGCCGGGCGAGAGAGGAAGGGCGTAAAGAAGAGCGGGAGACGCTTGTCAAAAAGCTGATTGCCGAAACCAGGCTCTCCGATGAAAAGATCGCCTCGCTAATGAGAGTTTCGGTTGCTTTTGTGAAGAGGCTGCGCAATGCCGGAAAGGTAAAGATTGCACGGAGCAAGTAAAATTTGTGTTATCATACCGGGCATCGGGATGGGCGGGTCATATTTGAATATTACGCCCGTATTCTCAGTATATCTTGATGTTATAAGCCGGCTCGTCCTTCTCTGCTGAACCAAACAATCCCTTCGATAGGTGTCCGCGGCCGTCAGCCATTTACAATGCAGTAAATTGGCATACTACGAATATTTTGAGATGGTGAGGGAGATACAGCTGTGTCGGGGGAGAGAATATACCGGCAAACGGGCTGGGGCGGGATGAAGCAGCTTGGCATGGGGTTTTAGGTGGAAAGGATATTATGAAAGCAATAAAGGGCCGAGGACAACTTCTGGCGACTGGAAAGCAGCAGGAGCAGGCGGGGCAGCCGGAAGAGGCCGCTTTGACCTACCAGAGAATAGTTGAGCAGGACCCGGCCGACCCTGATGCGGTTGCGCGGCTGCTCGTCATCTACCGGAAGATGAAAGAATATCGGAAGGAGCTGCAGGTGATCGATGGGGCGCTGGAAGAATATACGGCGCGGGATAAGGTTGCGCAGGCGGGCTGGCTAAAGGAACATCCGAAGGCTGCCGGCGCCGGCAGGGCGATGCTGCGAAAATTGGGTGGGACAACGGCTTCTGCGTTTGGCGTGGATCCTGCTGTGGCGAGACTGGTAAAAAGAAGAGAGTTGGTGCGGCGGAGGGTGGGGGGTGGACGCAGCCGACAGACGGCTGGACATCGGAAGACGGTGGTTGATGCACAGAGAAGGCGGGAAGAGATTGCAAAAAAAGCGGTTGCCTTGAGACACAGAGAGGAAAAGGCGGCTGCCCGGAAAAAGGCTGCTGAGGATCACCGGCAGGCGGCTGCCGCGCGGAGGGCAGAGAAGGAACAGGAAAAAGCGGCTGCCCGGGAAAAGGTTGCTGACGGACATGAAGGGTCGGCGCCTTCGCTTTTTGTGATCCTGCTTCGGTATGTGGCGCCGCTGGAAAAGATCGATGCCGCTATGCCGGCACATCTGGCCTTTTTAGACAAGCATTATAAAAAGGGTGTGTTTCTGGTTAGCGGCCGCCAGGTGCCGAGGAAGGGAGGGGTGATCATCGCTGCCGGGAAAGACCGGGCGGCGATAGAGGGGATAATGAAACAGGAGCCTTTTTTGAAAAGGAGGTTGGCGAAGTTTGAGGTGGTTGAGTTTTCGGCTTCCCGGGTGGGGAAGCGGTGGATGAAGGGTTAGCGCAGATAGAACTCCTGTCAGGAAAGAATATGCCAATTTGTTTTAGTAAGGGTGCAAAAGGTATTAACAATCAACCAGGCTGAAGCGGCTAAGGCATTTCTCTCGGTATCGCCAAGTCCACTGCTGATGAGGATCGTTTCCCTCCTTCGTTTGAATTCCAACGCGATCGGGTGGTCGCCAGGTAATTCGGTCATCCCTTCTTCCAGCGTATATTGAAGAGATAACAGGTTCCGGAAGGGGTCATCTTCCCTGGAGCTGTTTTCGCGCAAATCGGCCAGCAGCCGGCCGAAGGGAATATCTTCGATCTTTTGAGGAGTGGAGTGTGCAATGCCGGTGCTGCCCGGCTTGTCATAAATCCACCACTCGTGACCGGTCAAGCGCTGTACCTGCACAAAATTAGAATTTGCGACTAACTGGCGCTTTTCCTGATGCTCAAATAATCGCTCAAGAGTACGAAAGGCAGGGCTGGCGTAGCAGACTGCTGCGCGATTTCCAAGGCAACGGGCGACGGATTCGAGAGCTGCCTGCTGATGGAGGGTGAGGGGAAATTGCCAATATGCCCGGGTATTCCTAATTTCCTGTAGCCGTTATGGGGACCCTTTCGGTGTTCCGGGCGCTTGACCTGGATAAAAAGATTTGTTTTAAAAGAAGGCATGGGGGGGGCGACCGAGGGATTTCCAAACCGCATCCCAGTTTACCCGGTTTAACGGAACTCCGGGCAGCGGCGCGGCATTTCCTAACAAGGGCCAAAGGATGGGATGGCTTGAGAAAAGCGTCGCGTCAAATCCGAAGTGTTTTTCCAAGACCTGGCCCGGAGGCCAAAAGGCATTCCGGGGATCTACGAGCAATTCGAGATTCAAAGGCTCTTCGTATTCCTTTTCTTCAAATTGTGCAGGTTCTGCCATACGGAGGATTTATAATTACGATACAGTATACAATAAATGGCCGAAGCTGTAAAAATAAGAAAGGCTCACATTGCTGTGAACCTTGCTTCGCGGATCGGACGGGCCCGGTCAATGTTGCACGACATTAAAGTAGCGCACAATAATTGGAAGTAGAAGGAAACTTTCTGCAATGGATAGTCTATAAAGTTTTAAGAATTTATACTAAATAATTTGGCTATTATTACCGCTGTCGTATCTTTGTGATCTCCTTCATGTTTCCCCCTCATGTCTTCTTTTCCGGCATTGAAGCCGATGTAGTTCACAGGTCATGAATCGGATAATGAGTATTCGAAAAATGAATAGTGATGAGAACGGATAGAGATATTCTCTGGAAGGGAGTTATTGAGGAAGTCTTCGACGACCTGTTACGATTTGTGTTCCCGGCTGCCGACGAGGTATTTGATCTTCGCCGAAGATGTGTTTTTTTGGATAAGGAGCTGGCACAATTGTATCCGGAACCGCAAAAGCCTTCGACTACCCGGCTGGTCGATAAATTAGTTAGGGTCTTTCGTCGCGACGGCGGCTCGGAATGGCTACTTGTTCACCTGGAAGTACAGGGAAAGGCTGAGCCGGGATTTTCGTCGCGCATGTTCCAATATTATTATCGGATCCTGGATCGCTGGCAATGTCCTATAACGGCAGTGGCAATCCTGACGGGGAAGGACGGGCATCGGGTGCCGGATAGTTATGAACATAGTTTTCTTGGAACTGAGTTGTCCTTTAAATACAACGTGCTGCGGATCGACGGGTATAAAGATGAGGAATTGACGGTCAGTAGTAATCCGTTTGCCCGGGTCGTGTTGATCGCCAGGCGCGCCATGCTTGTAGGAAAGCTATCTGAACGAAACATGCTGGAACTGAAAAAAGAAATGGCGACGGCGCTACTGGAAATGAAGGATCTGCCGCGGCGGAAAGTGTGGGCTTTATTGAGGTTTTTGAACAACTACATCGTGTTTAAAAATCCGGCGACTAATCGTATCTTTGGAGATCACGTAGACAGACAAAAAAATAAACGGTATACTATGAATATGCTTCAAGCAGTGAGGGTAATCAATGAGCGCCGGGCGGAGGAGAATGGGCGTAAAAAAGGCGTCAAGACGGAACGTGAAAAGTCTGTCAAAAAATTGATTGCCAATTCGGAGTTTTCCGACGAAAAGATCGCTTCATTATTGGGAGTTTCTGTGGTATTTGTAGCGAAAATTCGTGATGCCGGTAAGGGTAAGCCGCCGCGCAGCAAGTAAAATTGATTTATCTTATTGATAATCGACCGCCTTCGGGCGGTTTTTTGTTACCCGGATTTTTTCTCAAAGCTTGCGCATGGTGCATCGATTTTTAGTCGCCAATTTAGTGGAGATATCTAGAATGGGGAAAAGTGACCCTTTGTTATAGTTACTTGAAAATCAAAGGTGTGAGTGTGTGGAGGATGCAAATAAGAAAGGCTCACATTGCTGTGAACCTTTCTTCGCGGACCGGACGGGACTCGAACCCGCGACCTCCGCCGTGACAGGGCGGCATTCTAACCAACTGAACTACCGATCCAACCGCCGAACTTCTGAGGGTTTTTCCGGGGGTTGAGGCCGGGAACCCAGTCGTTTTTCGGGATGGCAAAGATAGGAGAATTTTGATTTTCTCCAACAAAACTTTTATGGAAAATTTGGTTCCCTTAATTTTGGCGCAATTGTAATACATCGTGAAGAACATGCCTCAAGCAAAAAACCGCCAGTTCCTGGACTTTGAAAGACCTATCAAAGAGCTTTTTGAAGAAATCGAAAAGTTGAAACAGACCGCCGAGAAGACGAAGGTGGATCTGAGCGATTCGATCCGGAAACTGGAGGACCAGGTTATCGAGAAGCGAAAGGAGATCACCCAGCATCTGACGCCCTGGCAAAAGGTGCAGCTGAGCCGGCATCCCGACCGGCCTTATACCTTGAAGTATGTCGATAAGATGTGCACCAACTTCATCGAGCTTTTCGGGGACCGGAATGTGCGGGACGACAAAGCGATGGTGGGCGGATTTGCGCAGCTGGATGGACAGACGGTGATGATGATCGGGCAGCAGAAGGGGGCCAACACCAAGATGCGGCAGCTGCGGAATTTTGGGATGGCTAACCCGGAAGGATACCGGAAGGCACTGCGGCTGATGAAGATGGCCGAGAAGTTCGACAAGCCGATCATCACTCTCATCGATACACCGGGCGCGTATCCCGGCATGGAAGCAGAAGAAAGAGGACAGGGTGAGGCGATTGCCCGCAATATCTACGAGATGATGCGGCTGAGAGTGCCGGTGATCTGCGTGGTCATCGGGGAGGGCGCATCGGGCGGCGCCCTGGGGATCGGGGTCGGAGACCGGGTCTTTATGCTGGAGAATTCCTGGTATACGGTCATCTCGCCCGAGAATTGCAGCTCGATCCTGTGGCGGAGCTGGGATCAGAAAGAGAAAGCGGCCGAAGAACTGCGGCTGACGCCCGACAATATGTTCCAGTTCGGGCTTATCGACACGATCGTTCCCGAGCCATTGGGGGGAGCCCACTGGGACTATGCGGAGGCGGCAAATCTGCTGAAGCCGAAGCTGATCGAAACCATCGAAGAGCTGCGGCAATACAGCCCCGAGGAAAGGATCGAGAAGCGGATCGTGAAGTTCGGCAAGATGGGCTTCTGGAATGAGGTGCCGGCCTAAGCTACGAACAAACGTAGCGAAATTTGCGAACGAGGCGCTGCCGATGGCAAGGGCGAAGTTCAGCAAAACAAACACCAACAAAACCATTCCCGAAGCGACAAGGGCCGAACCCGGATCGCTGCGACCGGAGCCGATGAGGTTGATGCCGACCGGCTGAAAGAGCAGCATGGATGCGAAGGAGCAGGAACGGGAGATCCCGGACCGAACCCCAGCAGACATGATCTTTTTCAAATTCATTACCGCTTAATACTACATAGCAATGTCTCTCGTACAACAACTCCGGGGAACCGGGGTGGCAATTGTAACACCGTTTGCAGCTAATTTTAATATCGACTATCCCGCTCTGGAAAAGGTTATCGACTACGTCATCGACGGAGGCGTAGAGTATATCGTCACCATGGGCACCACAGGGGAAACCCCGACACTTTCCAAAGAAGAAAAGAGGGATATCATCCTGTTCACGTATGAGAAAGTAGCCGGCCGGGTGCCGGTCGTCGTCGGCGTGGGCGGCAACAATACGGCCGAACTGGAAAAAGAACTGGGCTGGTTCCCGCTTGACAAAGCAACGGCCGTGCTCAGCGCCAGCCCCTACTACAGCAAACCCTCCCAGGAAGGACTCTTCCAACACTATAAGGCGCTTGCGGCAGCTTCGCCGAAGCCCATCCTCCTGTATAATGTCCCAGGCCGCACGGGCCGGAATCTAAGCGCCGCGACTACGCTCCGTCTCGCCCATGAGGTGAAAAATATCGCCGGGATCAAGGAAGCGAGCGGGGACATGGCACAATGCATGGAGATCCTGCGCGACCGGCCCGCACATTTCCTCGTCGTAAGCGGCGATGACGCACTCGCATTGCCGCAGATCGCCTGTGGGATGGACGGGGTCATCAGCGTTGCCGCCAACAGCTTCCCCAAGGCCTTTTCAGAGATGGTACGGCTTTCGCTGAATCATCATTTCAAAGAGGCCAAGGCCCTCAACGACCGGCTGATCGGAGGGTATGAGCTCCTTTTCGCCGAGAACAACCCTGCCGGGGTCAAGGCGGCCATGTATGAATTGGGGCTGCTGGGGAATCATTTGCGCCTGCCGGTTGTGCCAGTGAGCGATGCGCTGCAGGCAAAGATCCACCATTACGTTAAAGGTTAGGGAAAGGCAACTGCACGCTTGAGCCCGCCGTTCTTCATCAAAAGCGGACCACGGGGCCGCTGGCCACAACCGAGCCTAATGGCGAAGGTTGCGACCGAGGGGAAGCGCGACGAAGCAGCTTCGCTGAAGATCACCCATTTAATAGACCTTGCAGAAGGGATGGGTTATTTTCGGCCTAACCCATCCCGTTGCAAAAATGAGGAAGCGGGTAATATGGATTGTGGGGCTGGCCGGGATTTTGCTGCTGGCCGCTTATTTCATAGCGGGCGCAATGATCCGGAAAAAAGTGGATGCGGCCTTACAGGCCCTGCCCCCATCCCTGCGCGTCAGCTATACCGCACTTCAGTCCAGTCTCCTTACCGGCAGCATGAGCCTCGATGGAGTAAGCGTAAGGCTTATGCGGGACGGCCATGCCTATGAGGCCGTGGTGGATCGGGTCTCTTTTGAAGGTATACATTTTTTCGAACTGATGAGAACACACCGGCTGCTCTTGCGACGACTACGGGTGGAGGGAATCAAGGCTACCGAAGAAAAGATGCATCTGTCGCTGGAAGGGAGCGTGGAACTGGATTCCGTTTATTCCATGGAGGCAGGGAAGGCGGATTCCTCGTTGGACGCGGGGAAGGTCGGTTTCGGTGAACTGCGTCTACGGATAAGCCGGTTACGATGCCGGATACCCGAAGCGGATGAAGCCGTTCACCTGGTCAATATGGAGCTGGACAGCAAGAACCGGACCTTACGCCTCGACACGCTAAGGTTGATCCCTCTTCTGGACCGGGAACAGATGGGCAAGAAGAACGGCCACCAAATGGACGTCTGGGAAGCGACCAGCGAGGGGATCGCGGTGGATGGACTGGATATCATGGGTCTTCGGGAGCAACGGGTCACGGCGGAGACTATAGCGGTTCACAAGAATGTCATCCGGGTCTTTCGTGACCGGCGGCTGCCGCTGGAGCCCGGCGTGAAGCCATTGCCGATGGAGTCTTTGAGGGCCCTCCCTGTGGCGCTGCGGATACACACCGTGCGGATCGGCCCGACGAATTTTACCTATGAGGAATTGCCAAAGGACGGCGGAGAACAGGGGACGCTGAAGATCTACCGGATGACGGCGACGCTGCAGCCGCTGATCAATCACCCCGCGGCGGAAGACCCCGCCTATCTTACCCTCACCACCGACGGTTCGCTGATGAATTCGGGTACCGTCCGGGCGACCACGAGGATACCCCTGCATAAGGACGAGCCCTACCGGGTGGACGGGGCTTTTCACGATCTGGATGTAACACGGCTGAACAACCCGGCGGAGAACCTCGGGAAGCTGCATCTTGAATCGGGCATGCTGAACCTGCTGGATTTCCATTTTGAGATGAGCCGGGAGTGGGCGACGGGACAGGTAGACGGACGATACCACGAGCTCGTGGTCCAGAAATTGAGGAAGAATGGAAAGGAGGATAAGTTCAAGTCGTTTGCGCTGAAGCATTTTATCATTCCGAAGAATAAAGAAAAGGCGACAGGCAAGGTGAATTATAAGCGGGATCCGGAGCGCTATTTCTCCTACTATCTATTGCATTCGCTGCTGGTGGGGGTGAAATCGAGTTTTTCGCTCGGGTTCCTGCTGCCAGGTTAGCGGGGGTGGCTCCGGGGGAAGCCGGTGCATTCCATGATTTAGCCGGGCTATATCCTATAGGTGACGCCTTCCATAGCCAGGTCGGTATTGGGGAAGATCTCGCGGGCCTCCTGTTCGAAGACCTGCAGCTTCTCGTATTTGGAGCTGAAATGACCGATGATCAACCGGCCTACCCCGGCGATTCGGGCGATCAAGGCGGCCTGGGTGGTCGTACTGTGAAAACGTTTGCCGGCCTGTTCGTTCAGGTCTTTGAGGTAGGTGGTCTCGTGATAGAGGAGGTCCACGCCTTTTACGTACTCCGCGATCCGTTCGTCGAACAGCGTATCAGCGGCATAGGCATAGGACCGGGCTTTTGCCGCGGGTTCGGTCACGGTCAGATTTTCGACCAGGAAGCCATCCTTGCGGAGGTAACTTTCGCCCCATTTGAGGCGGTCGAAGAAGGAGGAGGGGACTTCCATCTGCCGGGCTTTTTCGGGGTTGACCCGGCGGAAGGGGCGGATCTCCCGGAAACGGAACCCCCAGCATTCGATGCGGTGGTAGACGGGGAAGCAGCTGACCTCGAATTTCGATTCATGGACGATGACTCCTTCTGCCGTCAGGGGATGGAAGTGCAAGGGGTAGGAGAGCTGGATATCGGCGACCTTCAACTGCAGGCCGATGATGTCTTCGAGGGGGGACGGTGCGAAGATGTGGAGTTCCTGGGTGCGGCCCAGCAAGCCCATGCTGGTCAGCATGCCGACGAGTCCGAAGTAGTGGTCGCCATGGAGATGGGAGATGAAGACATAGTTGATCTTGCTGCGGCGGATCTTGTATTTGGCCATCTGCATCTGCGTTCCTTCGCCGCAGTCCACGAGGAATATCTGGTCTTCCATGGTGACGACCTGGGCCGTGGGGTGACGGTCAAAAGCGGGCAGAGCGGAGTTATTACCTAAGATGGTTACGGCCAACATAGTAGCGAATATAGGTGTAAACGCGGTTAATAGTTGCGGATTGTGTTCAAAATTTGTGGCTTGTAGGTTTGGCCGAAAAGGTTGAGGGGTCCGAGCTAAAGCGAAGGACCCGAACGAGGCCTTGCCGGCGGCAAGGGCGAAGTTCTGAGGAGCGGGTAGAGATTGCAGATATCCCATTGCCTGCGATAATCCGGGGGAAATGGGTAATGGTGATGGTATGCTTCGTGGAAGGGCTTTTCGAAGCCGCCGAAGAGGTGGTCATGGCGAGGTCCATGGAGCGGTGACCGTAGTAGACCGCGGGATCGATGAGGACGGGGTGACCGGCGGCCAACCGGATCTGGGGTTCGAGGCGGCCTAAAGGCAGGCGATGGTTTCGGGGATGCGGATGATGCGCTTACACTGCAGTAAGGCAAGACCCGTAGCCTCCCGTACGAATAACTGCGGAAAACTGCGGGTTTCGTTGAACTTCGCAAACCATCTGCTGTTATGGTTCGTAGATAGTTGATATGCAGCGTTGATGGAGCCTCGACCTACCTGCCGCAGGATGAGTTCCGCAGCGGCTGGGAGACCGGTGGCTCCGAGGAGGTGATCATGAAGAAACTGTTTGATTTCCAGAGGTATTGCTGACTTTCTGTCCGTTGTCCTTATTCGTTTGCGTCAAGCCTGCAGGGTCCATGTAGTGGCCCGGACCGGGCATCAATCGGGCCCGTTTAGCAGTTCTCTCTCGACCTCTTCCAGATGGACAATATCCCAGGCTTCGCTCTCCGTAGGCGTGACGTTCATGAGTTCCAAAAGGCCGTTGTCTTCCAGGCCTTTCTCGACTTCCGGTGTAAGCTCACAAATGACAAAGGAAGCGCTGTCATCGTAGAAACTCTGCTGGATGCGAACCAGGCTTTCAGCAGCAGCATCATCCAGCTCGCTGGTGTCTTTTAATATGAGAACCACGTTTTTAACTTCTTTTTGCAGAATGGGCAATAAACACCGCTCGAGCTCTTCTGTCATATTAGCAGCAAGAACGGGATCCTGGATGGTAATGGCATGAAATTTTTCTCTGGTATCAATTTTGACTTGCATAAACACTAATGTTTATTAACGGCCGTTAATAAAGTGGCGGAAACAGAAGTCAAAAATATTCGTTATTATTGTATAAAGCTCAATAACTTAAAAATGGATAATAATTTTTCAGCCCAGGTAAAGGAGATTATATCGTTCAGCAGGGAGGAAGCTTTGCGACTGGGGAACGATTTTATC
>NZ_DASYCH010000102.1:0-29882 GCF_036500295.1 Puia sp. | reverse complement strand
GCAGCCGGCGCGGTTGAGGGCGGGGAGCAGGGCTTTTTCGAGATAGGCGGTGGTGAGATCGCGCTGCGCGTTTTCGGCGAAGGTATAGGTACGGAGCTCGTACCATTGTTGTTTTGAGCCGCGGGTATTGTCCATGTTGCTGCTTTTAAAGGGGAGGGCGGCGCCGGCGAGGGCTGCCGAATGGAGGAAGTTGCGTCTGTTCATGGTTATTTTTTGAGTGTGTTATCGAGAACGTTTCCGGAGCCGTCGATGGGCTGGGTGATCTTCAGGCCGAGGATGTGCGCCAGCAGCGGGTACAGGTTGACGTTTTCGAAGGGCGGGATGGTCAGCCCGGTTTTGAAGGCGGGGCCCCAGGCGTAGAAGGTGGCGCCCATATCGGGGATGCTGTTGTCATAGCCGTGCTCGCCGGGGATCATGCGCATGGTGCGGGAATGGAAGATCAGGGGGTAATGGACGACGAGGAGGATGTCGCCGATGCGATGATAGCGGTCGTCCCTGTCGCTGTAATGCCAGCGCGCGGGAGTTTCCTCGGGCAGGTAGACCTCATAATCCTTTGCGACGGTCTTGAGCGCGGTATAGGTAGGGGCAATGTCCGCCTTGTTCTTTGCATAGAGATGGATCATCGTGCCACCGAAGGAGACGATGAATTTGGTGGTGTCGACCACATCGGGCAGGAGCACGACCTTTGTCGTGTCGACCTGGGCCATGCCGTGATCGGAAACGAAGATGTAGTTCACCGGGAGGTGGAGGGAGTCAACTATATTGGTCATGCGCTGGATAGCGTCGTCCACCTGGTGGACGGCTTCTTCGGTCTCTTTGGAATTGGGGCCATAGAAGTGTTCGGCATGGTCCACCCAGGAGAGATAAAATGTTATGAGATGCGGGCGCTTGTCTTCGGGCAGGGTGAGCCAGTCCCGGACGGCCTGCAGGCGGGTGTCGATGGAGATCTTATCGTTGAACCGGTAGTAATAGGTGGGGCGGACGCCGTCGATATTGGTCTCGGAGCCGACCCAGAAGAAGGAGGCGGTGAGCATTTTTTGCTGTTCGGCGAGGACCCAGATGGGGGTGCCGCCGTAGAAGGTGCTGTCTTCGACGGCGAGACGGTCGCGAATGCTGTAGCCACTGCCTTTTTTCATATCGAAGAACGTGTTGTCCACGAGGCCGTGATGGCTGGGGTACAGGCCGGTGGCCAGGCTATAGTGATTGGGGAAGGTAACGGAGGGATAGGATGGGGTCATCGAGGTCGCCTGTACGCCTTTTGCGCGGAGGACCTGCAGGTGGGTGGCGTGGTACTTGTCGGCGAGGTCGTGCCGGAATCCGTCGGCGGAGATGAAGATGATATACGGTTTTTTCTCCTGTTGAGCGCTGTTGGCGCGTCCGGGGATCACTTTTTGGGTGGAGTCGGTGATCTGGGCGGACACGGCCAGGCAGGAAAGGGCGAGGGCCAGGAGCAAATAAAAACGCATATAATTTGTTTGCGTCAAACATACCGATAAATTTGTTTGTAAAATCAACGAATATGACTGCTGTTAAACTGATCCAATGGGGGCGTCTTCTCCTGCTTTTTGTTTGTCTGCGTGTCAGCGCACAGACCGATCCGTTGCCGCGGAGTACGCCGGAGAAAGAGGGGGTGCCGGCCCAGGCCATCATGGATTTTGTGCAGGCGGCGGGGAAGAGTAAGAACGAATTCCACAGTGTGATGGTCGTGCGGCATGGGAAGGTGATCGCCGAAGCCTGGTGGAATCCGTATGCGCCCAATCTGAAGCACACGTTGTATTCGACGAGCAAGAGCTTTACGGCGGCGGCGGTTGGATTTGCGATTACCGAGAAAAAATTGAAGCTGACCGATAAGGTGATCTCCTTTTTCCCGCCGGAAGAGCTGCCGAACCCGGTGCCGCCGAACCTGGCCGAGCTAACGGTGAAGGACGCGCTGATGATGTCGGACGGGATGGACCCCGATCCCAGCCCGAGGATTGGGTTATCGGCCGATTGGGCCAAGACGTTTATGGCTACGCCGATCGTGAATAAACCGGGTACGAAGTTCCTTTACAATTCCGCGGGGACCTATATGCTTTCGGCGATCGTCCAGAAGGTGACGGGAGAAAAGGTGATCGATTATCTGCGGCCGCGGTTGTTCGATCCGCTGGGGATCACGGGCGAGGATTGGGAGACGAGTCCGCAGGGGGTGAATACGGGTGGCTGGGGGTTGCGGCTGAAGACGGAGGATATGGCGAAGTTTGGCCAATTATATCTCCAGGACGGGCGATGGAAGGGGAAGACGATCCTGCCGAAGAGCTGGGTGAAGGAGGCTACGACGACGAAGATCCTGCAGAACCCGAATATCCCTTCGCCTTCGGATGCCGACGGTGACTGGGTGCAGGGATATTGTTATCAGATGTGGCGGTGCAGGCATAATGGGGTGAGGGCCGATGGGGCGTTTGGACAGTTCATTATTATGTTACCGGATCAGGATGTCGTTGTCGCGATACAGGCGGAGACGCCGGATATGCAGGATGAGATCAACCTGGTCTGGCAGTATCTGCTGCCGCCGATGGTGAACTGGTCGCTGAAGGACGATCCGGATGCGGATGGGAAGTTGAAGAAGATGCTGACGGGGCTGGCGCTGCCGCCGCAGAAGGCGAATGCGACGGGCGCCGATTTCAACATCAACGGGAAGACGTATGCGCTGGAGACGAACGACAAAAAGATGAAGTCGATCGGCTTCCGGCTGAACGACGATAATTCCTGGCAGGTGTCGATCGCGGATGCCGCGGGAACCTATTCTTTTCCGTTTGGCGACGGTAAATGGCTGCGGACGTCGACGACGCGGCTTGGGCCGGATCTGACGGCGTATGCGACCAATCACTTCGTGGGGATGCCGGCGGTGATGACGGCGGGGAGCTATCACTGGACCGATGAGAATACGCTGGAGCTGGTGTTGCGGTATATCGAGAGTCCGCATACGGAGACGATGACGTGTCATTTCGAGGGGACGGGGGTGACGATCGAGGATGCCGCGAGTTTTGATTATGGGAAGAAGAAGGTCGTGATGAAGGGATCGTTACAGTAGACGTATCGAAAGCGGACAGTTTTGCGGGTCTTGCCCGGCACAAGAGATTAGCTTCCAGTCAGATGCGGGTTTGGCATCGGGTTCGCGGCGGGATAGCTATGATAAAGAATTATCTGACGGTCGCGCTGCGCCATCTGTGGCGGAATCGCGCGTTCTCCATTATCAATATTCTTGGATTGGCCATTGGGATGGCCGCTTTTTTTCTGATCTTTTTATGGGTGAGCCTGGAGACGAGCTATGATAATTTTCATAGCAAGGCGGATCGGATCTATCGGGTGACGTCGACGATCCGGACGCCGACGGGTGTGGATTCGATGGGGGTGACGATCACGCCGATCGCCCCCAACGTGAAGAAGGAGTACCCGGAGGTGGAGGATGCGGTGCGCCTGGGCCGGGACGAGTTTCTTGTCCGCCGGGGGGATGCGCGGTTCCAGGAGAAGCGGACGGTGCTGGCGGATTCGGGTTTCTTCCGGGTCTTCGATTTCCCGCTGATCGCGGGTGACCGGAACACGGCGTTGACCGCGCCGATGAGCGTGGTGTTGTCGCAGTCGACGGCGCGGAAATATTTTGGGGACGGCGATCCGATGGGCAAGCAGGTATTGCTCACCGGGGGTGCGGTGCCGGCGACGGTGACGGGGGTGATGAAGGATATCCCGGAGAATTCCCAGATCAAGGCGGATCTTTTTGTGTCGCTGTCTTCGTACCGGCCGCTGTACCACCGGCCGATCCAGGATAGCGAATGGACCAACCATGGATATTACACCTATATCCTGTTCCGCCCGCATACGGATGTGGCGGGCTTCGAGCGGAAGCTGGCGGATTTTATGGAGCGGCATCACGGGGCAGAGGCGCGGAAGCTGCAGATGTTCGAGACGCTGCACCTGGAGCGGCTGCGGGACGTGTACCTGCGGTCGAAGCTGGACGGGTTTGTGACGGGCAGCCTGCGAAATGTATGGATCTTCTCGACGATTGGCGTGTTCATCCTGCTGATCGCGTGTATCAATTTTGTCAATCTGACGACGGCGCGGAGTACCGAGCGGGCGAAGGAGGTAGGTGTGAGGAAGGTGATCGGCGCGGGGCGGACGCAGCTGGCGCGGCAGTTTATCGGCGAGTCGGTGTTGATCTGTCTGCTGGCGTTTGTGGTGGCGTTGTCGTTGGCGGCGATACTGATCCCATCGTTTAATATATTGGCAGGGAAGACCGTTAGTACGGGGGTTTTCTCACATTGGATCTATGTGGCTGGGCTGTTCCTGCTGGCTATCGGCATCGGGGTGATTGCGGGGTTCTATCCTTCGCTGGTGCTCTCGGGTTTCCGCCCGGTGAGTGTGTTGAAAGGCCGGTTTGCGACGGGGACAAAGGGCTTGCTGCTACGGCGGGGGTTGGTGGTCTTCCAGTTCGTGATCTCGACGATCCTGATCGTGGGGACGATCGTCGTATACCGGCAGGTGAAATATATGCAGACGCGTGACCTGGGTTTTGCCAAGGACCAGGAGATGGTCATCAAAACGAATTTCGATCCGAAGAAAGAGACTTTTAAGGCATCGCTGGCGAGTCTGCCGGGGGTGCTGTCGACGACGATTGCGAGCGGGTCGCCCGGTGACGGGTATACCTCGACCTATTCGACCCTCGAGAACCGGAAGGGCGAGATGCAGCAGATGAATATCGACACGTATTTTGTCGATTTCGATTTTATCCAGCAATATGGATTGAAGATGGCGGCGGGGCGGGCTTTTTCGCGGGACTACCCTAGCGACACGGGGCGCGCCATGGTGATGAACGAGAGTGCGGTGCGGATGCTGGGCTATCGCAATGCGCAGGACGCGGTTGGCCGGAACTTCGATCAGTGGGGCCGGCAGGGGAAGATCATCGGGGTGATCAAAGATTTCAATTACAAGTCGCTGCGGGAGAGTATCACGCCGATGGTGATGCGGATAGAACCCTATGGATGGGGGACTATCTCGGTGAAGGTGGCGGCGGCGAATCTGCCGGCGACGATCGCGGGGATCGAGAGGAACTGGAACCGCATTATTCCGAACCGGCCATTTGAGTATACCTTCCTGGACGCCGCGTTTGATCAACAGTATTCGGCGGAGGTCGGGTTTGGGCGGCTGTTCTTTTATTTTGCCGCGCTGGCGATCTTTATTTCCTGTCTGGGGGTGCTGGGGCTTGCGGCTTATAGCACGATCCAGCGGCGCAAGGAGATCGGGGTCCGGAAGGTGCTGGGGGCGAGTGTGGGAAGTATCATGGAGTTGCTGTCGCGGGATTTTTTGCGGCTGGTGGGGTTGGCGCTGGTGATCGCGTCGCCGATCGGCTGGTGGGTGATGGACCGGTGGCTGAGTGATTTTGCCTATCGGGCGCCGATGAGCTGGTGGATATTCGGTGCGACGGCGGGGGTCTCGCTGCTGGTGGTTTTTGTGACGATCAGCGTGCAGGCGATAAGGGCGGCGACGGAGAGTCCGGTGGTGGCGTTGAGGAGTGAGTGAGGCGCGGGAGCAAAGGATAAAAAAACAAAAACCCGGGGCCAGGCCCCGGGTTTTTTTATGGCTAGTGGTGGCCGTTGTCGTGGTGGCGGCGGTCTTCGTTGGCGTCGCGCTTGTCGTGCCAATGCTTCTGATAGCGGTTGTCGTGGCTGCCGCGGATGAATTCCTGGCGGTCGTGTTCGCCGCGGAAGTGGTCGTACATTCTCTGGTGTTCCTGGTAGTGGAGGTAGGGTTTTGGTTCGTTGATGACTACCTTATGACTGTGATAGAGGTCGAAGTCATGGTAGCGGGCGGGCAGGTCCTGGGAGAAGACCCAGCGGCCTCCGCGCTGATAGACGAACTGGTGATTGGGGACATAGTAGTAGGCCTGGATGTCGGGGATGTAGTAATACTCTACATGGTCATACCCCGTGGGACCCCAGGAGGGCTGAACGCCGATGTTGACGGAAAATTTGATCTGTGCTTGCGTGGGAGTGGCGAAGGCGAGGCCGATCAGGACGGCGCCTGCCAGAAGGTGCTTTTTCATACGTTTTGAGATTTAAAGTGTTCGATTTAGGCCAAAGATAGTGCCAAAGTTGGGGTTTGGCAACAACAGGAAGGATTGTGGGGAAATCGGCGCCGTGAACGGATGCGGCGGTTTAGCTATCCAGCGCTTCCTGGGGTTTGTCCTGGACGACGGTGAGGTCGGCGAGGTCGACGGTGATGGGGATGAGGCCGAGTTGTACGACGGCTTTTTTGCCCCGAATATCTTTCACGGTGCCGACCTGGTGGTTCTTTTTCATCATGACCTTGTTGCCGAGTTCGATGCTGCCGCCGATCTCGGTGTAACGGGCGTCGAATTTCTTGCGGACCTTTTCGTTGACCTGCTTTTCCTTTTGTTTGAAGAGGAGGGCCTGCATCTGTTTGATGACCTCGTTCTTGTCGTCGGTCTTTCGCCAGTCGAAGATGATCTGGCGGAGCTTGCGTTCCATCTCCTTGAGGTAGGCGATCCGCTCTTCGGTGATCTTGTTCTGGTGTTTCAGGAGTTCGACCTGCTGTTCATGGCGTTCGCGATGGATGAGGGCCTCCATTTCCTTTTTCAGTTTTTCGTTCTCTTTGAGGAGGCGGTTGAGGTCCTTTTCCCTTTTTTCGAGGGCGGCGAGGTCCTGTTCGGTGGCGTTGAGCAGTTTGTCGAGGCGGAAATGATCTTCGTCGACGAGGTTGCGGGCGCGCTGGATCAGCCGGGGGTCGAGGCCGATGCGTTCGGCGATGGAGAAGGTATAACTGCTGCCGGGTTTACCGATGATCAGCTTATACAGCGGCAGGAGGTTGGCCTCGTCGAAGGCCATGGCGCCGTTGACGATGCCGGGGGTCTTGCCGGCCATGACCTTCAGATTTAGATAGTGCGTGGTCACGATGCCAAAGGAATGCTTGCGGACGAGTTCTTCGAGGATGACCTCCGCGAAGGCGCCGCCGAGATTGGGATCGGAGCCGCTGCCCAGTTCGTCGATGAAGAAGAGGGTGCGGCCGTTGGCGTTCTCCATGAAGTACTTCATGTTCTTCAGGTGAGAGCTATAGGTGCTGAGTTCGAATTCGAGACTTTGGGTATCCCCGATGTGGATCATCAGCTGTTTGAAGATGCCCATTTCGCTGTCGGGGTGGACGGGGACGAGGAGGCCGCTCTGGAGCATAAGCTGGAGGAGGCCGACGGTCTTTAGGGTGACGGTCTTGCCGCCGGCGTTGGGTCCCGAGATGACGAGCAGCCGTTCTTTCTCGTTGAGATTAATATTTGTGGGGATGGTGGGCTTGTTGTTCTTGCGGTTGTACAGGAGCAGCAGCGGGTGGTAGGCCTGGCGCAGCACGACATGGGATTTATCCACCAGCAGGGGGAAGTTGCCGTTCATGTCGCCGGCGAGGCGGGCCTTTGCGCGGATGAAATCGAATTCGCCGAGGATGTCGTGCCATACCTGCAGCAGGGGGGCATGACTTGAGAGCCGGGCGGTGAGTTCGCGCAGGATGCGGTTGACCTCTTTGCTTTCGGCGTGCTCGAGGGAGAAGACCTCGTTGTTGAGCTGGATCGTCTCTTCGGGTTCGACGAAGCTGGTGCGGCGGGTATCGCTCTCCCCGTGAAGAATGCCTTTGACCTGGCGTTTGTGTTCGGCGAAGATGGCGACGACGCGGCGGCCGTTGAGAAAGGATTCTTCGATATCGGCGACGTAGCCAGCCTTGCCGAGCTTGGAAAGGATGCGGTCGAAGACGCGGCGGAGTTCGTTGCGTTTGCGATAGAGGCTGAGACGGATGTCGGCGAGGTCGGTGGAGGCGTTGTCGCGGACCGTGCCGCCTGCGCTTTCGTCTATGATCTCGTCGATGGCCTTTACGATGGCCTTTTCGTAGTGGGTATGTTCGATGACGCGGCTGAGGGCCGGATAGGCGGTGCGGCGTTCGGGGTCGAACCACCGGAAGATGGAGTCCATGCCTTCGGCGAGGCGGCGGATCTGGAGGAATTGTTCGCCGCTGAGGACGGCGCCGGGGATGCCAAGGAGTTTTAGTTCGCGGGCGAGGTTGAGGGTATTATCGTTTGGAAAGTACTGGCCGTTGCTGAGCAGGAGCTTGTATTCGTGGGATTGACGAAGTTCCAGCTCGATGAAATCGCGGCGGGTATGGATACGGAGATCTTCGGCCCTGGAGCGGGCAAAGTCGGTGTTGCAATGCTCGGCCAGAAGGTGTTTCACCTTGTTAAATTCCAGTTGCACCAGGGCTGATTCGGGGAAGATCTTCATTGGTCGGCAAAGGTACAAAGAAAGGCGGAGGCTGGGAAATACCCGGTTGGGGGTATTGGCGGATCGGGGTCAATGCTTTAGGTTTGCAGTTACTACCATTTTTTGCGCTGTCTGCCGCCGTATTGCCGGATTGTATGCTTGTCATCAACAATCCAGTTATATGCAAAAGGGAATCTTCTACCTGTTTCTTATTTGCCTCATCGCCGGGGCATGCTCCAAGACGGGCCCTACCGGGTCTCAGGGCGCGGCAGGCGCCACGGGTGCCGCAGGGCCGCAGGGGCCGGCGGGACCGACCGGGCCACAGGGCAATGCCAATGTTTTTACGGATACGTTTTCGCTGGCGAGCGCCGACTGGCTGTGGAATTCGGGATATACCTATTCCAACAGCAATGGCGGGACCGTCACGTACTTTACGAGGTATCATGATGCGGCTTTTTCCAAGATCACCCAGGGGATGCTCGATTCGGGGATGGTGATGGTCTATATCGCGCCCAATGCGAACGATTTCAATCAGTGGAGTCCCCTACCCTACACGTTTCTTTCATTCGGCGCCGTTTTTTACTATAATTATGTATATGAGACCATGCCAGGAAAGGTGCGGTTGCATTTTTTCTACACGGCGAACGGCAGCGGAACCCCTCCCACGACGTTGTCGGCGGATGTGATCCCGACGCACAAGTATAAGATAGTCGCCGTCACCGGGACGGTGAGCACTGCGATGAAGCGCGACAAGGTCAATGTCGGCGATTACCGGCAGGTGATGAATTATTTGGGGATGGGGGATTGACCCAGTCCGGCGATCCACTGGTCGGTGGTGAGGACTTCGGCCTGACGGGGAAAGACCTTGTTCACCAGAACGTTGTGGACTTCGGCGTCGCGGTCGGCGCAGGCATCCGAGAGGACAGAGATGCGGTAGTCCATATCGGCGGCCTGGCGGAGTGTCGAGAGGACGACGCCGCTGGTGGCGATGCCGGTGAGGACGATATGATCTATTTTATGGCCGCGGAGGATCACTTCGAGGTCGCTGCCGGCGAAGGCGCTGACGCGGCGTTTTGTGATGACGATGTCGTCGGCCGTCAGCTCAAGCGAGGGATCGGGTACGGGGTTCTCGAGGCCGGGCATGGCGCCTGCTTTGAGGGCGGCAAAGGAGGCGTTGCTTGTTTGGGCGGTGATCTCCGGAAAGCCTTTGCGAAAACCAACGACGACGGCGAGGACGAGCATGTTGTTCCTGCGGGCGGCGGCGATCGCTTTTTTGATCGTGTTGACATACGCGACGGTGTTGTCGCCCAGCATCGGCAGGATCGTAGGTTGGACATCCATTACGAGTAAGGCGGTGGTCAGAGCCTGGCTGTTCTTTTCCATGTTGTATCGGTATTGATTGATTTTATTGTGGCGGATGAGTTGGCGACGGACGGGTTGGCGACGGACGGGTTGGCGACGGGCCGGCGGACGGCGGTGGTGAGATATTTCCAATAGACGGCGACGACGATGAGGGCGATGATGCCTTCAGCGAGGACTGTATTGGGTGCGCCGGCGTATTGGGAGACGGTCCCGACGAGGAGACTGCCGAGGGGCATCATCCCGAAATAGGACATCGCGAAATAGCTGATGACCCGGCCGCGCATTTCCGGGGCGACGGTGGTCTGGATGATGGTATTGGTCATCGTCGTCTGCGCCATCATGCCGAAGCCGGAGATGACGGCGAAGAACATGGCGAGCGGAAAGCTCGTGGTATAGGAGAAGAGGATGAGCCCGATGCCGAAGATGATCGTGTTGATGCGTAATATTTTTTTTCGGCTGGCCGCGGTGTTCTTTGTCCGGGTGGCCAGGTAGAGGGCGCCGGTGATGGCGCCGAGGCCGATAAAGCTGTCGATCACCCCGAAGGTGGCGGCATTGCCGTGGAAGATCACCTTTGCATAGATGGGCAGGAGTGTCGAAAAGGGAATGACGAGCAGACTCATCGAGGCGAGCATGAGCAGGACGCGGGCGATGGCGGGGTTCCGGCGCAGGTATTGCCAGCCTTCCCGGAGTTCGGCGAGGGCATTTTTTGTATGTTGTTTCCGCTGGTAGGGCGGCAGTCTCATCTGCAGCAGCGAGGCGATCACTGCGATAAAGCTGACGGTATTGAGTGCGAAGCACCAGCCATCCCCGAGTTTATGGAGAATGAAGCCCGCGACGGCGGGGCCGATGAGCCGGGCGAGGTTGACCATCGAGGAATTGAGGGCGAGGGCGTTTGCCAGGTTCTCTTTGTCATCGACCATATCATAGACCATCGCCTGGCGGGCGGGGACGTCGAAGGCGTTGATCATGCCGAGGACCACGCCGAGGCCCAGGATCGTCCAGACATTATAATAGCCGGTGAATACGAGGACGGCGAGCAGCAGGGACTGCACACCGGAGGCGATCTGGGTGAAGAGGAGCACGCGAAAGCGATGATAGCGATCGGAAACGACGCCGCCGGCCGTGGATAGCAGGAAGGACGGGAATTGGGTACAGAAAAGGGACAAACCCAGCATGAAACTGTTGTGGGTGAGGGTGTAGACCACCCAGCTGACGGCGGTGCGTTGCATCCAGGTGCCGATCAGTGAGACGGACTGGCCATAGAAGTAAAGCCGGTAGTTGCGGCTTTGCATGGCCCGGAAAATGGAAGGACTATTCATCAATGAGTTTATTTATTATGGCCAGGGCGGCGGCGAGGGTCGCTTTTTCCTGCGGGGTGGTCTTTTCCTGCAGGGCGGCGGCGAGCCATTCCTGTTTGTCCTGACGCAGTTGTTCGACATAGGAGCGGCCGGCGGGGGTGAGGGACAGGAGCACTTTGCGTTTATCGTCGCCGGAGGGGGTCCTTTCGATGTAGGTCAGTTCGGCCAGTTGGTTGATCACCTGGGACATGGATTGAGTGGTGACTTTTTCGATTCGGGCGATGTCCGAGGGGGCGAGGCGGTTATCGGGATAGAGCAGGCCGAGGGTGGCGCGTTCGGTGAGGGAGAGCTGGGCGTCGTTGCGGGTCTCGCGGCGGAGTAGTTTGACGAGGCGGCCGATGGTGGTTCGAAGGCCGGCAGCCAGTTCGGCATCGGTGGGGAGATTTGCCAGGCCGGCCGGATCTGGCCGGTTTGCCGGGCTTGTTGGATTTTTCGGATTCACAATGCGAAGGTAAACTTATTAATTTACCTAACAAAGTTAATTACGTATCTTGCGATACGAGCGACTCCTAAAATAAATCCCATGACGATCCTTTCTTTTGTATTTTCCGTGGCGCTTCTTGGCGGTTGCCAGGATGGGCCAATGACAGTTAAAACAATGAATATGAACGATAACAACGTCCCTGCGGGGGCAAAAACGGAGACGGCGACCTTTGGCACCGGGTGTTTTTGGTGCACGGAGGCGGTCTTCCAGGAATTAAAGGGCGTGACAAAGGTGACTTCGGGTTATATGGGTGGAACGGTGGCCAATCCCTCCTATGAGGAGGTTTGTACGGGGACGACGGGGCATGCGGAGTGTTTGCAGGTGGTCTACGATCCGGCGGTGGTCAGTTTTGACGAGTTGCTCGAGGTATTTTGGGAGTCGCACGATCCGACGACGTTGAACCGGCAGGGAAATGATGTCGGCACGCAGTACCGGAGCGCTATTTTTTATCACAACGAAGAACAGCGGCAGAAGGCCGAGGATTATAAGGCGAAGCTGAACAAGGAAGGCGCTTATCCGAATCCGATCGTGACGGAGATCACGAAGGCCGGCGCCTTCTATCCTGCGGAGGATTATCATCAGAATTATTATAATGACCACGGTTCGCAGCCGTATTGCTACCTGGTGATCAAGCCGAAGGTGGAGAAATTCGAGAAAGTGTTCAAGGATAAGCTGAAGAAGAACGTCGATTCGACGAAGCATTAAATTTTGCGAAATGAAAGCATATGGCCCGGCTCGCGCCGGGCTTTTTTTTATATTTAAGGATGCTAAAGATTGCTCTTCGCCGATTTGTCCGGGACCGGACGCATTCCCTTATCCATCTTACGGGGTTGGCCATCGGGATGGCCATTGCGATGCTCATCGGGCTTTGGGTGCGCGATGAGCTGAACTATGAACGCGAGAACCCGAATTATGAGCGGGTGGCGCGGGTGATGCAGAACCAGACGACGAATGGGGATGTCTCTTCGAACGCGTCGATGCCCCTGCCGCTGGCGAACGAGTTGCGGACTGTGTACGGAGCGAATTTCGACCGCGTGGTGGCAGCCTGGTGGGTACAGGATTATGCGCTTGCGTCTGGGGATCTGAAGTTGACGAAGAAGGGACGATTCATGGAGCCCGGGGCGGCGGAGGTGATGGGGCTGCGGATGGTGAAGGGGGATGCGGGGCTCGAGGATCCTCATTCGATCCTTTTATCCGCATCGGCGGCCAGGGCGATATTCGGCGATGCCGACCCGGTCGGGAAGACGATGACCATCGATGTGAAGATGGTGGTGCGGGTGAAGGGGGTATACGCCGATATTCCCTATCATTCCCAATTCAAGGATGTGCTTTTTATCGCGCCGCTGGAGTTGTTTGCCAGCGCGAATCCCTGGGTGAAAGAAATGGGAACCGACTGGGCTTATGATTTTGTCGAGATATTCGTGAAGCTGAAGGATGGGGTCGATGTGGAAAAGGTGTCGGCAAGCATCCGAAACATTTCGATGGGGAAGTTGAAGACCAATCCGCTTGGCCTGGCTTATCATCCGCAGGAGTTCCTGCACCCCATGAGCAAATGGCATTTGTATAGTTCGTTTCGGAATGGGGTGATCGTGGGCGGCAACATCCAATATGTGTGGTTGTTCGGGACGATCGGGTTCTTTGTGTTGCTGCTGGCATGTATCAATTTTATGAACCTGGCAACGGCGAGGAGTGAGCGCCGGGCGCGGGAGGTGGGTGTTCGCAAGGTGATGGGTTCGCTGCGAAGCCAGCTGATCCTGCAATTCTATTGCGAATCGGCGTTGGTGGCGTTTGCGGCGTTTGTCCTGGCGACCGGCCTGGTGGCTACCGCCCTACCCTTCTTCAATGACCTGGCCGATAAACGAATGGCCATCGGCTGGAGCGATCTGATCACCGGACTGGGAGTTGCGTTGTTTACGGGGATACTGGCGGGAAGTTATCCGGCTCTGTACCTTTCCTCGTTTGCCCCGGTGCGTGTGCTGAAAGGGAAGACGGGGCATGGAGCCGTAGCGCCGCGGCGGGTGCTGGTGGTTTTGCAGTTCACGGTTTCGGTGTTACTCGTCATCGGAACGATCGTCGTCTACCGGCAGATCGAATTCGCGAAGGACCGGCCCGTGGGTTACGAGCCGGGCGGGTTACTCTCGATGTCGATCCATACGCCGGGGTTTGCCGACCGGGCCGGGACGGTGCGGGCAGAATTGTTGCGAACGGGTGTCGTGGAAGAGACGGCGATCTCCTCGAGTTCGACGTCGGTGATCTGGGATATCTGGACGGGATACAGTTGGCGGGGGAGGAATCCGGCTGTGCAGGGCGACTTTTCATCGATCGGTATCTCACCGGAATATGGCAAGACGCTTGGCTGGAAGTTTGTAGAGGGAAGGGATTTTTCGCGGGACCTGGCGACGGACTCGTCGTCCGCCGTGATCAATGAGGCAGCGGTGGCGCTCACGGGTTTTAAACAGCCTATCGGCGAACAGATAAAACGGGCAGACGGCCGGGTGTTCACGGTGATCGGGGTGGTGCGGGATATCGTAGTGGGCTCGCCGTACGAGCGGGTGCAGCAGGCGATCTATTGCTACTTTCACGACTATGACCGGGTGTATCTTTTTATCCGGCTGAAGCCGGGTGTAGCGACTGGTTCGGCGTTGGCGGCTGTCCGGCAGACGTTTCAGCGGGTGGTGCCGACGGAGCCGTTCGATTATCATTTTACCGATGAAGAACATGCGAAGAAATTTGCTGCCGAGGTGCGGATCGGGCGGATCGCAGCGTTGTTTGCGGCGTTTGCGCTTTTTATCAGCGGTCTGGGTATTTTCGGGATGGCGTCGTTTATGGCGGAGCAGCGGCGGAAGGAGATCGGCGTGCGGCGGGTGCTGGGCGGATCGGTGGTGCATATCTGGGGATTGCTGTCGCGGGAGTTTGTGATACTGGTGGGGTTGTCGTTTGCGATCGGCGGGCCATTGGGATATTTTGCGATGAACAGGTGGCTGGAGGGATATGTGTATCATGCGGGGATCCCGTGGTGGGTGTTTGCGGCGACGGGTGTGGGGGTGCTGGGGATCACGCTTGCGACGGTGAGTTGGCAGAGTGTGCGGGCGGCGCTGCAGAATCCGGTGGACGCGTTGCGAAGTGAGTGAGACACGGTTAGGCGGGGTCATTTTTTGACGCGCCGGAGTTCGAGGAGGTTGAGTGCATTGGGCGTGAAGCCATGGACGCGCGGGTTGACGAGATGCACGACGACATCATACCAGAGGGGGACGATGGGTGCGGCGTCGATGACGCGCTGGTCCATTTCGCGATAGAGGCGATAGCGGACCGAGTCGGTGGTCTCCTCGAGGGATCGTTCGTAGAGTTTGTCGAAGACAGGATCGTTGTAGCGGGTGTAGTTGGGGGGTGCCGGATTTTTCGAGTAGAATACGCTGAGGTAGTTTTCCGCGTCGGGGTAGTCGGCGATCCAGCTGCCCCGGAAGAAGAGGGCTTTTGACTGAGCCGTTTCTTCGAGGAGGAGGGATTTCTGGACGATCTCAATATCGATATGGATGCCGATGTCTTCGAGTTGCCGGGCGATGAAGGTGGCGAAGTCGCCATAGATGGGGATGGTCAGCAGGCGGATGGGCGGCAGGCCCTTGCCCCCGGGATAGCCGGCAGCGGCCAGCAGCGTGCGGGCTCTATCCGGATCATAGTGATAGCCGTGGACGAGGGTGCTGTCGAATGAGGGGAGGCCCGCGGGTATGAAGCCACTTTCCGCGGGGAGGCCGAGAGAGTTGCGGAGGTAGAGCATCATCTTGCGGCGATCGAACCCGAGGTTTATGGCCTGACGAATCTGTTTTATTCTTAGCGGCGATGCTTTTACGAGCGGGTTGGCGCTATCGACGAGGATACCCAGGTATTCGGTGTTCAGCTGCGGAACGACGGTCAGATCAATTTTCCCCTGCCAGTCTTTTTTGAGCTGGCCTTTTTTATTCAGCACTTCATCTTTGAAGCTGGGGTCGATGTTGTTGACGAAGTCCAGCTGGCCCTGCACGAATTGCAGGAATTCGGTGGCGGCTTCGTCGTTGAAGGTGATCTTCAGGGCATCGAGGTAGGGCAGTCGCTGGCCGGTGCTGTCCCGTTCATAATAGCGATCATTTTTTACGAGGATGAGGGTTTGATTTTCTTCCCAGGATTTAAAACGGAAGGGGCCGGTGCCGACGGGATGGCTGCGGAACTCTTTACCGTACTTTTCGACGGCCTCGCGCGGGACGGCGGAGCAGTATTGCATGCTGAGGAGGCCCAGGATGGGGTTGAAGGGACGAAGGAGTTTCAGGACAAAGGTGCTGTCGTCCGGCGCCGAGAAGGCGTCACCGCCGGGGTTGGCGGGTGTGATGCCGGTGGTGTCGATGCGATCGTGAAAGATCCAGGCGCCGCTGCTGGCGGTGAGGGGATCGAGGATGCGGTTGAAGCTATAGACGATATCGCGGGCGACGAGGCGGCGGCCTCTGCCCTCGGGGAAGGCAGGGTCGTCGTGAAAAACAATATCGGGGCGGAGATGAAAGGTCCATGTCCGGCGGTTGGCGGATACTTCCCAGGTGCGGGCCAGGCCGGGGACGAAGTTGAGATTGTCGTCGGTTTCCACGAGGGTGTTGTAGAGTTGGTGGATGGCCCATTGGATGGAGCGGTTCTTGGCGCCGGCGGGATCGAGGGTGGCGATGCCATCGGGTTCGTTATAGATGAAAAATTTTTTATCTGTTTTCGAGTTGGGAGAATGGCAAGATATTGCCATCAGGAGGTTAATTGTCAGGAAGACGAAATTGCGGGGATTGACTATCTTCATCCCGTCAAAAATAACGATAACATATGAGTCGTAAATTAACTGCTGCCGTTTGCCTGGGCCTTTTTTCTTTTTTTGGCGGGCACGCGCAGCTGCTTACGCCGGAGAAAGAAGCCTATTCGCATGCAGACAGTCTTCGGGGAAGTGTAGGGCCTGAGCGGGCCTGGTGGAACCTTTTGAAATATGAGTTGCAGGTGGAGCCGGATTTCGCGGGTAAGTCGTTGAAGGGAAGCAATGCCGTGACCTTTGCGGCGGTGAGTGATGGGCAGACGATGCAGATCGATCTGCAGGAGCCGATGCAGCTGGTGGCGGCCACCTGGAAGAAGAAGGCGCTGAAGTTTGTCCGGGAAGGCAATGTTTTTCATCTGCGGTTTCCGAAGCCCGTGAAGGCGGGCAGCGTGGAAACGGTGGTGCTGCAATACCAGGGAGTTCCCAAGGTGGCGGTCCGGCCGCCCTGGGGTGGCGGATGGATCTGGAATAAAGATGAGCATGGCAGGCCCTGGATGACGGTGGCCGATGAGGGCCTTGGGCTGAGCTGCTGGCTGCCCTGTAAGGATCATCTGTCCGATGAACCGGACAGCGGGGTGGTGATGCATATCGTTTGCGCGGACAGCCTGATGGGGATCGGCAACGGCCGGCTGCGGGACAAACATGCCAACGGCAACGGGACGACGACGTATACCTGGGTGGTTACGAACCCGATCAACTCCTACGATATCATTCCCTATATCGGGAAATATGTGAACTGGAACTATGTCTTCGACGGGGTGAAGGGCAAGCTGGATTGCAACTTCTGGGTGCTGGATTATAACCTCGAGAAGGCGAAACCGCAATTCAAGCAGGCGGACACGATGCTCCGGGCATTTGAATACTGGATGGGCCCCTACCCTTTCTATGAAGACGGCTATAAGCTGGTGGAGGCGCCGCATCTCGGGATGGAGCATCAGAGCAATGTGGCTTATGGGAATCATTTTGCCAATGGGTATCTGGGGCGGGATCTTTCGGGCACCGGATGGGGGTTGAAATGGGACTTTATCATCGTTCATGAGAGTGGTCACGAATGGTTTGGTAACAATATCACGGACAAGGATGCGGCGGATATGTGGGTGCATGAAGGGTTTACCAATTATACCGAGACGCTGTATACGACGTATCTATATGGTACGGAGGCAGGGAATGATTACTGTATCGGGACGCGGAAGAATATCGATAATGACAAGCCGGTGATCGGGATATATGGGGTCAATAAAGAAGGGTCGGGCGACATGTATTACAAGGGCGGGAATATGCTGCATATGATCCGGCAGATGATCGGGGATTCGGCGTTCCGCGGGTTGTTGCATGGATTGCAGTCGACCTTCTACCACAAGACGGTGACGACACAGGAAATAGAGAACTATATTTCTTCGTATGCGCATCGGGACCTGTCGAAGGTTTTTGATCAGTATCTGCGTACGACGAAGATCCCGGTGTTGTCGTATCAGTCGAGTGGCGAGATGATCAGTTATCGCTGGGGTAATTGCGTGAAAGGATTTGATATGCCGGTGAAGGTCTTTATCGGCGGGCTGCCTGAGCAGTGGATCTATCCGACGGATAGCTGGCAGACGCTGAAGGCCGGTACGGGCGGGAAGGTGCTGGAGACGCCGCAACTGGATATGAAGGCGTTGTCGCCGGTGGCTAATGGAACGGGTGGGCGGCCGAGACCGCGTGGACCCGGACCGGGGATCCTGACGGTGGGTGCGACGGGGAATGGGACCGGCGGAGATGGGAATTTCTCGGTGGATCGGAATTTTTATATCGTCGTGAAGAAACAAGGTTAAAAAGGAGCCCCGCCGATGCGGGGCTCCTTTTTATTCTGACCGGAGTGACTTGACGGGATTGGCGATTGCTGCTTTTAGCGCCTGGACGATGATGGTGGTCAGGGCGATGACGACGACGAGAACAGCCGCCACGGCGAAGACCCACCAGTGGATGGATGTCCGATAGGGAAAGCCGGCGAGCCATTTGTACATGAAATACCAGGAGATAGGAGTAGCGATGAGGATGGAGAGGGCGACGAGTTTGAGGAAGTCGGTGGAGAGCAAAGTGGCGATGCCCGTGACCGAGGCGCCCAGGACCTTGCGGACGCCGATCTCTTTTGTGCGCTGGGCGACGGCTACCATCACGAGGCCGAACAAACCGAGACAGGAGATGAAGATGGTGAGCATCGAGAAGAGGATCGAGAGCCGGCCAAGGCGTTGTTCGGCCTCATACTGTTTATTGTAATCCTCGTTTACGAACCAATATTCGAAGGCGTCGTTTGGCAGGATCTTTTTCCACGCGGCTTCCATCGCTTTAAGGGCCGCTTTGTTGTCGCCGGTGTTGATGCGCACGGAGAGGTAGCCCCACCAACTGCTGGTAACCGGCAGAATGTGCATGACCATCGCCGGGATCTTTTGCTGCAGGGACCGGAAATGAAAATCCTTTACGACGCCGATGACCTTGCCTTTTTTACCCAGTCCCCATTCGAAGCCTTTACCAACCGCATTTTGCGGTGTCCAACCGATCTCTTTTACCGCGGCCTCATTGAGGATGAATGCTGAGGAATCGGTGGGGAAGTCCTTTGAGAAGGCGCGACCGGAGGCCATTTTCAATTTGTAGGTGTCGAAGAAATCGAAGTCGACGACCAGGGTGAACATGGATTGCTGGCGATCGATACTCACGCCTTCGGGTAGGGTCACGATATTGTTCAGCTGCTTGCCGGGGATCTTCGAAGAGGTGGTCGCCTCCGCTAGTTGCGGATCCTTTTTCATCTCCTGTTTGAGCAGCTGCGAGGCAAAGGATTGTTTGGCCGTACGCAGCGGGACAGCCACTACCTGTTCCTGGTCGAAGCCGAGATCGCGTGTCTGCATGAAATGCAATTGCTGCCAGCAGACGATGGTGGCGACGATGAGCATTGCGGAGAGCGTGAACTGAAAGACGACGAGTACCTTGCGCAGCGAGAGCCCGCCGCGGGCTCCCCTACCCTGTTTGAAGACCTTGACCAGTTGTACCCCCGACAGGTAGATCGCGGGATAGAGGCCGGCAATGATGCCGAGCACCACGACGAAGCCAGCGATCAGCAGGACTACCGGCGCGGTCAAATAGGTTCCCGCGGCGATCTGTGTTCCCGCGAGTTGATTGAACAGCGGCAGGATGATGATGGCGATACCGATGGCCAGCAACAAGGCGAGCCCTGTGATCAGAACGGATTCGCTGAGGAATTGACCGATCAGCTGCCGGCGCAGGGCGCCGACGACCTTGCGAATACCGATCTCCCGGGCTCTTTTGAAGGAGGTGGCGGTGGTCAGGTTGATATAGTTGATGCAGGCTACGGCCAAAAGGAAAATGGCGATGCCGATGAAGATGCGAAGCGCGGCGAGGCTGCCACCGGGTTTTATCTCGTCGTTGAGGTCGCTGCGGAGGTGGATATCGCTGACAGGCTGCAGGAAGTGATAGCCGTTTATACCCATGGACTTATTTTCCTTATCGTTGTATCTGTCCATGATGTTCCTGATCTTAGCGTTGACCGCCGCGGCGCTCCGGGGATTCTTCAGCAGGACATAGGTATAGTAATCATCGTTCCACCATTGGTCGAGGCCGTCGATGTGGTATCGCAGCAGGACATTCATCGAGCAAAGGACCTCGACGTCCAAATGATTTGTGGCGGGGAGATCTTTCATGACGCCCGTAACCCGGAGCAGGATCGAGTCGTCGCAGGTGATCATTTTACCGATGGGATCGGCCGAACCGAAATATTTTTTTGAGGCGCTTTCCGTGATGACGATGGAGTTGGAGCCGTTGAGGGCGGTATGCGGATCGCCTTTGAGCATGGGATAGTCAAAGACATCGAGGAAGGTGGAGTCTGTAAAAAGAAAACGATTGGTGAAGAAGTGCTGGCCCTGGTAACCCAGGGTAGTACCGTACCCTTCGAACCGAACCGCTTTTTCCACTTCGGGGAAGTCTTTCGCCAGCACCGGCGCCAGGGGGCCGGCTGTCACGGCAAAGTCTTTGTCGGGCTGGCCGTTGGCGTGCAGCGTGAGCGCGACCCGGTAGACCCTACTGGCCGTCGAGCCGGTCTTGTCATAGCTGAACTCGTGGGATACCCAGAAGAAGATCAGCAGGCAGGCGGTGAAGCTGATGGTCAACCCGCCCAGATTGAGGAGGGTGAAGGCGCGGCTTTTCTGGAAGTTGCGCAGGGCTATCTTGAAGTAGTTCTTAAGCATGCAAATTTTTCCGCATTTTTGATGCCTGTTTTGTTAGTTGTTGGGGGCCAATTTGTTGTGGGCTTGATGTTCGGGCGGGGTATTCGGTTTTGATACCGGGAGTGTATCGGCCGCGCCTAGAGTCCGCCCGTGTTGGAGGTGACGGGATTGGTGACGCCGGTTTGCGCGGGATCGATGACGCGGCCGGCGCCGACGAAGTGTTTGTCGTAGTAGCCGTCGGTCATCTCGCTGATCATGACGCCGGAGACGGAGGCATGGACGAACCGGTTGTTTCGGAGGTAGACGCCTACGTGGGTGACGGTGCGGCGTTTGCCGAGGGTATGGAAGAAGACGAGGTCACCTTCCTGGAGTTCGTCGCGGCGGATGCGGCGGGAAAATTCGTATTGTTCTTTGGAGGTGCGGGGCAGGGTGGCCACGCCATAGACGGAAGAAAGGAGGAGGAAGGCAAAGGCGGAGCAGTCGATGCCGTCGCGGGTGGTGCCGCCGTAGTGGTAGGGCGTGCCATACCAGTAGTCCATGAAGCTCAATAATTTAGGATTGTCGAGTGCTTCGACCGAGCAGTTCTCGAGGATGGCATATTTGAATTTCAGGGCGGGATAGGTTTCGATCGCTTTTGCGTCGGTTTCGGCGTAGCCGGGAGCCATGGCGGCGCTTTTCCCAGCCGGAGTTATGGAACTGCGGGTGTTATCCTCGTGGGAGTCGGGTTTTACCGAGATGTTGGTGATGAACTGGACGCCGTTGGGGTTGTCTTTTTCGGTTGGCGACTGGGAAGCGGTTTTTGTTGCCGTGGCGGGTTTGAAGACGCTACAGCTTGTGGCGAGACAGGCGATGGTTGTTATGCAGATGAGAATTTTCAACATATTATTCACCGAGCGAGCCAAGGGCTCGCAAGCCGAAGGCTCATTATCAGAGCTTTGTCGCCGAAGGGCTAATTTTCCAGTTTGGCCCGGAGGCGCAAAGTAGGATATTGGCATGGGTCAAAGATAGGAAAAATAACAAAAATGAAGCCAAAACGGGAGCGGGGGCGAGCGCGGGCTTAGTTGGGCGGGCAATCTGCCGCGGGGGCGAGGGCTGGGGATATTATGTGCTTTTATGGGCTTGTGAATGAACGATTTTTGTCGGGTTTTGTTTGTTAATTGCAGGTCCTATGAGTAAGTTTTCACATCTACATACGCACACGCAGTTTTCGCTGCTGGACGGGGCGGCATCGATCCAGAGCCTTTACAAGAAGGCGATCAAGGATGGGATGCCGGCGCTGGCTATTACGGATCATGGTAATATGTTTGGGGCGTTTGAGTTTGTGGCGGAAGCCCATAAGCATAAGAACGAGGACGGAAGCCTGAAGGTGAAGCCGATCGTGGGGTGTGAGTTCTATGTGGTGGAGGACCGGTTCAAGAAGACCTTTACGAAGGAGCAGCGGGATGAGCGGTATCATCAGATCCTGCTCGCCAAGAATAAGGTGGGCTATCAGAACCTGATCAAGCTGACCTCGCTGGGGTATACCGAGGGGCTTTACAGCAAGTACCCGCGGATCGACAAGAAGCTGATCCTGCAATACCATGAGGGGCTGATCGCGACGACCTGTTGTATCGGCGCCTATGTGCCGCAGACGATTTTGCACGAGAGTGAGGAAAAGGCCGAACAGGAGTTTAAATGGTGGCTGGACCTTTTTGGAGAAGACTATTTTATCGAGTTGCAACGCCACAACATCCCGGAACAACAGAAGATCAACCAGGTGCTGCTGGGTTTTGCGAAGAAACACAAAGTGCCGGTCATCGCGACCAACGACAGCCACTATACCGACCGGGATGACGCGAATGCGCACGATATCCTGCTTTGTATCAACACCGGCGAGAAACAGGCCACGCCGGGTTATGACGATATCGTCAACGACGACCTGAACACGAAGAACCGCCGGTTCAAATTCCCGAACGACCAGTTCTATTTCAAGACGACGGAAGAGATGTCCACGCTGTTCAGCGATGTGCCGGAGTCGATCGACAATACCAATATGATCGTCGACCGGGTGGAAGTGCTGAACCTGAAGAAAGACATCCTGCTGCCGAACTTCCCGATACCCAAAGAATTCCAGATCCATAACGACAGCAACCTCGATCAGTGGGAGTACCTGAAGTACCTGACACAGGAAGGGGCGAAGCTGCGGTACAGCGATCTGAATGCGGATATCCAGGAGCGGCTGGACTTTGAGCTGTTTACGATCAAGACGATGGGGTTTGCGGGATACTTTCTGATCGTGAGCGACTTTATCAAGGCCGGGCGGGATATGGGGGTGTTTATAGGTCCGGGCCGCGGCTCCGCCGCGGGAAGTGTGGTCGCCTATTGTATCGGGATCACGAATATCGATCCGATAAAATATAAGCTGCTGTTCGAACGGTTCCTGAACCCGGACCGGAAGTCGATGCCGGATATCGACACGGACTTTGACGATGAAGGCCGTGGAAAGGTGATCGAATATGTCGCGGCGAAGTACGGCAGGAACCAGGTTGCGCAGATCGTGACCTATGGTACGATGGCGGCTAAGATGAGCATCAAAGACGTGGCCCGGGCGCTGGACCTGCCGCTGCCGGAGTCGAATGCGCTGGCCAAGCTGGTGCCGGATCGGCCGGGGATCGAACTGAAACGGGTGCTGCATGCACCGATGACGGCAAAGGACGGCGAGAAATCACTTGAAGAGAAAGACGGTGTAGGGCCGGATGACCTGGCCAATGTGAAATTGATCCGGGAGATTTATAAGGGCAACGATATCCGCAGCCAGGTGCTGCACGAGGCGGAACGGCTGGAAGGATCGGTGCGGAACACGGGGCTTCATGCGGCGGGGATCATTATCGCGCCCGACGATCTGATGACGATATTGCCGGTCTGCACGGCGAAGGATTCGGACCTGCTGGTAACGCAGATCGAAGGAAGCGTGATCGAAGAAGCCGGCGTTATCAAGATGGACTTTTTGGGCCTGCGGACGCTGAACATCCTGAAGACCGCACTGGAACTGATCAGGGAGAACCATGGAATAGCTATTGTGATCGACGATGTTCCACTGGATGATCAAAAAACTTTTGAACTTTATCAACGGGCGGAAACGATCGGTACGTTCCAGTTCGAGTCGCCCGGAATGCAGAAATATCTCAAGGACCTGAAGCCGGATAAATTCGATGACCTGATCGCGATGAACGCCTTGTACCGGCCGGGACCTATCGCATACATCCCGAACTATATCGACCGGAAGCACGGGCGGGAACCGATAGTTTTCGATCTGCCGGAGATGGAAGAGTTTTTGGGAGATACCTATGGGATCACGGTGTACCAGGAACAGGTGATGCTGCTGGCGCAGAAGCTGGCGGGATTCAGCAAAGGAGATGCGGACGTGCTTCGAAAAGCGATGGGTAAGAAGCAGAAGTCCATCCTCGATAAGATGAAGAGCCAGTTTGTGAAGGGCGCCACGGCCAAAGGTTTTGCGGCCAATACGCTGGAGAAGATCTGGACAGACTGGGAGGCTTTTGCCCAATATGCCTTTAACAAATCACACAGTACCTGTTATGGGTTTGTCGCCTACCAGACAGGCTATCTGAAGGCCCACTACCCTTCCGAGTATATGGCGGCGGTGCTGAACCATGCGGGCAGCATCGAAAAGATCACCTTCTTTATGGAGGAGTGCAAGCGGATGGGCCTGAAAGTACTCGGACCGGATATCAACGAGTCGAAGCAGGGTTTTGCCGTGAATCAGAAAGGCGAGATCCGCGTCGGGCTTGGCGGGCTGAAGGGTGTGGGTGAGGCCGCGGTGGAGGGGATCATCAGTGAACGAACCAAGGACGGACCTTTTACGTCCATCTTCGATATGATCAAGCGAATCAACCAGCGGACGGTGAATAAGAAGACGCTGGAAAACCTGGCGTATGCCGGCGCGTTCGATTGCTTCAAGGAGTTGCACCGGGCGCAATATTTCCATCTGGCGCAGGGGGATACCGCGACGGGCTTGGAGAAGATCATCAAATTCGGGAATGTTTATCAAACGAATGCGCATCAGACGAGCAACAGCCTTTTTGGGGAGCTGACGATGCCGGAGATCGCGACGCCGAAGATCCCGGCCTGCGAGCCCTGGTCGTTGACGGAACTGCTGGATCATGAGAAGGATGTGACGGGGATGTTTATGAGCGGTCATCCGCTGGATCATTTTAAGTTCGAGATCACGCATTATGGGATCACCCAGCTTGGAGAGTATAATGAGATCAAGGATGCGGTGGGTCTGCAGGCCAGCCCGGGAAAGCCTTACCGGCTGGCGGGACTTGTGGTGGATGCGCAGCACCGGGTGAGTAAGACGGGTAAGCAATTTGGAGTGTTGACGATCGAAGATTATACCGGAAAGGCGGAGTTTATGTTATGGAGCGAGGATTATGCGCGCTATAGCAACTACCTGGAGAAGGGAAAGAACCTATTCCTGACGGGTAGTTTCAAGCAGCGGTTCAATACCAGTCAGTTCGAGTTCAAGATCGACCGGCTGATGTTGCTGGAGAGTATAAAGCCGATCCTGACGAAGCAGGTGATCATGGATGTGGAGGCGAGGTTTGTGAACGAGGAGCTGGTGCGGTTCATGGAGGCCAATATCAAGAAGTATCCAGGCAAGTCAGGACTGAAATTCAACATATTAGAATCGAAAAGCCATGCGAAGGTGAGTCTTTTTACGATGGGTCAGGGGTTTGAGATGAATGACGAATTGTCTGTCTTTTTGGAGAAGACCCCGGAAGTGGAGGTACAGGTTGTCACGGTTTAGTGCATGGCGCGGGTTTTGTCGGGAAACTGACGTAAAAGTTGATGAAATAAGCAGACCTTTGAATTCGTAAAATAAACACATAACATAAAAACGCTTCTTTATGGCATTAGAATTAACAGATACTAACTTCCAGGACAAGGTAATCGCCTCCGATAAGCTGACTGTGGTGGATTTTTGGGCGGAGTGGTGCGGGCCTTGTCGCGCGATAGGACCGGTCATTGAGGAATTGTCGAAGGAATATGATGGGAAGATCAATATCGGTAAGGTGAACGTGGACCACAATCCGCAGTTGTCGATCAACTACGGGATTACCAGCATTCCTGCGATCCTGTTCATCAAGGACGGGAAGGTCGTGGATAAGTTGGTGGGCGCCCAGCCGAAGTCGAATTTTGTGAAGAAGATCGAGTCGCATCTGTAAGAAATTGCGACAATAACTTATACGGCCCTGCACTTGCGTGCGGGGCTTTTTTTTTAGGCGGCCACCCTGCAGAGACTAGCGGGGAGATATTGAGCGGCGGTTACCGGTTGGCGGCCATCAGGGGGCGGCTGCCGGTGGTGTTGAGCTGGTTGACGAGTTGGATCAGGCCGGCTTCGTCCGGTTCGCCCTTTCCGCGAGTTGCGAGCCAGGCGTCGGCTGCCGGGCCGAAGATGTCGAGCACCGATCTTCTTTTTAGTCTTACCGGCGTATATTCCCGGCCGCCGGGCATTACCAGATAGTATTTATAAGTATCTATGTATTCGCCGTAGCCGTCGGTGAAGGGCATGGCGATGTTGCTGTAGTAGCTGCCGCGGCGGAAATGGGTTTCCAGCCGGCGGTAGAGGATATAGTACAATCCGCCGGCGGAATCGCTTAGCTGTTGGAAGAACTCGCGGGGATCGATGCCGTCGACGCGGGTAAGAACGGTTTGTCCGGAGGCGGGGGACTGGAAATGCAGTTCGCGAATTTGTGCGGTCCGCACTTTTGAGATGGCCTTGCCGTCGGCGGTGAAATAAAGGGTGCGGGAGACCTTGTCGTAGTTGAGGAAGAGGCTGGTGTCCTTCAGCACGGTGTCATAGATACCCAGGGCATAACCTCGGGGCCAGATCTGGAAGAGGAGCCGGGGGCTTCCCGACTGCAGGTCATCGACCAGGAGTGGCGGGTGCGCCGGTTGAGCCTGAATGCCGGCGATGAGGGCATGGGACAATAGCAGGATGGGAAGCAGCATTCGCATGGTCCCTTAAATATACTGAATTTTTACCGCGTCAATTTGTTAACGAATAGAAGTCATACCGGAGGGTCCAGGTGATAGTCTGGCCGGGGGCGGCTTTTATATGAATGAAGGGCTCGGGGCAGGCCGTTTTGAGGGAGGCCCAGTAGGCGAGTTTTACGAGGGGGCGGTCGCAGCGGATGCGGACGCCGACGCCTGAGCGACGTTCTTCGATCCGCAGGTCGTAGTCGTCGGCCTTGTCGCGATAGCCGGTGAGGATGGTGTAGAAACTTCTGCGGGCGGCGAAGGGCTGGCGGATGATTATGGAGTCGCCGCTGACGGCGGCGAGGGAGTCGAAGGCCGAGGGGATGGAGGGTGTGGAGGTGGGGGTCCAGGGCAGTTTGAGGATGCGGCCGGGGGCGATATCGAGGGTGTCGATGACGAAGAAATTATGGTTATAGACGTCGGATTCGATGGGTTTTGCGCCGGTGTTCTTCAGGGTGTGGGTGATGGTCAGGCGGGGCTGGGCGGGGTCGAGGATGATGGTCTTGATATAGACATAGGAGTAGCCACCGGCGGTGAGGTCCTGGCGAAAGGAGATGGCGGAAGGGGTCTTTGAGACGTAGAAGAAGCCGGTGCTGGCAATCGGGTAGTAGCGGAAAGGAGTGTAGCGGCTGGTGTCGGGGCGGGTGAGGAGGCCGACGCCGGGCTGGAGGAAGGTTCCGCCGGGTTGGGCGTCGTCATAGCCGTTGGGGGTGAAGGATTCGACGGGCCCCATGATGGCGTCGTTGAGGGTGGGGTCGTATTTGGAGTTCCAGCGGCCGAAGAAGCTATGCCCGTGGTATTCGAGGGCGGGCATGACGCCGGACCAGTCGAAGCGGGTGGAGCGGTAAAAGCCGGTGGTGGCGTTTGGGAGGTAGAAGCGGGCGCGGAGGGTTGATGTGGAGAGATCGGCGCGGGGACATTGCGAGGTGTCCTGCGTGGCGGTGGGGTTTTGCGCCGACGCGGCGAGATGAAGAAGGATGGCGAGGATGAAGGCTAAGCGTTGCATATTTTAATGTTGAAGGGAAGCGGTGGTGGCGGTTCGGTCGTGTTTGTAGCGGAAGACGAAGGGGAAGGTGATGCCGAGGACCAGGGCATAAGCGGCGAAGGTGATCCAGATGTTGTGCCAGTCGCGGATGCCGGATGCGGTATAGTAGTCCACTACGCGGCCGCTGATGTAGGTGCCGATCCAGGCGCCGAAGCCGTTGGTCATGAGCATGAAGAGGCCCTGGGCGCTGGCGCGGATCTTGATGTCGGCTTCGCGTTCGACAAAGAGTGAGCCGGAGATATTGAAGAAGTCGAAGGCCATGCCGTAGACGATCATGGAAAGGACGAGCAGGGGCAGGCCGGTGCCGGGGTTGCCGAAGCCGAAGAGGCCGAAGCGGAAGACCCAGGCGAAGATACTCATGATGATCACCTGCTTAATCCCGAAGCGGCGGAGGAAGAAGGGGATGGTGAGGATGAAGAGCGTCTCGGAGATTTGCGAGATGGAGATGAGCAGTACGGAATGGCGGACCCCGAAGGATTCGGCGTATTGGGGGATCTTCGCGAAGTCGTTGATGAACCCATCGGCGAAGGCGTTGCTGATCTGCAGGGCGAAACCGAGGAGCATGCTATAGACGAAGAAGATGAACATCTTCCGGTTCTTGAACAGCACGAAGGCGTCGAGCCCGAGGGAGGCGGCGAAGCTGCGTTTGGTGGTGTTGGGTACGGGAGCGCAGGGGGGCAGGGTGAAGGCATAGATGCCGAGGAGAATGCCCGCGCCGGCGCTGATATAGAGCTGGCCGGGAGTCAGCCCGCTGCGGGAGAAGTCGACGCCCCACATGGCGAAGACGAACCCGACGGTGCCCCATACGCGGATGGGCGGGAATTCCTTGACGATATTGAATGCGCGCTTTTCGAGGATGATATAGGAGACGGTGTTGTTGAGGGCGATGGTGGGCATGAAGAAGGCCGAGTTGAGGAGCATGGCCAGGTAGAAGGCGTCGAAGTCGTGGAGGGTGGAGGCCCACAGGAGGCTGCCGGCCCCGATGATATGGCAGATGCCGAGTACGCGTTCGGCGTTGATCCAGCGGTCGGCGACGATGCCGAAGAGCGCGGGGGTGAAGATGGAGGCGATGCCCATGGTGCCGTAGACGGCGCCGATCTGGGTGCCGGTGAAGTGGAGAACGTTGAACATATATCCGCCGAGAGAGATGAGCCAGGCGCCCCAAACAAAGAATTCGAGGAAGTTCATTACGGTGAGGCGGAGTTTTATACCCATGCGATAGTTTTGTAATTCGTACAAACCCGGAAGATACGTAATTTTGCCACTTAAATCACGCACATGAATACCATGACACCCGGATCGGATATATTGTTACAGACAACGGATAAGGACCTGCAGCGGATCGGCGAGAAGATCAATGCGGGGGAGCGGATCAGTCCCGAAGAAGGCCTGCTGCTTTTTGAGCGGGGGTCCCTACCCTTCCTGGGCGCGCTGGCCAATGGGGTGCGGGAGCGGCTGCATGGGAACAAGACCTATTTCAATCGCAATTTTCATATCGAGCCGACGAATGTTTGTGTATTTACGTGCAATTTCTGTTCTTATTCGCGGGTGTATGCGCATCGCGACGAGGGTTGGGAGCTGACGCAACAGCAGATGCTGGACATCGTTCGTAAATATGACGGCAAGCCGGTGACCGAGGTGCATATCGTCGGCGGGGTGCATCCGAAGATGAATATGGAGTTTTTCATGGAGTTGCTGACGAAGATCAAGCAGCACCGTCCGGACCTGCATATCAAGGGTTTTACGGCGGTGGAGCTGGATTATATGTTCCGCAAGGCGAAGGTGTCGGTGGAGGAAGGGATGCGGCGGATGCATGCGGCGGGGTTGGATTCGATGCCGGGTGGCGGGGCGGAGATCTTCCATCCGGATGTCCGCAACGTGATCTGTGCGGACAAGGTGGATGCGGAGGGCTGGCTGGCGATCCATGCGGCGGCGCACCGTGAGGGGATGCATACGAATGCGACGATGCTTTATGGACATATCGAGACGTATGCGCACCGGATCGATCATATGGAGCGGCTGCGGCGGCTGCAGGATGAGACGCATGGGTTCAATACTTTTATTCCGCTGAAGTTTCGCAACGGGGACAACGACATGAGCAATGTGCCCGAGCTGTCGGTCGTCGAGGACATGAAGCTTTATGCGGTGGCGCGGCTGTATATGGATAACTTCCCGCACCTTAAGGCGTACTGGCCGATGCTGGGGCGGCAGAATGCGCAGCTGACGCTGGCCTTTGGGGTGAATGACCTGGATGGGACCATCGATGATACGACGAAGAT
>NZ_DASYCH010000101.1:0-33409 GCF_036500295.1 Puia sp. | reverse complement strand
CGGTCCCGTGTTTCATTTTTTTTATGGGCAGGTCGAGAACGTTACAGCGGATGGTGAGCCAGGTGTCGCTGTTGCTGCCGCCGCCGGCGGTGTAGATGGCGCGGATGGGTTCGCCGGACAGGCGGCGGATGACGTCGTAGGCGTATCGCTCCAGGAAGGCTACGCCTTCCATGCCGGCAGCAAAGCGCTGCGCGGCAGACAGGCCCGGGGGAGCGAAGCCCCGGGCCTGAGGAGCGATAAAAGGGAAACGTTCACCAGTCTGACACAATGGCCAGGCGATGAGTCCGGTAGGAATGAGTCGTGCGGCTTCGGTGTCGAGGGCGGCGAGGCCGGTGCGGCCGGCGCCGTTTGTGCCGTTGGTGCCGTCGCCGGAGAATTCTTTTGTGATCCAGTCGGCGCCGGTGTTGCTGGCGCCGCCGGGCATCCAGTAGCCCTGTGGGTGGCGGTGACTATAGAGCGTGCCTGCGGCATCTTCCAGTTGGCGGGTTGTGACCCCTTTTACCACCATGGTCGTACCGATGGTCGTGTTCCAGTCGCCGGGGCTTACCGCGCCGGAGGCGAGCTGGGAGGCGCAGCCGTCGGTCATGCCGGCGACGATTTGGATCTTGTCGCTCCAGCCGAGGCGGGCGGCGAGGGTTGGCTCCAGGGTAGCGATCGGCGTGCCGGCCGGGACGACTTCGGGTAGCCAGGAGCGTTTGATAGGAAGCTGTTCCCAGAGATAGGCGGGCCAGGTGCGTGTGGCGAGATCGAAGCCGGATTTCAGTGCGTTTGTCTCATCGGTTATCCCCCAGCGGCCGCTGAGTTGGCCGGTGATATAATCCGCGGCGTGGATCCAGCGGGCGATGCGGGCGGCTTTTTCCGGGAAGGCCTGGGTGAACCAGACCATTTTGCTGAGGCCGCTGGATGCGTTGAAGCCGGTGTAGCCGTGGGCGTGAACCGTTTGGGCGGTCTGTCTGACATTGCCGGCGACTTCGGCGGAGCGGGGGTCGCTGTACATCAGCGCGTCGTGCAGCGGCTGGTTGGCCGCGTCGAGGGGGATGACGGTGCCCGAGGTGGAGGTGACCGCGATAGCTTTTATACAACGGGGATCGATTGCGGGACCCTGGCCGTCGGCTTGTTTAGCGTTTAGCGCGGCGGAGAGCTCGGTGAGGAGCCGAAGGCAGGTGGCCCACCATTCCGCGGGGGATTGTTCTTCGCGGGACTGGGCGGTTAGCGCGAAGGGTTGCTGGTGTTCGCCTACCGGGTCGCCGGCGGCGTCGACGAGTACGATGCGGGCGCCCTGGGTGCCGATGTCGATGCCGAGAAAATATGCGGTTTTGTTCATTTTGATATGCTATGACCGGTTTGCCTGCGCCGGTTGTTATCCTATGGCCGGGTGTTCCCGTTTAGGGGACGAATTGGCGGAAGGCGGCGCGGGTAGCCTTCCATTCGGTATAAAGGGCTTCCAGCGGCTGTCTGTCGCCGGGAGTAACGATCTCGGGGGTGAGGGGGGAGCGCCGGCGGCCGTTGGTGGCCTTGTTGCAGGCGTATACGCCGCCGACGACGGAGGATTGCCGGAAGTCGGGGCGGAGCAATACTCTTTTTCCGACGAGGGTCGCGATGAGGCGGCGGAGCGTCGGGCTTTGCATCCCGCCGCCGCAGGCCCAGAGATAATCTTTCTCGTGGGGCGCCACCTCGCTCAGGGTGCAATAGTTGTCGCGGATGCAGCAGGCGATGTCCCAGAGGGTGGCCCACACGAAGGAGGCGCGGGTGAGCTGGTGTGAAACGGGGACGTCGAACAGAAATCCGCCGCGGGTCAGGGGTGCGCGTTCGTCGGCGATCAGCGAGCCGAGGGCGGCCACGCATTGAGGGCAGGACAGCGCATCGAGTTCCTGCTCGATGATGTCGTAGCCTTCGTTTGGATAAAAGATCTCTTTCAGCCGTTGGTAGTTGAGGCCGGTGACGCCGGCATTGGCTTCGAGGACGAAGCGGGACTCGACGGAGTGCCGGCCGGTCCAGGTGCGTTGTTTTTCGTCGATACGGTAGGACTCCATCAGGCGGATGACGGGTGTCGTCGTGCCGGAGACGATGATGATGTCGTCGGCAGCGGGGACGGTGCTTTCGATGGCCAGTTGGGTGTCGGCGCCGCCGATGACGACGGGAGGGGCAGGATTGGGCGCAGATTTACCGGCGACGGCCGGGGCAGCGGAGGCCACGGGCCAGCGGGAGGCGTATTCGGGGAGGACGGGGCCGAGGATGGTGCCGGAGGACTGCAACGGCGGGAGGAGGGCCGGGTCGATGTCGAAGAGGCGGCAGAGTTCGGGGGACCAGTCCTTTGCGGCGATGTCGTAGAGCAGGGTTTCAGAGGCCTGGGAATGCTCATAACGCCGGATGCCGCTGAGCTTGTATTGTACCCAGTCGCTGATGCTGAGGAAACCCGAGAGGCGTGTCCATAGTTCGGCCCGTTTGTGGCGGATACCGAGGAGTTTGAAGGCGGAGAACAGCGATGTCGGGTAGCGGCCGGTCAGTTGATAGACGCGGGCTTTGTCGGCGAGGGTGTTCTCCCATTCGCGGCCGCGATGATCGATATTGGGCAGGCCGATGAGGGATTCGCCATTCTTTCCCAGCAGGACGATCCCTTCGCGCTGGCTGGTGGCGGTGAAGGCCTTGAGGCGAACGCCGGGTGTGCGTTGGAGGGCTTTGTCGGCCATGCGAAGGACCTGCGCCCAGAGGGCATCGGGGTCGAAGGCGATGGCGTCGGGATAGCGATCATCCTTTTCATAGCGGATGTCTTCGCGTTGGATACTCAGGAGCTCGCCGTCCGACGCCGCGACGGCTACGCGGGCGTTGCCTGTGCCGATATCGATGATGAGAAATGCTTCCATGGGTGAAGACCGGTTTTTCAACTATGTGATCAAATTATTGAAATATCCTTATTGACCAGCCATCTGTTCTCCTTTTGTTTATCGGCGAACCAATCCAGCAGGCCGCGGTTCATGATATCGGCATGATGGTCTTCCACTTCGAAGGTGGCACCGGCGATATGCGGGGTGGCCAGTACGTTGGGATGACGGATCACGCGGTAATCGAGTTCATCGGGCGGCTCGTGGTCGAACACGTCGAGGACGGCGCCGGCAATTCGATCTTCTTCCAGGGCGGCCAGAAGGTCTTTTGTTTTTACCACCATGGCCCGGGAGGTGTTGACAAAGATAGCGCCGGGTTTCATTTTGGAGAAAAGGGTCTGATCGATCATTCCCGCGGTCTTGTCGTTGGCGGGCAGGTGGACGCCGACGATGTCGCTGGTGGCGAACAGATCGGGCAGGGCTACCTTTTTGAACTCGCCCGAGGGGGAGGTACTATAGGGATCATAATATTGGATCGGGCAGGGCCAGTCCTTTATCATGTGGGCGATGCACTGGCCGATGGCGCCGAAGCCGACCATGCCCACGGTCTTGCCGGCGAGCTCGTTGCCTTTGAACTGCAGATAGGAGGTGTGGGCACCTTTTTCCCATTGGCCGTCGAGCAGCCACTGGCGCGCGGGCATGATCTTGCGCATCAGGGTGATGATGTTGGCGATGAACATCTCGGCAACGGCCTGAGCGTTGCGGGCGGGGGTATAGAATACGGGGATATTCAGCTGGGAGGCGATGTCGATGGCGACATTGGAAGGCGTGCCGCGGCAGACGCCGATAAACTGGAGACCGGGGAAGCTACGGATAACCGATTGGGTCACCTCGTCGTGCTCGGTGATCAGCGCCTCCGCGCCGGTGACCTGCAGCAGGCCGATCAATTCTTTTTCGTTGTAGGCTCTGCCCTGTGGCTTCCAGGGCCGGTAGATGATCTCGCCCAGTGTTGCCGCCAATTCTTTTCGGGCTGTTTCGTGATAGGGCGCCGTGATGAGTACTTTCATTCGTATCGTGTGTTTCTTGTTTGCGTTATTTTGATGTCGAGGTTTTTGCGTTGTCCGGGAGGGTGATGAACCGGGTCAGGATGGCGCCGAGGAAATACAGGGATGCCAGTATCCAGATGACGCCGGCGTTGCCGACCGACCCGATGAAGAGCCCGACGATAGCCGGACCGACGAAGACCGGCAGACCCGCGCCGAGGTTGAGGATCGCCATGGCCGCGCCCTTGTCTTTTTTTACGAGTGAGGGTACGAGGGCCGTGAGGGGAACATAACCGGCGAGGAGTGCGCCCCAGAGGATACCCGCGAGCATGATCAGCCAGAAATTGTCCCCGGTGAGGCCGGGAGAGTAATAGAAGAGCAAGGTCGTCACGCCGCAGCCCACGCCGCCGAACCAGAGGACCGTGTTACGCCAGCCGAGCTGGTCGCCGACGAAACCAAAGATCAGGTTGAACGCGATGTTGCTGGTGAAGATGGTGCCCCAGATGCCGAGCCATTGGGTGGTCGAAATACCGTGACCCGCCATAAAGGTCGGCAGGAAGACGGGGAAGGCGAACTGGGCGGTGGTGTTGATCACGCGGACGATCCCGCCGAGGAGGACTTTTGGTTCTTCGCGGACGATGGTGAGTCCTTTTGTCAGTTCGCGCAGTTTTGCGTCGAGTCCGCCTTTTACCGGATGGAAGGGCGCTTTGTTTAGCACGAGTGCGAAGAACGCACCGACCAGCACCCAGAATACGGCGCTCCAGAGCGTGTTGATATACCCGAGGCGATGGATGGCCCAGCTGCTATAATAGGCTCCCAGTACGTTGAGCCCGCCCGTGAAGACGAACCAGAACCAGCCGACCGCGCGGCCGAGTTTGTTTGGCGGGCTTACGTAGGTGATCCATACCAGGAAGGAATAAGCAAACAGCGGGTAGCCGAAACCGCGGAGCGCGTAGGTCATGAGCATCACGGGATAGTCGAGATCTTTTATCCCGAAGCCGATGAAGCCGACCGTGCCGAGGAGATAGAGCAGGAGACCTGCGAGCATCGTTTTGCGGATGCCGAAACCTTCGGAGAGAACGCCGGAGAACCAGGAGGAGACGGCGATGGTGATGCCGTAGACGGTGAAGAGCGTCGCCGACTGCTGGATACTCATGCCATGTTCGAGCAGGTAGGGGCTTAGCCATCCTTGTTCCATCCCGTCGCCCATCATGAAGATCATGATCCCCGCGTAACCCCAGGCGAGCTGCCGGGGAATGCCTGCCTTGTCGACCAGCGAGTTGCCGGGGAGTGTGGTGGCGGTTTGTGTACTGTTCATTCGAATAGTGCTTTTTGTGCGTGATCCAATTTATTACGGATGATCCCAGCCCGGGTTTTGAACGAGGTTGTGGTTTAGTACGAGCTCGTTGTAGGGAATCGGATAATAATATTTATAGTCATCCCACTCGCGGGTGATATTGCTCAACCAGATGATGTTGCCGCTTGTGCCGTTTGATAACCGGGCCTGGGTGTTATCGATCAGGAAGTAATATACACCCGAAACCTTTGTGGAGGGAATAGAACTGACGAAGGAGACATCGGGTTTTCCGTCGCCGTTGAGATCGTAGAGGGTATTCATGGCCGGGACATAAAGACCCTTGTAGGTCATCTGCAGGAGATTGCCGGCCTTCCAGCGGAAGAGATCATAGTACCGGAAACCTTCGAGGGCGAGTTCGATACCGCGCTCGCGGCGGATCTCGAGGAGGACGGGGTCCGAGATATTGGGGAAGAAGTTTTGCTGCAGGTAAAGATCGGCAGTCGTCGGCATCGCGGTGTTGGTGATGCCTGCGCGGGCGCGGATGAGTTTGATCGTGGCGTTCCAGTCGTCGGCGGTGAAGGCGCCCAGTTCGGCCCTGGCTTCGGCGTAGTTGAGCAGCACTTCGGCGTAGCGGATGATGGGGATACTGTTATCGTTCTTCTCGATGCCGTCGGTGGCTTTGGAGTCGAGGGTGAACTTCAGGGGTTGGTAGCCGGTATAGGTGTAGGTGAAATCGGGGGGAGCGGCGGAGCCGTCGCTGCGCTTGTAGCTGCCGAGGCGGATCGTCTGCTGGAGCCGGAGATCGCGGTTCTTTACCTCGTTGGGGAACACCAGGGTGTCGTAGCCGGGCTTGTCGGTGAACCGGGTGCCATCGGTATTGAGATAGGTGTTGACGAAGGTTTTTGTGAGGCTGAGGCGATCGCCATAGGTGGCGCTGGTGTAATACCAGTTGGCATCGTTGAACACCTGGAGGCTGGCATTGCAGACGTAGGCCAGGATGGTCTCGTCGCTGGAGGGCGTGGAGCTGACAAAGAGATCGCGGTAGCTGAGGGTGGGCGTGGCATTCGTATGCAGTTTGTATTGTCCGCCTGTCATGACGGCCTGGGCGGAGTTGACGGCTTCGGTCAGCCACTGGGTGGCCGTGGAGACGAGGTTCAGTTCGGGATGATATTTACGATAGGTGCCTTCATAGAGGCAGATGCGGGATTTGAGGGCCAGGGCCACCCATTTGGTGATCTGCGAGGCGGTGGCATCCTTGCCGACGGTGATATTGTCACAGGCGAAGCTGATATCCGCCAGGACACTGTCCATGACGAGGGCGCGGGGGTCGCGGGGTTTGTAGAGGGCCGAGTCGCCGACGTTGAGCGGAGCGTTATACCAGGGAACGTCGCCGAATTTCCGGACCATGTTGTAGTAGAACCAGGCGCGGAAGAGGCGGGCGATGCCGGCGTAGTTGTTCTTTACCGCGTCGGTGACCTTTGCCTCCTGATAGTGTTGGAGGAAGTAGTTGACGTTGCGGAGGCTTGTCCAGGTCCAGCCGGTGGCCAGGGTGGCGGAGAAGCCGCCGGGTATCAGGTATTGGGAGGCGCTTTTGTTGGCGGCGAAATCGCTTAACTCGTCGCCGCGGATGATATCGTCGCCCTGGGGCAACATTTTATAAAAAGAGTTGGCGTACAGCTGTAGGTCGTCCGCCGACTGAAAAGAATTGGCGGGTGTGAGCTTGTCGAAAGGCTGCAGATCGAGTTCGTGCTTTTTGCATCCGAGGAGGGAGGCGGTGAGGAGTATCGGGGTGACAATTTTTATATGGAAGCGTTTCATGATCTTGTTTTTTTCACTTAGAAGGTTACGTTGATGCCGATGGTGTAGGTCTTCATCATGGGATAGGCCATTCCGTTACCTGCGCCGCTGGTGAGTTCAGGGTCGGAGCCATCGATGACCTCGGGGTCCATGGTCCGGATGATCTTGTACATCGGCGACCAGACCCAGAGATTCTGACCGGTGACATAGATCTTCGCGCTGCTGATGCCGGCCTTGCCGATGAGGGAAGCCGGGAGGCTATAGCCGAAGGTCAGGTTCTTGAGCCGGACGTAGCCGGTATTTTGCAGGTATTTGGTTTGTTTGACGACGAGTTCCGAGCTGGCGTTGAGGGCTACATAACCGCGAAGCCGGGGGAAATAGCCGTTGGGGTTGGTGGGCGACCATTCGTGGTTGAGTACGTCCTGGGGCATCCAGCTGTAGGGCCGGTTGTATTGGCCCCAGAAGAGGGAGGCATCGGTGCCGGGCCACCAGTTGCGTTTCCAGATGCCCTGGAAGAAGGCGGAGAAGAAGAAATTGTTCCAGTCGGCGCTTGCGTTGAAGCCGAAGGGCAGGCGGGGTGCGGAGTTGCCGATGATCTTCATGTCGCCGGGGTTGGTGACGGTGCCGTCGCCGGGGGTGATCTTGCCGTCGCCGTTGCGATCTTTGAACTTGATATCGCCGGGCAGGGGTTGGTTGGCGCTGCTGACGCGGATGAGCGTCTGGTCGGCGTGTTTGGCGATATCGTCGGCGTCCTGGTAGACTCCATCGTTGACATAGCCCCAGATGTCGCCGACCTTCATGCCCTTGTAATAAGTGGAGATGAGGCCGGTGGGGTTGTTGTATTTGGTGATATGCGAGACGTTGTCCGAGAGGATGAAATGAAGCGAGTAGCGAAAGGGCTTTGCCGAGCCGATCTGGTCGTGCCAGGTAAGGCTCAGTTCCCAGCCCTGGGTTTTGAGGCTGGCGTAGTTGCCTTTGGGAACGGTAGCCCCGAAAACGGCAGGCAAGGGCAGGCCGGTAGTGAACATATCGTTCGTATAGCGGGTGTACCAATCGAAGGCCGCGGACAGGTGGTTATTCAGGAAGCTGATATCGGTGCCGATATTGGTGGAGGTGGATTTCTCCCAGGTTAGCCCATCGGGGATCACATTGGGATTTTGTGTGGCATCGGGGGTAATGCCGGCGATCACCATTGCGAGTTTGGAGACGGCCATCGTTTCAAGGTATTGGTAGGGAGACACGTTACCATTGCCCAGCGTACCGTAGGAGCCGCGCACTTTGAAGTCGGAGATCCAGCTGGCCGGCACATTCCAGAATTTTTCCCGCGAGACGCGCCAGCCGGCGGATGCGGAGGGGAAGAACCCGTATTGCTGGTTGGTGGGGAATTTGGAGGAGCCGTCATAGCGGCCATTGACCTCGAAGAGATAACGTTCGTCGAAGTTGTAGTTGAAGCGAAAGAAGCCGCCGAGTGTCTTCCATTCGCTGCCGCCGCCGGTGAGCGAGAAGGCCTGGCCGTCGATCAGCGAGAAGTCCGGCAGACTGGGATTGATGAGGCCGTAGCGTTGGACGTAATTGGATTTGAGGAGCGAATGTTCGTAGTTGTAACCAACGAGGCCTTTGAAATAGTGTTTGCCGAAGCTGCGTTCGTATTCCGTATAGAGATTTGCGCCCAGGTAGTTGGTCGTGTTGGTGGTCTGGTTCATGCGGCTGTCGCCCATTTCGAGCACGACTCCGGGTTGAGCCTCGTAGGGCACGGGAGTGAAGAGGCGGGACTCGAGATAGTTGGTATAGCCGAAGGTCAGATCGCCGTGGAAGCGGAGGCGGTCCTTGAGGAATTTGGCGGTGAAGGCGGCCGTGTTGCTGATGGCGTTCGTCGTTTGGTTCGAGTAATTGTTTCCCGAGACGAAGGAGCCCATGGTGATCGCCGCGTTCTGGGTGAGGGAGTGATCGGGATTGAAGAGCATGGCGACGGGGAAGAACTCGTCGGAGATCCTTCGCCAGATGGGGGTGACCGAGTCGGCGTGGTTGATGATCGGGTAGAAATAGGTGGTACGGCTATAGAGTAGATTATCTTCGAGCTTTAGCCAGGGGAAGGGATTGACGGTGCCTTTCGATCGCAGATTGTACATCTTATAGGTGTCGGGACTATAGCGGAAGATGCCTCGCTGTCCCTGGTAGTGACCGGACAGATAGTAGGAGGCTTTGTCGTTGCCGCCGGATACGCTGAGCGATTGGTCGGTGGAAGGGTCGCTATTTGCATAGAGCAGCTTTTGCCAGTCGCTGTTACCGTAGTAAACATAGTTCCCCGTGGTAGGGTCGATTGCCGTTTTAGGAAGGCTTGGGTCCTGGTCATGTTGATGAAGCGCGTCGAGGTAGTCGAGCGAGAACGGGAACACGCTGTTGGCCTTGGCCGGATGGGACTTGTAATCGTAGTAGGCATAATAGGCCGAGTCGAAGTTCTTCGTCCAGGTGTAGCCGTCGGTGACGAATTTCGGTTTGATGGTCGGCGTCGAGAAGGTGAGGCTGCTGGAGAAGTTGAGCTGGGTGCGGCCTTTCCGGGGGCTTTTTGTGGTGATGAGGATGACGCCGAAGGCACCGCGGGCGCCATAGATGGCGGCAGAGGCGGCGTCTTTTAGAACGGTTACGTTCTCGATGTCGTCGGGGTTGAGCATATTGGGGTCGCCGGGTACGCCGTCGATCATGATGAGGGCGCTGCCGCCGGCGCCGATGGAGGTGGTGCCGCGGACGTTGTAGTCGGAGCTGCGAATGGGTTTGCCATCGGTCATCTTTATGTTGAGATTGGGGATCACGCCTTCGAGGCCGCGGGTGACGTTTGGCAGGGGGCGGTTTTCGAAGACTTCTTTGCCGACCTGGTCGATGGCGCCGGTGAGGTCGACTTTCTTTTGGGTGCCGTAGCCGACGACGACCACTTCGTTGAGGCCGCCGGCTGCGTCTTTCATGACGAGAGTGAAGGTATTGTGACCTTTTGTTTTTATTTCCTGTGAGGCGAAGCCGACGCTGGTGGCGACGAGGGTGGCGCCTTCCGGTACGCCGGACAGGTGGAAGAGGCCTTTTTCGTCGGTCGCGGTGGCTGAGGGAGTTCCTTTAATTGTGAGGGTGACGCCGGCGAGGGGGTTGCCTTTTTCGTCGACGACGGTGCCGTGGATGGTTCTGTTCTGGGCCCGGGTCAGGAGGCCGGAAAGCAATAACATAAGGAGAAGAAGTGGATGGCGCATATGGCTGCTAGTTTTGGAGTCTTAACAAAAATGCAATTAATTTAAAGCAATCGAAACAAATATAAAGCATTTTTTAAAAATAGGAAACAAATATAAAGTTTTTGAAAGAAAAAAACAGAAAATTAAAGCGGGAGGCGGGATTGTAAGAAATATTCGCCAGTTTTGCTGGCAACCCTTGTCAAATAATATGAAAAGAAAACCCATAAAGAACATAACGGACCGTCATCAACTTATCCTGAAGAAATTGGAAGAAGAGCGGCGTGTGACGATCCAGGAGCTCAGCGATCTGACGATGGTGTCGAGTGTAACGATCCGCAAGGATCTGAAGTTACTGGAGGATAAGAACCTGTTATTTCTGACGCGTGGCGGCGCCTCGATCAGCAATCCGTATGCGATGGAGCGGACGATCAATGAGAAGGAGCTGATCAACGAGAAGGAGAAGCAGCGGATCGCGAAGGCGGCGTTATCGATCATCGGAGATAACGATTCCATTATTATCGGTTCGGGGACGACGGTGTTCCAGTTTGCGCGTTCGCTGCATCCGGCGCACCGGCTGACGGTGATCACGCCGGCGCTCAAGGTAGCGCTGGAGCTTTGTAACCGGCCGAATATCGAGGTCCTGCAGCTGGGGGGGATGATCCGGGCGAATTCTTCTTCGGTGGCGGGTGGGTTTGCGGAGCGGATCCTGGAAGAGATCTCGTCGGGGGTGTTATTCCTGGGCGCGGATGGGATCGACCTGAACTTTGGCGTGTCGATCACGAACCTGGCGGAGTCGAGTTTGAATCAGAAAATGATCAATGTGGCGCAGGTGGTGGTGATCCTCGCTGACAGTACGAAGTTCGGGCGGCGGGGGTTGGGGAAGATCTGCGGGTTGGAGCAGGTGGAATATATCGTCACGGACGAGGGCGTCTCCGCCGGCATCGTGAAGCAGCTGGAGGAGCGCGGGGTTAAGGTTCTTATTGCTAAATAGGGACACGCCGGGGGTCAGACGCTACGGCGGATCAGCTTGCGCGGCCCATGAACGGGTCGGTGAAGCTGTCCTTTCCGGTTTCTACGCGGCCGCTATAGTGCTGCTGAAATTCTTTCTCCTCTTTTACGGTGATGCCGAGATCATACCAGCCATGGGATGATGCGGTGTCGATGACGACCGGGGTTTCCGCGCCGGGGGCGATCGACTTTTCGACGGGCTTATTGCCGTATGCGTGATCGACGATGGTCAGGTGCTGTGTTTGGCTGGGACTGGTGTTCTTTATGATCAGCAGGAGCCGGCCGGTTAGTTGGTTGGGGTTTGCGGTCTCACGTTGATAATCACATTGGATCGTGAGCGGCGCGTTTTGGCCGCTTCCCTTGTATTCCCGGAAGAAACCGTTGGGGCCGTGTACGGCGAGCTGCCAGTGCCCGTCTACCGCGAAGCTGTCCTCCAGTGTTGCGCCGGCGGCTACGGCATAGCTCCTAAGGAGTTTGCCGGGCTGGAAGATATTGAAGGGTGAGCCGGCTGCCGCGGCGCCGAATATTTCGTTGCGGGCTTCCATTTTTATCGTGACCGTTTTGCCGTCGGGGCCCATGTGGGCGTCAGCATATAACTGGTACGGCAGGGCGCAGGAGGGTTTGATCCCGGGCTCCTGGCGGGCCATCAGGGGAGAGGAGAACGGGTCTTTGTTGATGGCGGCGATCTCCGCGGCGGACAAGGCTTTGTAGTTGCCGGGGGCTTCCCGGTAGCGGGCGTTGTAGATGCCTTCGATGAAGGGCTGGCGTTGCAGCCAGGGCAACTGCGTTGGTGGCTCGCCGCTATATTGTTGGAAGACGCTGGTCAGATCGCCGCTGACGGTCCGGCGCCAGAGGCTGGTGTTTGTTTCATGGATACCGGCGCTTTGTTTTTTGTTGAGCCAGGATTGGACGAACCGGAATACGGAGGTATGGTCAAAGACCTGGGAGCAGACGCGTCCGCCGCGGCTCCAGGGGGAGGCGATGACCATGGGTACGCGGAAGCCGAGGCCCGCGGGTGCGGTACGGGCTTCTTTTGTGGCGACGCCTTCCTCTAACTCCCGTTGGCGCCGGATGTATTCGACGGACGTATCGATGCCGGGGGAACATTTGCCTGTGGCGGGATCGAGGGGATCGGGGGCGACAAAGGGCGGGACATGGTCGAAGTACCCGTCGTTCTCGTCATAGGTGAGGATGAAGATCGTCTTCTTCCAGACTTCCGGGTTTTTCGTGAGAATATCGAGGATCTCCGACACATACCAGGCGCCATACCAGGGTGCGGTGGGATGATCGGAGAAATTTTCGGGGCCTACGAGCCAGGAGACGGCGGGCAGCTTTCCCTTGTCGACATCCTGCCGGAACTGGTGGAGGATATCGCCCTTGGGGACGTTGAGCTGGCGTTGGGTGCCGTTGTCATCATAACTCATGCTTTCGAGGCGGTGGTAATCGGGGTCGCCGTCGTTGATGGAGAACGCTTTTTCATAAAGGTCCTTCTCTTTTTGGGTCAGCTTGCCGAAATTTTCGGGGGTGAACCGTTCGAGTTGTTTTTGGGCGTCGGCGAGGACGGCTTGCTTCTTCTCCAGTTCGTTCCGGGTTTTTTCGGTGACGGGTTTTGACTTTAGATCGGCGATCGCGGTGGTGAGGGTGTTGATCCTGTCCTTCAGGGTTTGAACATAGCGGGGAGAGAAACGGGCGTTGAACTGATCAAAGGGTTCCAGCAGGTTACAACCGAAATTGGTGAGCCAGGCCCGTTCTTCGCCGGTGAATCCACCGCCGAGGGTCAGGTCGTTTTGGTAGACTTTCCAGGGGACGCCGGCTTGTTCCAATATTTCGGGGAAAGTTGTCCAGGAGATCTCGCCGGTTTCCACGTCGTTGCGGATATAGGCTTTTGTCGTATCGTCCTGGCGGCCGCGAATGGTGCCGGTCCAGAGGAAGAGCCGGTTTGGCCAGGTGCTGGTCATGCCGGAGCAGAAGTTCTGATCGCAGACGGTGAACGCGTCGGCCAGCGCATAGTTGAACGGCAGATCGCGCCGGGTATAGTAGCCCATCGTGAGGGGCATCGGCCGGTATTGCGGATTGGCCGGGCGTTTGGCGATGAGCCATTGATCGTGGTTGCCTTTGTTGAACGCGTCGACCTGGCTGGACCGGACGTGCGGGATGGAACCCATCCAGGTGATCTTTGTATCGTGGATGTCGAAGCGAAAGGGGGCGTAGGTCTCCTTTTTTTCGTTGGTCTGCAGCCAGACGCTGTTGTTGTCGGGTAGTTTGATCGCGCGCGGGTCGTTGAAGCCGCGGACGCCGCGGAGGGTTCCGAAGCAGTGGTCAAACGAGCGATTTTCCTGCATGAGGATGACGACGTGTTCGGCGTCGAGGTAGGTCGATCCCGAAACGGGGTCGATGGTCATCGCTTTGCGGATGGATTCTGGGATCCCGGTCCAGGCGGCGGCGCCGGAGAGGAGCATGGCTTTTTTCAGGAACTCTCTGCGTGTGTCCATAAAGGGTAATTTTTACAGATAGGACTTCAGGGCGGATTTCCAGACCTGGTAGCCTTTTTCATTCAGGTGGAGGCCGTCCATGGTGTAGTCGGCATTGAGCCGGCCGTCCTTATCGAGGAAATGCGGGTGCAGATCGACGAGGGTGAGATGGTATTGGGCCACCAGCCTTTTGATGCCGTCGTTTACGGCTTTGATATGCTGGTCTTTGTTATAGTGCGCCATATGCTGGGTGAAGTTGTTGTTCACCGGCATCAGGGTCTGGAAATAGATGGCCGTTTTTGGCGAGGCGGCCTGTATCGCCCGGATCATCCGTTCGTGGTTGGCCGTGATCACGCTGTCGGGGATGTTGCGGGAGATGTCGTTGATCCCAATCAGGATAAACACTTTTGCGGGATGGCCTTCGGTGACCTCGTCGATGCGTTGGAGCACGCCGAAGGTGATGTCGCCCGAGATGCCGCGATTGCGGGCTGTGGGGAGTTGGAGTAGCTCGTCCCAATCAACTCCTGCCGTGATGCTGTTACCGAGGAAGATCACATCTTTCGTCGAGTTAGGGTAGGCTTTGAATTGAGCGAGGCGCTGGCCGTAGGTGGCGGGACGATAGGTGCTGTCCCACGCGGCGGCTGTTGTCTGAGTCGCGGGGGGCTGAGCGGCGGCTGTTGTCTGGGCCTGGGGCCTGCCGGTAAAAAGGAGAAAGGCCGCCAGCAACGTAATGGTTTGTTTCTTCATAAAGCAGAGCAATTGAAACCAAAACTACGGGCTGGCGGTTATAAAAGCAAAAAAAATTAAATAAAATTAAAGTTTTTTAAACAAAAGAAAGCAATTCTACATCGAAAACGAGGGTGCTGTTAGGACCAATTTCGGCGCTGACCGCGCGTTCGCCGTAGGCGAGATTGGAGGGGATAAAGAAGCGCCACTTGCTGCCGGTGGGCATGAGTTGCAGGCCTTCGGTCCAGCCTTTGATGACTGCGTTGAGGGGGAAGGTGGCGGGTTGGCCGCGGCGGACGCTGCTATCGAAGACGGTGCCGTTGATGAGCGTGCCGTGGTAGTGACAGGTGACCTTGTTGGAGGCGCTGGGTTTTGGGCCGGCGCCTTCGGTGAGGACCTCGTATTGCAGGCCGCTCGGGAGGCTGACGACGCCGGGTTTTGCCTTGTTGGCTTCGAGGAATTCCTGGCCTGCCTTTAAATTGGCGGCCGCTTTGTCTTTGTTGAGGTTGAAGAGACGATCGGCGATGCTCATAGTTTACTTTTTTTGCAAAGATAGTTAGCTTTATTTTTGCCGATAGCTTTTTTATGACCAAAAGGACCTATTACACCTATATTCTGGTATTGGGATCGTTGACGGCACTGGGCCCTTTTTCGATAGATATGTATCTCCCGGGGTTTGGGGACATCGCGAAGAGTCTCGGGACCTCTGTGGCCAATGTCGGCCTTTCACTTGCCAGTTACTTTATCGGGATCTCGCTGGGGCAGCTGTTATACGGACCGCTGCTGGATCGTCATGGGCGAAAGAAGCCGCTGTACGCAGGTCTTGCGTTGTATATCGCCGCTACGGTGGTGTGTATGCAGGCCCGCGATATCAACGTGCTGATCGTGCTGCGATTTATCCAGGCGGTGGGGAGTTGCGCTGCGCAGGTGACGGCGATGGCGATGGTGCGGGACCTGTTTGGGCCGAAGGAGAGTGCGAAGGTGTTGTCGCTGTTGTTGCTGGTGCTTGGCGCTTCGCCGATGATCGCGCCGACCGCGGGCGGGTATATCGTGGTGACCTGGGGATGGCGGGCGATCTTTCTCGTCTTGCTGGTGCTGGGGGTCTTGATCCTGGCGCTGAGTATCTTTCTTCTTCCTGACAGTTATCCGCCGGATAAGGGGTTCAGTTTGCGGCCGGGGCCGATCGTTCGGAATTTTCTGGCGGCTTTGGCGGTGCCGCAGTTTCTGATCTATGTGCTTGTGATGGCACTGGCCTTTTCGGGTTTGCTCGCCTATGTGGCGGGATCGCCGGTGATCTTTATGGATATCTTTCATGTCGACAAGAAGGAGTATGGGTGGATCTTTGCGTTTCTGGCAGTGGCATTCATTGGGCTCAGTCAATTTAACGCGTTGTTGTTGAAGCGGTTTACGAGTCAGCAGATTATCCGGGTGACCTTGATAGGGCAGGTGGTGGTGGGTTTGGTTTTTTGGGGGTTTGCGATGGCGGGATGGCTGAGTCTGGGGGTGACGATTGGTTTCCTGTTTGCGTTTCTGGGGTTCCTTGGTTTTACGAATCCGAATGCGGCTGCGTTGGCGATGGCCCCTTTTGCGAAGAATGCGGGGACGGCTTCGTCGTTGTTGGGGTGTTTGCAGTTGGGGTTTGGAGCGCTGGCCAGTGCGGCTGTAAGTGCGTTTGCGGATGGGACGGTGAGGCCGGTGGCGGCGGTGATCGCGGGTGGGTCGCTGCTGGGGTTGGTGGTGTTGTTTCTTGGGCGCAAGCAGCCAGTGGTGATCGATGGCGCGGAACTAGGGCAGCTTGGCCACTAGGCTTTCCGGAAGCATTTTGAGGATGCGGTAGATGATCTTCCATTTCCAGCCGGGGACGATGGTGAAGCTTTTGGGTGCATGAACAATATGGCGGGCGATGAAGGCGGGCTCCATGAGGAGGTTTTTGGGAAGATCGAGATGGGCGGTGAGTTTGCTGTTGATATAGCCGGCGATGACGGCATTGACGATGACATTGCGGGCCGCGAGGTGTTGACGGAGGCCGGCAAGGTAGGTGGTAAAAGCAGCCTTTGTGCTGCCGTAGACGAAATTGCTTTTGCGGCCGCGGACGCCGGAGAGGGAAGAGAGGCCGATGATGCGTTCGAGGTTTGGGTTTCCGCCGTCGGTGGCGATGATATTGAGTATAGAGACCGCGCCGGCATATAAGACATTGATCATTTGATACGAGCCTTTCCAACTGCGGAGGGCTTCTTCGTTGGTGACCTGGAAGCCGGCGGCGTAGAGGACGATATGCGGTTTTGCGGGGAGGCCGGCATAGAAGGCGGCATGGTCGTTGAATGAGGTGGCGTCGAAATACCGGGTGATGATCCTGTCCGCCGGGAGATGGCGGGCTTTTATAAACTCGTCGATCCCGGCCAGGGTGCGGGAGGCCGCAATCACCTGGTACCCTTGTTGAACATAGAGGTTCATCGCTTCCTTTGCGGTATCCGAGTTGGCGCCGAGGATGAGGACGGTTTTCATGCGCTGCTGAGTTTTCGGTGAGCGGGGAGAGTATTTTTCAAATTTCAGGGTTTTGTATATACAACTATTCCATCGGGGCCGGCGGTAACGGCTTTGTGCGCCATGTTGAAGAACAGCGAGTGCTCGAGGACGCCGGCGAGGTTGGTGACGCGGTCGTTGAGGATGCCGGGTTCGGGGAAGGCGTCGAACCAGTTGTCGATCAGGTAATTTCCTCTTTCGGTGATGACGGCGCCGTCTTTTTTATCGCTGAGACGGAGTTCGGACCGGCTGGGGTTGAAGTATTCTTTCAGCCGGGCGGAGACAAAGGCGAGGGCTTCGGGGATGACTTCCACGACGAGGGGAAATGATTTGGTGAGGCGATCGACCCGTTTGCCGGTATCGCCGACGAGGATGAATTTGCCGGCCATAGCGGCGAGGACCTTCTCTGCAGCGTGCACCCCTCCCCCACTCTTGAGGGCGGTGAGGCGCCAGTCGAACTGGTCACAGCCATCGAAGTAATGATCGAGGCGGGTGAGCCAGCCGGATTCTTTTACCTGGAAGCCTTCTTTCAGGAGGAGTTGCCGGGTGGTGAAGGAGGAACTGGCGACGGTGAGCGTCGTCGCGAGGCCGGGAGTGTTTTGGATGGCCGCGATGAGATGGGTCATCGTTGAGCCGGCGCCGAGGCCGATAGCGGAACCGGGTTGGATGAGTTTGGCGGCTTCCTGCGCCGCTTGTTGTTTGTAGTCGGCCATAGCTATTCGGCGTACTTTTTTGCGATCGTGTTATAGAAACTTTGCAGCGTATAGAAGGCGCGTTTTTTTACCCCCTGCTCCGAGATGAGGCCCTTGCGGTTCCAGAAATTCTGATAGACGGGATGCTGACGGCGGGGGCTGCGGAAATCGCAGAGGATCCAGGGAGTGATACCACGTAGGGCGCCGATGCCCGAGAGCATTTTGAGTTGGTTCACGTAGAGGGCCTCCTGGTATTCTTCGCTCCAGCGGGTGTCGGGGTCGGCATGGAAGCCGGCGAGGGCGTCGCCGCCGAACTCGGTGATGATGACGGGACGATCGTATTTGATCGAAAAATGATAGTTGGGGAGATCGGTGGGTTTATCGCCCCAATACCAGCCGGCATATTCGTTGAAGCTGACGAGGTCGAGCTTTTCACCAAGCGGGTCGTCGACGATGGCTTCATTGCCTTTGCGGTGGACCTCCAGGGCGGCGGAGACGAGGCGCGTGTTGTCGAGTTCGTGGGCTTTTGCCGCGAGGCGGCTCATGAAGTCGAGCCGGGGTTCGCTGAGCGGGGTTTCGTTGCCGATGGACCAGATGATAACTGAGGCGCGATTGCGATCACGGTTGATCAGATCGGTGAGTTGTTTTTGTGCATTGGCATAGGTGTCGGGGTTGGTCCACGAGATGGTCCAGTAGACGGGCACTTCGGCCCAGACCATGAGGCCCATTTCGTCGGCGAGGCGGATGATCGTTTCGTTATGCGGATAGTGTGCGAGGCGAACATAGTTGCAGCCGAGTTCCTTTGCCCAGGTGAGGAGCATCCGGAGGTCACCCTCGCCGCGATTGCGGCCGGGGATCAGCGGGTTCTCGTCGTGGATGGAGATGCCGCGGAGGAAGGTCGGTTTGCCGTTGAGCAGGATGTCCTGCCCGCGCACGGTGATGGTCCGAAAGCCGATGTTGTCGCGGACCTGGTCCGTTGGGCTTTTTATAGTCGTCGAATAGAGTTTGGGGTGTTCGGGTGACCAATACGCGAGTTTCTTTATCGGGATGCTTAGTTTGGCGCGGCCGGTGGCGTCGGTTTGCACGGTAGCGTGGATGTTTGCTTCGGCGATGTCGACGGTGATTGATTGGGAGAGGGCGGCACCGGCAAGTTGGACATACCCTTCAATAGTGTTCGGATCGGTTTTTTTGAGTTGCAGCTGGTAGTCGCTGATAAAGGTTTCGGGGGTCGACGTGATGTATACATCGCGGGTGATGCCGCCGTAGTTCCACCAGTCGGTGTTGACGGTGGGGATCTCGTCGGGGTGGCGGGTATTGTCGGCTTTTACGACGAGGCTATTGTCGCCTTCTTTTAGTTTATCGGTGATCTCGAACTGAAAAGGGGTGAATCCGCCTTTGTGCATGCCGAGCTTTTTTCCGTTGAGATAGATGTGGGCTTCGTAGTTGACCGCGCCGAAATAGAGAAAGTAACGCTGGTGGGGATGTTTGGTAAGTTGAAAGATGCGGCGATACCAGATAGTGCCTTCGTAGTAGAGCAGCTTTTCGTCCTGGGAATTCCAGTCGCCGGGGACTTTGAGCGTGGGGCTGCGTGAGAAATCATATTCGATGAGCTGGCTTTTATCGGTTTGCTTTTTGTCGTCGTAGAAGCCGCCAGAGCCGGAGGCGGACTGGTCGTAGGGTTGATGACGATAGTCGTAGAAGCCGTTTTCATAGGGGTCTATGATATAGTTCCACCGGCCGTCCAGGTTGAGTTCCATGCGGGCGGCATTGTTTTGGACGATGGCGTCCGGGCTGCCGGAGGCTGGCCTATTGTTCTGGGCAGAAAGGGGACGGATCGAGATGAGGATCACGAGCGTGGCAAGAAACGCGTATTTCATTTGCTGAGAATTTCTGCGGGTAGATGAGTGATGGGCCGGATGCGGACCCGCTTGTAGAAGATCTCGGCGCCTTCGGATTGCAACTGAATCTTACCCCCGGTGAGCGGGGTGAGCTGACCGTTATCAACCTGAGCGCAGTGATAGAGGATCATGAGGGTCTTTCCGTTGACGACATGCACAGCGGTGTCGCCGTGACAGTAGAGGTCGAGGGTGTTCCACTCGCCGGTGGGCTTTTCGGCGTCGCCGGCTTTTATGCAATGGCGGCCGGTTTGGTTGTCCGCGCGAAAGGTATAGAGGGTGCCGTTCGGGTCATAGACATAGGTGCTGTCGTTGCTTTTTTGTGCGGGGATATCGGCGGTTGCGCCGGCGCAGCCCCAATAGTCGCCGGTGTTGGTCTCTTCCACCTGGAATTCCTGGCTGCGCATCCAGGCACCGTTGTCGGCGCCGTTTTGGCCGACGGAATGATAGAGCAGGCCGCTGTCCTTCTTTTTTCCTTTCTTCGGCCCCCAGGTGAGGGAGCCCCATTTGAAGAGGACCTGGAGATGATAGTCCCGGAATTCCTTTTTTGTGGAGAGGCCACCGGTTGTTTCGCCGGAGATGCGGATGCAATTTTCGTTGCCGTCGGTGACGACGCTGAAAACGTGCTGCGGATCGGTGTTGCCGCCAACGCCTTTGAGATACGTATCCCAGCCGTTGAGGTTTTTGCCGTTGAAGAGGGGTATCCAGCCGTCGTGCGGGTTGGAAGCAGGCCGTGTGAAGGAGGTGGCGGCCAGCAACAGGATCAACAGATAGTGGCGCTTCATGGGTTGAAAGTAGTAAAAAATGCGGAGTCGGCCGATGTGGTTTTTTTGTGCCGCAACATTTCCCTAACTTCGGCGCTTTAAAATTTTTCTGCATGAGACATCATAAATTATTCGGGACTCTGTTGATGTGCGCGGGGATGTTGCCGGTTTCGGGACAGCCGGGGGCGCAGCGCACCGGCCAGCCTGCTTCATCATCTGTGGCGAGGCCGAAGCTTGTTGTAGGTATCGTTGTCGACCAGATGCGTTGGGATTACCTGTACCGCTATGCAGCGCGCTATGGGACGGGTGGTTTCCGGCGGCTGCTGAATGAAGGATTCTCCTGTGAGGATACCTATATCAGCCATCTGCCTTCGTATACGGCAGTGGGTCATACGACCGTATTTACGGGCAGCGTTCCCTCGATAGACGGGATCGCGGGGAATGACTGGATCGACCAGGCAACGGGTAAAGATGTCTACTGCGTATCCGACTCGACCGTGGAGCCCGTTGGCGGGACTGCCCCGGCGGGGAATATGTCGCCGCGGAATCTGCTGGCGACGACGGTGACCGACGAGCTGATGCTGGCCACGAATTTTCATTCGCGGGTGGTGGGTGTGTCGCTGAAGGACCGGGCTTCGATCCTGCCCGCGGGACATACGCCGACGGGAGCGTTTTGGTTTGATGACGTAAAAGGTGTCTTCAGCACGAGTACCTGGTATATGAAAGAGCTGCCGGAGTGGGTACAGCAGTATAATGCAAAGAACGAGCCGGAGAAACTGGCGGCTGGAGGATGGAATACCTTGTATCCTATCGGCACCTATACGCAGAGTACACCGGACAATTCGCCGTGGGAGGGATTGTTCAAGGGGGAGACCGCGCCGGTATTCCCGCATGATATCGCGAAGGCTTATAAAGAGGACCATGATAATATCCGCAGTTCGCCATTTGGTAATACGCTGACGCTGGATTTCGCCAAGGCGGCTATCGATGGATATGCGCTTGGGCAGCGGGATGCGACGGATTTTCTGACGATCAACTGCGCGTCGACGGATTATGTCGGTCATAAATACGGACCCAATTCGGTCGAGGTGGAGGATGTCTATTACCGGCTGGACCGGGATCTGGCCGGGTTCTTTGCTTACCTGGATGCAAAGGTCGGAAAGGGAAATTATACGGTTTTTCTGACGGCCGATCATGGCGCTTCGCATGCCGTGAATTTCCTGAAGGAGCACCAGATACCGGCGGGATTATCGGGATTGCGGGCGATGATGCGGTCGTTGAACGATACGCTGGCGGCCGTGACCGGCGCGAAGGACCTGGTGATCTCGTCGATGAACTACTATATAAATTTCAACTTCGCGCATATGCGGGCAGCGGGTTTGTCGCTGGATTCTGTGAAGAAGGTGACGATGGCGTTCCTGGCGCATCAGTCCGGGCTGCAATACATCATCGATATGGACAATGTCGCGGGCGCCAATCTGCCGGGGCGTATCCGGGAGATGGTGATCAACGGGTATAACCGGAAGAGAAGCGGGTCGATCCTGATGCTGCCGGACCCGGCCTGGTTTGACGGCGGTTCAACGGGGACGACGCACGGGACCTGGAATCCACAGGATACGCATATCCCGCTGGTGTTTATGGGTTGGGGTATCAAGCACGGGGTAAGTTACCGGACGGTGCATATGACGGATATCGCGCCGACGGTGGCGGCATTGCTGCATATCCAGATGCCCGATGGGAATATCGGGGATGTTGTCGGGGAAGCGATAAAGTAGGAATTTTATATCATTCCGACCGGAGGCTTTCCGCGGGGTTTGCTAATGCGGCTTTTATGGCCTGGAAGCTGACGGTCAGCAGGGCGATCATTACCGATAGCAAGCCCGCGCCTGCAAAGACCCATCCACTGATGCTCACCCGATAGGTATAATCCGTGAGCCATCGGGACATGGCCCACCAGGCGATAGGCGCCGCAATGATGAAGGAGATGACTACCAGCTTTACAAAATCCTTTGAGAGTAATGTCGTGATGCCTGCTACGGAGGCACCCAGCACTTTTCGTACGCCGATCTCTTTTACCCTGTTTTCGGCCATGTAGGTTGCGAGGCCGAACAGGCCCAGACAGGAAATGAAGATAGTGAGTCCGGCGAAAAGCGCAGCCAGGACTCCCTGGCGTTGTTCGTTGTCGAATTTCTGCGCATAGGCCTGGTCTACGAACTTATATTCAAACGGATAGTCCGGGTTGTACTTTTTGAAGATGGCTTCGGCCCCTTTCAGGTTTGCGGCGGTGGGGTTTGCGCCGTTTAACTTGATCTGCAAGACCTGGAAGGTCATGAATTTGCTTTTTGCCCCACAAAGCAGGAGGGGTCGAGTCGGTTCATAGGGGCTGGTCAAAATAAAATCCTTTATCACCCCGACGATGTGCCATTTGACGCCGAGGTCGTCTACGGTTTTGCCGATCGGGTTTTTGAACTTCATCGCCTTTAATGCCGATTCGTTTATGATCAGACCGGTTGAATCGGTGGGGTAGGTCTGCAGATTGAAATCGCGGCCCTCGACAAATTTCAAACCTGCGGTGGCTCCAAGGTCTTCGTCGGCCAAATACCGATCGAAAGAGGTTCTGTCGTTAGGGTCTTTCCCTTCCCAATTCTGGCCCCATCCATCACTCCAGCGTTCGGTAAGAGGTGAATTGGTTCTTGTGACGGACTTCGCGATGCCGGATGCCAGCAAGTCATTTTTTATCACCGCGTAGTTTTTGGGGATATCACCTGTCATGAACTGGTAGATGAGGTTGTTGCGATCATAGCCGGTTTGCCGGTTGCGGCCGTAATCAATTTGTTGTTTTACGATGAGGGTGCAGATGATCAGGATGATGGCGAAGGTGAACTGCAGTACCACCAACGCTTTCCGCGGCGTTATCAGGGCATGTGCCTTTTTAAAGGTTCCTTTTAACACTTCAACGGCCCGGAAGGAGGAAAGGAAGAAGGCGGGATAGCTGCCGGCGAGTAAGCCGGTAAGCCCGACAAATCCGATCAACAGGATCCAGGTATAGACATCGTGAAAATCGAGGGACAGGTTTTTTTCCGTCAGCTGGTTATAGGCGGGCAGGCTTAGCTGAACGATGACCAGCGCAATACAACCGGCGAGAAAAGCGATGAGAAAAGACTCCGCGAGAAACTGGCTGATCAGCGACTGTTTCCGGGCACCCACTACTTTGCGGATCCCCACTTCCTTCGCCCTTTTTTCGCTTCGGGCCGTGCTCAGGTTCATAAAATTGATACAGGCGATCAGGAGGATAAACCCGGCGATGATGCCGAACAGTTTTACGAATTCGATGCGGCCGCCGCTGTCTTCTACCCCATCGGTGAAGCTGGAATACAGGCGCCAGCGGCTGAGCGGATAGGCAAACAGTTCCCATTTGATCTTTCTTGCTTCTTCATCGTATTTCTGTTTCAGGACCTTCAGCTTTGGCGCCATGGAAGCATAATTCGCGTTTGGCTTCAGCATCAGGTAAGTAGGCGTGCTGTTATCGCCCCAGCCGAGGTTTTGCCCCTCACCATATTTTTTATTCCACCAGGGCAGCAGGTAGTCAAACTGGAACCTGGTATTATCGGGCGGGTCTTTTACAATACCGGTGACGGTGAAATTCTCATTGTTTTCGATGCGAACGGTCTTGCCCATTGCATCGGCATTGCCGAAGAGGGCTTTTGCCGTCTTTTCGGTGAGCACGATGGAATGCGGGTCGTTGAGAGCGGTGGCGGCGTCACCTTCGAGCATCGGGAAGGTGAACATCTGGAGAAAACCGGTGTCGACAATGCTGCCCATCTGCGTTATCTTTTTATCCCCGACCGAGAGGAGCTGGGTATTCGGGTTGTCAACTCTTACGGCACGTTCGACTTCGGGCAGGTCGTGTTCCGCCAGGCGGGCAACTAAGTCTGAGACATGACTGCCGCAGGATATTTTGCCGTCGATGGGCATGCGATTCCAGACTTCGTAGATCCTGGATTTGTTGGTATGGAATTCGTCGTAGCTTAGTTCGTTCTGTATCCATAGCAGGATGAGTATCGCGCTGGCCATGCCGACTGCGAGGCCGGTGATATTGATGGCGGAGATCCCTTTGTTGCGAAGGAGATTCCGGTAGGCGATTTTTATGAAATTTTTTATCATAGTAATATGGGCGGTTGGGCGGTGCTTATCCCCTATCGCCAATCGTCGATCAAATATACGTCTTCCCGGTTATAGCCGGCGTCCGGTTGCTGCATGACGACACCCTGACCGTTTATCGCATACCCGTTTGCAAGCATGCGTTCGTAAGCTTTCCGGCGGGCGGTATTCACTCCGCCCACTATTTTGTTCAGGGATCTTTTGCCCGCCAGTTGCTCGCAGGCGATCAATAGCTCTTCAAAACGTTGGCCGGATCGGCTACCGGGAGCAACGACGCCGAACTTTATATAGCAGGTTCCGCTGCCTGCCTCCGTTCCCGGTCCGCAATGACAGATGGCTATTCCGGCCAGGTTGCCTTCCGCCCAAAGCAAAACCGTCTCGCCAAGGTTTTGGGAGGATACAGATTGGATTTCGCGGGTCAGATCCAGGCCCTCGAATACGGAATCGGTCAAGGTATAACATTGTTTCAGCAGGGATGCGGCTTCTTGCTGCCCTGCGTCCGAAAAACACGACCATACAATGTTCTGCAATTTCTGTTGAACGGGTTTGCCCATGATCGCCGTAAGAAACCGGGGATAAAATCCGAATTTCTGGTAAAGACTAACGTGTTTGATGCTTTGAGCAAAAGTAAATAGCCCAAGATGCTTTGATCCCCAGGTTTGAAAACATTCCATGACGGGCGCCATCAAATATTTCGCGATTCCCTGATCCCACAGTTTCGGGTGGGTTGTAAGCGGGCCAAAAAACCCGACGCTGCCCCAGTTTCCGGCAAATACCGAACCTACTATTTCGTGTTTAATACTGGCACAAAACGCCGCGGTGGGATCGGCCTTCCATCTGGTATGAACAAAGTCTGCGTCGCCCATAAACTGTGACGGGTCCGGCATGCCGAGGAAGGTGCCGAATGCCAGTCTTGTGACCTGATCTGCGGCGTCGAGATCGCCCTGCTGCATTGTGCTGATCAGGACCGATTCTCCGGCTTTGCTTTTAAAAATTTGTTCCATGGATTATAAGAACAATTTAACCTTTTTTCAGGGTATTTTGATCGTAGCTTACTTTTGTGTATGTCCTTTACTGAATACCGGCCGGCGGAGGAGTTGGCCGATCATATCGATGCGTATTGGGTTAGGCAACTGGATTCCGCCGACGGTCACCGGAGAAGGGTGTATGCCGACGGCTGTGCGGATGTCCTTGTCAATACAGGGAACTCCACCGCCTATTATAATCCTTTGGCGCGGCTGGATGTGCCGCTCGCTTTTGAACCCGGGCAGATGTATCTGGCGGGTACCATGACCGCCTATGGGATCGTGAGTACCGGGGCGGCAGCTTCGTTTGCCGGAGTCCGCTTCAAGGCAGGAGGTCTTTTTGCAATGTTCGGGATGTCCATGGCCGATTCTGTCGACAGCATCAGCGAGTTCTCCGACAACGAGCTTTTTGAGTTGTTGCGAAAAATGGGTGGATCGCCATTGGGGCTGGATGACTATTTCCGGGTAAAGATGAATGCGGCGGGTAAGAGGAGGATTGCGGGTCACGACTTTATCTCCATCTACAAATCGGTGTATCATCGCAAGGGGCAGGTGGCCGTCGAGGACCTGGCGAAGGAATGGCATGTCAGCAAACGGACGCTGGAAAGGATCTTCCGGGAAACGGTGGGCATCCCGCCGAAAGAATTCATTACCATCATCCGGTTCCAGGAGGTCTTGCGGCGGTTGCGCCAGTTGAAACAGCCGGATGCTGTAGAAGGCAGGTCCGGGGTCGCGGAAGAAAGCCTGCTGCGTCTCGCCTTTGAGCTTGGATATTATGACCATGCTCATCTGACCCATGAATTCAAGAGATATGCCGGGCTGCGGCCGTCAGAATTGTCGCGTTTTTACAAAACGGGAATAGCGTCCGGGCAATACTTTTGATCAAAAATGATCGTCTTATTAACGGGGTTACTGGCGGGCTTTTTGGATGCGGTCGCGGCGACGCTTTTGTTTCTGGTGAGGGGCAACAAGAACCCCGCGTTACTTTTCCGATATATTGCCAGCGCCGTGTATGGCAAAACGGCATTTGCCGGCGGGGGGCGCATGGTGCTGATGGGTCTGGCGTTCCATTTCCTTATTGCCATGAGTTTTGTCGCTGCCTATTTCGGGTTGTACCCTTATATGGCGTGGTTGGGGTTCTGTCCGCTGCTTGCGGCTTTTGCGTATGGGGCGTTTATGTGGGTCGTCATGAACCTCATCGTGGTGCCGTCATCGAAGGCTGCGCCGAGACCGTTCTCCCTGGGATTCGCGATTGTCAATTGGCTGATCCTGGTGGTGGCCATCGGGTTGCCGGCGGCGTATATGGCGAGATGGTATTTTGGCTTGCGGTAGGTTTATCTCGAGGTGGTAACCGGATTAAGCCGGTTGGGGGTAATTAGCCCTTATTCGAATGTTCGAAATACTTTTTGTAGATTTGATTGCAATGTATACTACAGAGCAGATATTGACCATTCTAAGAGATAAAAAAGCTCAGCTAACGGAGAAGTATCCCATTTCCGAATTGGGGATCTTTGGCTCATATGCCAGAGGGGACTTCAACGAGAACAGCGATATAGACATTCTCGTTGACTTTAACGGCAGAATTGATGGTTTTGACTATATCCGCCTCGCCCATGAATTGGAAGACACCTTCCGCCATAAAATCGACATAGTGTCCCGCAAAGGGATAAAGCCTCAGTATCTATTTTATGTAGAGAAATTCGCTAGCCGCAGGAAATGCGTCAGGGATCGGCAGGAGCACCGTGTGCGACAGAGAGCCCGACCCGCGGCCGCGCATCGCGTTGGTTTGCGGCGCGGCCGCGGGGGACGCCCTGATGAGGGCTATGTTGCGGCGACTTGTTGGGCTTTGGCGGCGGGTTCGGGCAGGGTGGTGGCGGGTTTGTGCGCGAGGTGGAACCATTCCTTTGCGAAGGGTTTGAGGAGCGCGTTCGCCGAGGCGGGGCCCCAGGTGCCGGATTCGTAAAATTGCAATTGCTTTTTGGGATTCTTCTTCCAGGCGTCGAGCATGGGCATGACGACTTTCCAGGCCCATTCGATCTGGTCGGCGCGCATGAACTGCGTGGCTTCGCCGTCGAGGACATCGAGGAGGAGGGCTTCGTAGGCTTCGGGCAGGGATTCGATATACGCGTCCTTGTACATGAAGTCCATTTCCATGGGAAGGAGTTTCATATGGAGGCCGGGTACCTTGCCTTCGAAGAGGAGGCCGATCTCGAGTTCGGGCTGGATAGAGATGATGAGCTTGTTGGGCGTGATGTCATCCTTGAATATCTTATGAGGCGTCTCCTTGAACTGGATCATGATCGTCGTGGATTGCCGCTCCATATTCTTACCGGTGCGCAAAAAGAAGGGGACGCCTTTCCAGCGGGGACTTTCGATCAGGAAGCGGGCGGCCACGAAGGTCTCGGTGTTGGAGTCGGGTTTCACCTGTTCTTCTTCGCGATAGGCTTTGCGGGCCTGGCCGTTGACGACACCGGCGGCGTACTGGCCGCGGACGACGTTTTTGAACACCTGTTCGGTATTGTAGATGCGAACACTCTTGAGGACTTTTATCTTGGCATCACGGATGGCTTCGGCCTCATAGGCTTTGGGGCAGTCCATGGCAACGATACAGAGCAGCTGTAGCAGGTGGTTCTGGATCATGTCGCGGAGGGCGCCGCTGCTGTCGTAGTAGCCGCCGCGCTTGCCGACGCTGACCTCTTCGGCGACGCTGATCTGGATATGGTCGATGTACTCATTATTCCACAGCGGTTCGAAGACATGATTGGCGAAGCGGAAGGCGAGGATGTTCTGCACCATCTCCTTGCCGAGGTAGTGGTCGATATGATAGATCTGCTTTTCCTTGAATCGTTTGGCGAGATAGCGGTTGAGTTTGCGGGCCGAGTCGAGGTCGGTACCAAAGGGCTTTTCGACGACGATGCGGTCGAGGTTGTCGCGGTTGCAGAGTTTCTGAATACAGAGGGCGTCGGCGATGACCTCGATAAACCGGGGTGCGACGGCGAAGTAGAACATGCGTACGCCGCGGATGTTCTCATCTTTTTCGAATTTCTGAACGTTTTTCTTTAGCGCGTCGTAGGTATCTTTTTTCATGAAGTCGCCCTGGACATAGGTGATATGCCGGGCGAATTCGGTCCATTTCTGGGCGTCGGCGCGGCCGGTGCGGCTGAATTCGTTGACACCGGTGAGGAGCCAGTCGCGGTAGGCGGCATCGTCGACGGCGAGGAAGTCAACGCAGAAGATGTGGAAGGTCTGCGAGAGATGGTGGTCGATGTAGAGGTTATAAAGAGCGGGGATGAGTTTACGCCAGGTGAGATCGCCTTTGGCCCCGAAGATAGTGATCGATGCGGGGAGAACTTTCTTTTGTGCCATTGAATTGAGCTTGAGTGTATACAAATATACGCAAAAAGAGACCCCTCCAGTGTTAAAAGAAGGGGTCTCTTTTTCTGCTTATGTCCGGCAAATATTGTTTGCCGGGGGAAGCCCCTCCAATGTTAATTGAAGGGGCTTTGTGGCGCCGGGCGGGCTCGAATTAGAGGGCCGCCGCGGCGGGCCGGTTTTGCTATTGCGGCTTGAAAGTATTGTTGTTGGTATCGCTGTCGGGATAGCGCTGATCGGGGTCGATGGTGACCTGGGTGATCTTGCCCGTAGAAGGATAATGGAACTTCCAGGTGGCGCCTTTCATCCATATCTCGACGGGAAGCTGCATGCGATTGGTCGTACCGTTCTCCTCTTTTACTTCGACGGTGACGGGCATCGGCAGCTTCTCCCGGTTCTCGATGGTGATCGTGGCACCCTTCGCCGGGTCGCCCTGAACATATTCCACGGCGGAGACGGCCTGGTCGATCTTCCAGTTGTTGAAGACCCAGCCGCGCCAGAACCAGTCGAGGGTTTCGCCGGAGGCATTCTCCATGGCATGGAAGAAGTCATAAGGAGTGGGATGTTTGAAGGCCCAGGCATGCACATAATACCGGAAGGCATAGTCGAAGCGGCCCTTGCCGAGAACCTCTTCACGCAGCAGTTCGAGGCCGGTGCCGGGTTTGTTATACGAGAGGATCCCCCATTCGCGGGCGGGTTCCTGGTCGGGGATGCTCATCATCGGATTGACGGAATTGAAATACGGCGCCGCCATACGGGAACGGCTTCTGATGGGCCGGAGATACTCGCCGTTGTTGAACGCAGAGTCGGCCACGGTATTGATGTAGGTATTGAAACCCTCATCCATCCAGGAGTATTTGCGTTCGTTGCTGCCGACGATCATCGGGAACCAGTTGTGGCCGAACTCGTGCCGGGTAACGCCCCAGAGGTTGCCTTTGCGGCTGCGGCTTCCGCAGAAGACGATGCCGGGATATTCCATACCTCCGACGATGCCGGCGATGTTGGTCGCGGAAGGATAGGAGAACTCATACAGATATTTAGAGTAGAATTCGATGCAACCTTTGACATATTCGGTGCTGCGGCCCCAGGCGGAGTCGCCGGCGCTTTCCACGGGATAGAGCGACTGGGCGAGGGCTTTCTTACCGCTGGGGAGGTCGATGCGCGCCGCGTCCCAGATAAAGGCTTTCGAAGCGGCCCAGGCTACGTCGCGGGTGTTGGTGCATTTGAAGCGCCAGGTGAGGCGTTTGCCCTGCGGGCGGCTGGAGGCGTCACCCAGTTCGCTTTCGCTGCGGAGGGCGACGGTTTTTTCGCTGGCCTTTGCCGCGGTATAGCGTTTGAGCTGCGTCGGAGTGAGGACCTCGCCGGGGTTGAGGAGTTCGCCGCTGCCGCCGACGATCATTTCGGAGGGGACGTTGACGTTGTATTCGATGTTGCCGTATTCGAGATAAAACTCGCCCTGGCCAAGATAAGGCTGGGTGTTCCAGCCGAGGACGTTATCGAAGACGCACATGCGGGGGTACCACTGGGCGACCTCATAGATCCAGCCATTCTTCGTCTCGAGACGGCCGCAGCGATCAGTGCCGTATTGGGGAACGATGAACTTGTATGCTATTTTGAGTTTGAGGACGCCGCCGGTCTTGAGGCTCGTAGGCAGTTTTACCTGCATACGGGTGTCGGAGACGAGGTAGTCCGCCTTCGTCGCTACATTGGTAGCGGGGTTGATGATCTGGACGGATTCGAAGCTATAGCCGCCGTCGAACTGGTCGCGGTTGGCCCAGCGGCCGCCGGAGAGATCGGTGATGGCGACACCGCGGGATTTGAGACTATAGATATTCTGATCGACCTGGAGCCAGACGAAGGGCAGATCGATCGGGCTGTTATTCTTATAGGTGATGGTGACGGAGCCGGTGAGGCCGTGGGTCTCGGGGTCGAGGCTGGCGTCGATCTTGTAGTCGGCACTGTTTTGCCAATACTTGGGACCCGGGGTGCCTGCGGCAGTTCGGACGTCGTCGCCGTAGGCGGGATAGAACAGGGGGGCGAAGGCTTCGTGGGGGTCGTAGTTGCTTCCGCCGGCTTGGTTGGCGCCGGTTTGGGCATGGACCGCCTGTTGACTCAATAACAAGGCAGACAAGGCCAGGAGGCCAAAGACATTTCTCATGGTGAATTTGTTTGGGTAGCGAAGGTAGGGAAGGACGGCGCTGCGGGGTCGATTTTAAGGATGTGTGGAAAAAAAGAAGGCTGTTTGGGCTTCGGGGCGAATAAAACCGCCGTTGGCGAGGGTGTAGTCGCCGAGGAGACCGGCTACATATTCATCGATGGGCTGTTCATAGACATCGCGGGGTGAGCCGGACTGCACGAGGCCGCCATCTTTTAGCACGATGAGCAGGTCGGCCCAGGTGAGGGTGTCATAGGGGTCGTGGGAGACGAGGATGAGGGTGATGGCGTATTTTTCGGCGATGCCTTTGAGGACGGACTTGAGGGTGCGTTTGTGGATCATGTCGAGATTGCTGAAGGGCTCGTCGAGCAGCAGGAGGCGGGGCGGGTGGACGAGCAGGCGGGCGAGGGCGATGCGCTGGCGTTCGCCGCCGGAGAGTTGGTCGGTGCGACGGCCGAGGAGGTGGTCGATATGACAGAGACGATAGAGGGTTGCGGCGTCGGCGGGGTCGAGGTCGTTGTTGTAGTCGAGGACTTCGGAGACGCGGTAGTTGTGCCAGAGGGGGAAGTCCTGGGAGAGATAGGCGATGCCGGGCTGGCCGGGGATGAGGCGTTCGAGGGGGGTGAGGACGCGGGTTGATTCGAAGAAGACGGCGTGGGTGGTTGCGGGTGAGTTTGCTGCGGGCGAAGACTGGGGGTTTGAGGGGGTGGTTGCAGGTGAGTTTGCGGGGGCAGGCTTTGGGTTTGCGGAGTTTGCTTCGGGGGAGTTTGCTGCGGAGGGAGACTGCGGAACGGCTTTGGGGGCGGCGAGACCGGCGATGATCTTGAGGAGGGTGCTTTTGCCGGAACCGGTTTCGCCGGCGATGGCTAGGCGTTGGTTTTTTTTCAGGGTGAACGCGATATGCGGGAGGGCGACCTCGAGGAATTCCATGGGGCAAAATTACACTAAACGCGCCATTTCATGACCGTATTAATGCACTACAGCTTCGGCGATCGATTTAACCACGAAGGTGATTCCCATGGCGATGAAGGCACCCAGGAGCATGCAGCAAATCAGATAGGCGCGCCATTCCATTCTAAGGGGTTTGTTTTGGGGAATGCCGAATAGTTTGAAGACGGATTTTTTTGCTTCGACCGCTATGATGATCGTAAGAACGATGGTGAGGAGGATGGCGAATTTTGCGTAGTCCATGACCGGAAGGGTTTGGTATAAAGTTACGGTTATGGACTGAAGTTTGGTTTCAAAAATTCGCTGAAAATAGATAAATTTGTAATAAGTTGAACTTACCATTATTCTATGGCACAAGTAATGACAAAACAGGAAACTCTTGACCAAATCATAAAAGAGGCGAAGAAGCTCGATAAACTTGAGCTTCAGATACTTCTTGCGAAGTTGAGGGTCAAAAAAATGCAAAAAGATGGGGTGCGACCGGCAGCCCGGCCCCGAAGAGGCGTAAAGCCTCCTACCCTGGAAGAAATAGATTTGTGGAAGCATGAATCCCGGAAAATCTATGCGGGTAAATAGGTTTGTGTTAGACGCCAATATTTGGGTTAGTTATTTGATCACCGAAACGGAACAGAATCTAATCGAGATCATTGCCGACAATGATCTAACCGTATTTCATTGTGATGAACTACTCTCAGAAGTTGCACGAGTCTTGCTGTATCCCCGACTGGCAAGATACAGGGTCAATGTTCCTTACGCATTAAAAGTTATAATAGGGGCTACCGCGCCTTTTGATCTTACCTATCCCATTAAGCGGTATATCCCTGCAGATAAAGATGACGACTACCTGATCGCGCTTGCCCTTCAAACGTCATCTGGCTTTATCACCTCGGGCGATAAAAATATTCTTTCCGAAAAAACTAATCTGGAAAAGAAATTCAAGAAACTGAAGATTCTTACCAAAGGGGAGTTTGAGGTGATGTTTTCCAAATAACGACTATGCTGAAAAGGGAGTTACTATCGCTAACTTTAAGTTGAAATTATTTGTCGGTTTAAAAGAGTGCTTATAAAAGTAATAAATTTCTATGCGTGCATTCAATGAAATTTCATTAAGCGATTTTGACAATGAAAGGAAGGAACCGGGATATTCCACAGCCAACAATATCAAAGTCCAAGGAGTTTTCTTCGGAACCAATGATGAGTTCTGAGATGTACAACGACATCTTAAAAGTTGTGTATGAATCTGGCAAAAACATGGAGAAAAAGCCCACTTTTATACCAAAATAAGGACGAGGAAGGGTAATAGAACAGTTTTTATTTGTTTTGGAGACTCGCTACGATGGCACTACCGCAACGGGTGAAACATTTAATCGTAGCGGAAAGACTGATATCTTATTAAAATATGCAAAAGACGGAAGCAACCTGTTTGTGGTTGAATGTAAATTTTGGCACGGTGCGTCCGAGTTATTAGCTGCAATCTCGCAACTATTTGAACGAT